>CAJUFB010000012.1 GCA_910585805.1 uncultured Acetatifactor sp.
ATTGTAACACTTTATAATACGAATTAGGTGTTAAAGAATTGTAGGTATCAAAATTCTAAGTTAGTGGAATGCACGAAACACAAAATTGTCTTGCTATTGACACATTGATCCTCCACCACAGCCGTGAGTACTTCTATATCTACCCACTACTTCTGTCAATTCGCCAAAGCAAATTAATACTGTTGCCGTATACTCCTTCTTCATATTTTCACCTCCTTCCGTCCAGAATAACTCGAAACCAAAGCACATACAAGCCATTCCTTTGTTTTAGGGTTTGTCTCGTCTAATAACATGAAAACTATCAGGCAAATCATAGAACATCCAATTCCAAACAATTCCAATATATTCACCTTTTAAGCCATCTTTCAAACGATCCACACCACATTATTTATCCTAATGTTACTGTGGTTTTATCCTATAGATCAATCCAGACATCGATTATATCAAGGGATCACCCCAGAAACAATAAGATTCTTTTGCCATATGTTACTTAATTTTGTCAAAAATCTGTCGGTAAAACAAATCGGCAGAATTCTAACATATAAAACTTTGGTGTTAGTCAATAGATATGTCAGTATTGCCTCCAATTACTACTAATTTGTAGTTATTGATATCATACACACCATGTCAACAGCAACCATTTCCAATACTGCACAACGAATGAAACAGCGATTCTGCCAGGCTGTCTGCACACCAGAATGCAAAATGCGTTGTAGCGGTTAATGTATTTTGTGGCTACTCCACGGTAATGAATCGCATCCGACTTCCCCGGGAAATCGCTTTCATCAAGTTCTTCGACACCGGACAGGATAACCGATTCCTTTTCCAGCATATTCTGGAAGTCCATGAGGACTTTATGCCACATATTGAATGCGGCCTGGTGTGAGAGTGAAAAGCCCTCCCATCGTCCTCTGAAAACTGCGGGCTATGGATGCCCATGCCCTCCCTGACAGTCAAATGGTAATCCACGAAGCTCTGGGATACAGAAGATATTGTTCTGGCAAGCTCCTCTCTGGAAATGTTTTTCAGAGGCTGCCCATCATATTGGATAACACCCTTCTGAGGCTCGTATAATCCAGCCAGCAGCTTTCCAAGGGTGGTTTTCCCGCTCCCGTTCTCCCCAATGATCACCACGCTCTCACCCGCGCGGATCCGCAACCGCTCAATTTCCACCGCTGGCCGAGCCGTGTTGGGATAGGCAAAAGAAACTCCCTCCACCTCGATCCCCTCTTTCAGCCTGTCAAAATGCCCGCTCCTCTTTGGCTCCTCCTCCAGCGTCAGGAATGTAAAATAATTCCCTGCTTCCAAGATCTCCTGAAAAGACGTAGCTATCAGGGAAAAAAACGCCTGTACCTCGCCCTGCACCCTTTGGAATGCAAAAATTGCAGCGCCAAATACGCCAACTGCAATATCCCCCCGGAACACCAGCAGGACAGACAGCAGGATACTTAACAAATATCCCAACGTTATCAACAGTTCGCACCGCGCCAGCCGTTTACTGTCCTTTACACGAAATGCATTCAGCTCATCCGCTACCTGATTCCGCTCCTTCTCCCACTTTTCCTTGACATAATCCCCAAACCGGAAAATCCTCTGCTCCCGCTGGGAGCGCTTGTCCGTAAAAACTGAATAAAGATAATCCCTCTTTCGAATTCCTGCCGCCTGGAACCAATGCAGTTGGTAGAATTCCTTTCCCATCCGGATACGGCTGATGGGATAGGGTGCAATCGTAATAAGCAAAATTAGAAGGAACCATGGGCTATAGCTGCAAAGTACAGTCATAAGCCCCAAAACAATGCCGGCACATTCCCCCAGGATCATGATGTTGTAAAAGCAGCTGGGAATGACGGAATCCTCCACGCAGGTGCTTGCCCGTTGGAGCTGATCCAGCTTTTTCGCGTCCTCAAAGTCAATCAGAGGCAAGGAGGCCGCTTTCTCCTGCAGCCTTATCCGGAAATGATACCGGCACTTCTCATCCACTCCCACATTCCAAGCGATATCACTGATAACATTCAAAAGCTTCTGTAGAATCTGCATCCCCATATAGGCTGCCGCCAGAATAATCACCCCCCGCATCCTGCCAAATTCGGCATCGCTGGCAGCGCCAAACAGCCGCGCCAGTATCTCCGTGGACAGTGATACGGCTGCCGCCGTGCCAAGGTAACAGAGCAGTGTCACACTTACCGCCAGGGGCGCACATTTCCAGACTGCTTTAAAAACAGAAGCGACAATACGGTTCTGCTTCACGTTCCTCCCCCTCCTTCCTTTTCATCTTGATACCATGCGGCCTGTTTTTCAAACATTTCCCTGTACAGCCCACCCTTTTGCAACAGCTCCGTATGGCTTCCACTCTCCACAATCTTTCCCTGGTCAAATACCAGTATCCGATCCGCGAACATGGCACTGGCCAGACGGTGGGACACGATCACCGCCCCTCTCCCCTCAAGAATCCGGACAAAGTCACGATACATACGGCTTTCCGCCACAGGATCGATGCTTGCCGTCGGCTCATCCAGGAGCAGATACTGCCCCCGCCCCATACAGGCTCTGGCAATGGCAAGCCTCTGCCACTGCCCCCCAGAGAGGGATACCCCGTTTTCTTCCAGATGGTTCAAATTCGCAGAAAGCCCGCCCGAAACTTCGTTCTCAAGATTTTCTGCCCCCGCTTCTCTAAGCGCCGCCCGAATCATTTCTAAATTTTCAATCTCTACTGGATTGCCAAGACCCACATTCTCTCCCATGGTTAAGGAATAACTTTCATAATCCTGAAATGCGGCGCTGAAGATCTGCGGGCGAAGCTCCGGGGAAAGCTTTTCTATTTCTGTGCCGTTCACAAAGATATGCCCATTCACGGGGCGGTACAGCCCGCACAGCAGCTTGATCATCGTGGATTTACCCGACTCATTTGCCCCTGCAAACGCAATCGTTTCCCTGGGACGCAGCGTAAAACTCACATCCTTTAAAACCAGCCTGTCTGTTCCCGGATAACAGAAATCCACATGGCTTACCTGAATCCTATACCCCCAAGAAGCCTCCGGCTCCTGGGAGCAAAGCTCATGGCTATCTATCCTCCCTTCCTCTGCCGCCGCAAGGCCATCCTCTATCCCATCCTCTTCCTCAAACCCTTCAAATTCCGACTTTGCCTGAATAATGAGGAACTCCCCTCCAAGGGATGAAAAATAATAAGACAATGTATTGAGATACCCTGTGAGAACTGGGTATACACCAAGGAGCGTTGCAAACAGGCTAAAAGCTACTGTTCCAGCAGAAAGCCGTTTCAGCAATAACCCAACCAACGTCACAAGCCATAAAAGCATTAGCAGCAGGTTGAGCATATAATATTTTTCCGAACGCAATGTAATCCGAACCCTGTCCCGCAGGATCCGGGACGCCTGTTTTTCCTGAAGCAAACGGATATAGCTGGTGGAGCCATTCACCTTCAAGTCATAAACACAGTCCTTGCTGCACAGCAACTCCCCCAGATAAGACAACCTTCTTTCCTGAGGTGTCTCCATTGAATAAAGCTTAATCACTTCCTTTTGGCACAGGACACCAAGAAAAATCTGGATGGCCAGTACCATAAACAAAACTGCTCCCAGAGCAACGGACAGCTTCGAGGCACAATTCGATATGTGGACTATAACATGGCCTTTGCAAGCTTTGTCCGATTTAGGGCTACGCTGACTTTCCCCTGCTTTTATCCCCTGCTTTACGGAACGGGGGATTTTTTGTTGTTGACAAAGTGGCGTTGTTGCGGTGTCGGTGGTTGGGTGGCCCGCCACGGCTGGCGGCTGGGCAGTTGTCGGCAGTTGGGAGCAAGGCGGGGAATAGGGTTGGTTCCGCTCCACGGCAATTCCCCGCCGATGGGCTGGCAAAACCTGATAGCTGGCCCCCGTGGGAATTGCCGTCGCTCTGATGCGAGCCGCTGACGCTCTCGCATTTCCTCCCGGAAGCTGGTGCGGATGGACGGGAGCATGATAAAACAGGGGGCCGGGGCTGGCCTCCTGTTTCCTCTGTCTGGCTATGTTCTCCGGGCTGGTGTTAGAAAGTAACCTGTGGGGGCTGTCCCTGTTTCAATATCTTTAAGTAAGGGAAAGCCCGTTTTCCCATTTGGATACGGCCTGAGGACTCACCTGCAGCCGCTCTGCCAACGCTTCTCCTGTATACCCCCTTTCTCTGCGCAGTGATGAAATCCGTTTTCCTGTTTTTTCCAGATTGATCATATTGTTTTAAACCTCCTCATTCCTGTTACCCATATTCTAAACGACAGGAAGCCGGTTTACAATACATGCTGATTTAAGACAGGACAAAAAATATCAACCTGAAGTTTACAACAAGATCAGATTTCCATTTTGCGGAAGCGGCTCTCCACATATGCACGATTGATTCAGAAATACACTTCATGTTAAAATCTATCTATCGATATCGAAAGTACCGGTAATAAGGAAGTGTCTACAGAGTGACAAAACAATTTCCGTCCGCTGATGCGGAAGAGAGGAGCCAATATGAAACTGATTTTAGGTGATAAAATACGAAATCTGAGAAAAGCCGCCAACATGACACAGGAACAGCTTGCGGACAGGCTGGGCATGTCCTGCCAGGCAGTCAGCCGCTGGGAAAACGGGACCGCTTACCCCGACCTGGAGCTGCTTCCCCCTCTGGCTGAAATATTCGGGGTGTCCTCAGACTTTCTTCTGGGCATCCCTGAGGAAAAGAAAGAGCAGGAAGCCAAAAAGCTTTTTACAGAGTTAGTAGAAGCTACCTACGCAAAGGAAGTGGATACGGAGAAGGTAATCCGCCTGATCCGGGAAATCAGGCTCAACCACCTGAAAAGCAGGCATTTTCACAATTTCTGGCTCAGCGCAAAGGGGTCGGTATACCGCCTGCCGGAATCTGACCGAACGGATCCGGGCGCTTATTGCAACGAAAAATCAGCGGGAATAACCGATACCTGCGTTTTTTCGTTGTAGCTTACTGCAAATTTCTTTGACGAACAGTAAAATAACCCTTCCGGAATACAGAGAACATCCTATCCTGTATTCCGAAAGGGCATATATCATACTTAAGGCCACCAGAATCTATACTCACGCCCAGAAACATTTGCCACCTTTGTCTGTCAGGTCCTTGCCGCCCCGTCCACAGACAGCACCACACCTGTCACATAGCTTGCCATATCGCTTGCCAGATAGAGGAAGGCATTTGCCACATCCTCCGGCTCACCTACACGTCCCAGCGGAATGCCTGCGATGATGGGCTGAATTACCGCTTCGGGCAGCACCGCCACCATATCTGTCCTTGTTACGCCGGGCGCAACCGCATTCACACGGATGTTATCCTTGCCCAGTTCCCTTGCAAGGGACTTGGTCAGACCGTTCACCGCGAACTTGGATGTAGGATATGCCGCGCCTGAAGGCTGTCCGTAGATGCTGACCATGGAACTGGTATTCAGGATAACGCCGCCTCCCTGCTCCTTCATTACCCTTGCGGCTGCCTGGGCGCAGTTAAATACCGCATTGACGTTAAGCGCCATGGTTTTCGCGAAATCCTCCGGCTTGTAGTCATAGATGCTGTCTCTTGCGGACACGCCGGCGTTGTTCACCATGATGTCAAAACGACCGAAAGTCTCTTTCACTGCAGCCACTGCCTTGCCCACCTCTTCCGGATTCTGCAGGTCAGGGCACAGTCCCATCACTTTATAGTCCGGATTTTCCGCTTTTAACTTGTCCAGCGCCTTATCCACTGTCTCCTGCCTGGAACCGCAGAGCGCAACGGATGCGCCGTTGTCCAGATACAGCTTCACGATGGCATACCCGATTCCTCTCGTACCGCCTGTAACCATAGCAACCTTACCCTTTAATAATTCCATCTTTTTTCCTCCTATTTATAGTTCCGCATGTACCCATTCAGTGCCTGACATAGCAGAAGGATTCCCGTCCCAAGTGCAGGGCCGGTAATTCTTCTGGGCACTGATTGGGCACATGCTGTTTTATAGTTCCGCATGTACCCATTCAGTGCCTGACATGGCAGAACAATTTCTATCCCTTCTAAAATTCTACCGGCTTGTATTCACTCATGTCCGGCACAAAGGTATTATCATAGAAATCCAGAAAAATACGATAACACTCTTCCTCCGTACATAATTTGCCAAACAGCCTGGTCCCTTCCTCCTGGATGCCCAGCTCTACCTCAATCCCCTCATCCTGGACGCAGGCCTGAACATACCTCACTTTGTGCTGCGGCTGGGGAGCTGTCAGGATCACAAACTGATCCGGGTCATCGAACATATCAGCCAGATAATCTTCTATGTCCACATCCCTGAAATTTTCGGTTTTTCCGTTCTGATTTTCCAGAGTAAAATTACTCTGCCTGGCTACATTTTCAAAAACCATATCCTTCCCCATCCTTTTTATGCCCCTTTCATCGCAAATTTATGTAATAACCTGCAATGTGCCTTATGGGAAGCAAATCACCCATTATAAAACGAAACCTTCCGCTCCCATCTTTCCTTACACGAAAGCACTGACCGCAGGAAGCAATCTTGTCCAGGTCAAAATCATCCTGTATCTCAACTTGTATCGCCACCGCCTCCTCATAGGTATGGGCACCTTTCCCCTGTTCAGACAAACAAAGTACACCCCTGGGCCTTAAACTGCTCAATCTTCCGGTCAATGTCCTCCACTGTCACATCCAGCTTCCCGGCCAGACATACCTTGCAGAGAAACTGCCTGCTTCCCCGGTTTACAAACTTTTTATAAGCTCCCACTTCGTTATATGTAAGCGATTTGCCGCACTGCATACAGCCGTCTTTCACCACACGCCCTCCGTAACTGCACAAACACGACCCGCACTTCTTCAAACTGAACTTTATGCTGAATTACCCCATAAAAATAAAATGTATTCATTTGTCCTTTCTATTCCTAAAGTTATATCATTCCATTTAGGAGGGACAACATTTACTGCTCTGATGATTGGTTCATATAGAATACTTACACGCTGCTTCATCTCATCCAATCGAGATTCCATCCATGCTATATCATCTGCAGAAGCCGGTAAGTTCGTGCGGTTTTTATATATCTCAGCCCAATTGCCGCAAAACCTCTCGTCTGATTCCAAAAAATCGAAAGCTGCCACTATAAAGTTATCTATTGATAAATACATATTTTTATCGGCTGCAACAACCAGAATATTCTCTTCTGAAGCCACTGAATTAAAACAGAGATTTCCAAAATCAATCGCAATCATTCAATCTGATTCCTTTATCAAAATGCCGGATACCTCTTGCTTACAAGCACCTTCGTTACAATGTAACCACCCTGGCTCTGAGCACCTCGCAGTCGAAGGGAGCCAGTTCACGGATCATCGTTGCATTCTTGACGGCAAACTCCTCTCCGCTCCAGACGTCCCTGCAGGCCAGCGTTCTGCCCGTGCTGAAGGGAAGTCCTACTTCATCCAGGTTCAGCCTTGCGGCAGCCTTTTCCTCGCTCATATTAAACAATCCGATGGCAATGTCGCCGTTTTCCAGCTGCCTGGAATACAGAAGCAGGTCCGGTCCCGCCCAGGTGCCGTTCAGCTTCACCGGCTGGCGGCAGGCTCTGTCCTGATTGATGCGGATCAGTTCCTCATTGCACAGAATATCCTTCGTGGCCTGATTCATATCCCGGATATCGCAGCCGATCATCAGCGGAGAACCCATAAATGCCCAGATGGAAAAATGGGTTTTGTACTGAATGTCACTGCAGCCTTTCAGGCCTACATTTCCTTTGCCGTACATGCCTACCACCAACATGTCCATATCGTTAAAGCAGCCCACGCCATTGTAGGGATGGAGTTTTTCCTGCTGTTTTGTTAAATCTTTCACAGATTCCCAGGTATCAAAGATATCTCCCGTGGAACGCCACATGGAAGCCGCCGTAGTCTTGATCCATTCATGGGTCTCGTCCGCTCCCCAGGAACATGCGCTGAACAGGATATCCCTGCCGCAGTTCTCCAGAGCAAGTCCCATACGGCGGTATAGGTATTTTCCGGGAATGATGGGACTGTGATAGCAGTAATCATACTTCAGAAAGTCCACGCCCCACTCCGCAAAGGTCTCGGCATCGATAAATTCATGCTCAAAGCTGCCCGGATATCCCGCGCAGGTCAGATTCCCCGCACAGGAATACATGCCGAATTTCAGCCCTTTGGAATGCACATAATCCGCCACGGCCTTCATCCCGTGGGGAAATTTCACCGGATCCGCCACCAGGCGCTCATTTCCATCCCGCTCACGCAGCGACCAGCAGTCGTCAATAACAAGGTATTCGTAACCCTTCCCCGGCAGACCGTTTGCCACCATGGCATCCGCTGTCTCAAAAATAAGGGCTTCGTTAATGTTTTCACCAAAAGTGTTCCATGAGTTCCAACCCATGGGTGGTGTCAGTTTTACCATAATTCATGTCCTCCTGTTCCTGTTCCTCCAGCATCCTCATAATCCCCGCTAACTGAGATAACTGAGATGCATTTCCGTGTCCAAAAATACTCACCTGTGTGCCCAGGTAGTGCGTGAAAATAAAATCAATATCGGAAAAATTTCCAGTCTGCCGGCCAGCATGTCCAGGGCAAGCACCAGCTTGGAAAATGTTCCGAATGCCGCATAGTTGCTGGTGGGGCCTACCATCTCAAAGCCGGGCCCTATATTGTTGAAACATGCCAGCACCGCGGAAAGGTTCGTTGTAATCGAAAAACCGTCCACAGAGATCAGAATAAAGCTGGCAATGATCAGAATCGCATAAGCCGCCAGATAGGCATTGGTATTCTGCAGCACTTTCTCGTCTATGGGCTGTCCGTTGACTCGTACCACCTGCACCTTCTGGGGATGCACGATCTTCTGCACGCTCCTGCGCAGGCTCTTTAATACCAGCAACGCCCTTCCGCATTTAAAGCCGCCTCCCGTACTGCCGGCGCTTGCCCCGATGATCATCAGGGCAAGCATGATCGCCTTTGACAGTCCCGGCCACAGTTCATAATCCGTAGTGGCAAATCCCGTGGTAGTCATGATTGTAGCTACCTGGAATGCCGCGTGGCGCAGTGTCTCGCTGAAGGTGTCGTAAAATCCTCTCAGATTCAGCGTGATCACCAGGATGCTGGCGGCCGCCACCCCCAGATACAGTCTCAGCTCCTCGTCCCGGAATACATTCTTCACCTGTCTGATCAGAAGCAGGTAAAAACAGGTAAAGTTCACACCGCACAGGAACATGAAAACGGTGCAGACATTCTGGATATAAGGGCTGTAGCTGGCCATGCTGTCATTTTTAATACCGAAGCCTCCGGTGCCCACTGTTCCGAAAGCGGTACAGACCGCCTCAAACAGCGGCATCTTACCCAGCATCAGAAAGAACACATCCAATATGGTCAGCAGGATATAGATCAGATAAAGGATACTGGCCGTTTTCCTCATCTTCGGCACCAGCTTGCCCACATTGGGGCCCGGACTCTCCGCGCGGAGCAGATGCATGGTATAGCCGTTGTCGCCGCCTCCCATGGAGGAAACGGCAAGAAGAAATACCAGCACGCCCATCCCTCCCAGCCAGTGGCTGAAACTCCTCCAGTACAGAATTCCCTTAGGCAGCCCTTCCACCTCCGGCAGGATAGACGCTCCAGTAGTGGTAAATCCGGATACGATCTCAAAAAAAGCATCCACAAAGTCAGGTATGGTGCCGGAAATGAAAAAAGGCAGACACCCCAGAAAACTCATGACGATCCAGCTGATGCCCACACATGCCAGTCCCTCTTTGGCATAAAATTTATTCTTGGAGCCTTTGCACAGCCACATCAGCAGCACAACCAACAGGACAATCGCCGCCAACGTCCACATAAAAGCCCTGACAGAAGCAAATTCTCCTTCATACAGGCTGATCAGCATGGCAGGCACCATAAATGCAGCCTCCACCATCAGTATCTTACCGATGAATCTTCCCATCATTTTATAGTTCATAGCAAGCCTCTCACATATTCTGATTTACGATTCAAACATATCGTTCAGCTGATAAATGCTCTTTTCCTTACTGGTGACGATATAAACGATATCACCGATGTTGAAATAGGAGTCGCCGTTTGGTATCTCCATCTTCGCTCCCTTGGCGATACATACCACCAGAACACCTTTCTTCAGCTTCAGATTCTTCAGAGGCACGCCGCAATGCTTCACCTTCCCGTCCACCAGGAATTCCATTGCCTCCGCCTGGCCGTCCGCTATGGTGTGGACCGTCAGCGCGGCACCGGTCTGATTTTTCATGGCACGCACATACTGCACTATGGTATTGCAGCACAATTCCTTGGGCGAAATCACGCTGTCCAGAGAGAGATTGCCCAGAATATCCGTATTTTCAATATGTCCCAGCTTCGTGATGATCTGGGGTACTTTACAGCTTGCTCCATAGAGGGAAATGATCATGTTAAGTTCGTCCAGCCCCGTCAATGTCACCACCGCATCGCAGCTGGAAATCCCCTCCTGCTCCAACAGCAGCTGATTGCTGGCATCTCCCTGAATGATGCACGCCGAAGGCAGCTGCACCGCCAGCTGTCTGCACCGCTCGGCATCCTGTTCGATGATCTGAATCCCCATGCCGCTGTTTTCAAGCTGTTTCGCCAGATAATAGCTGACACGCCCGCCGCCGCAGAGAATGGCGCGCTTCGCCTTGTGTGTGATGATACCCAGGTTTTTCAGCAGGATGGTCAGGGTATTGGTAAAAGCGGTTACAAAGATCCTGTCACCCTCCCGAAGGATGAAATTTCCGTTGGGCGCTATGGCTTTGCCTTCGCGTAAAACGGCGCAGACCAATATCTTACATTTGACAATGCCATACATGTCATTCAGAGCCACATTGCAGAGCTTACTGCGGCTGTCAATCCGCAGCTCCACAATCTCCACCCGCCCCTTCGTAAAGGTATCCCGCTTCAGGAAGCCCGGATATTTCAGCAGACGCTCAATTTCCACCGCCGCCTGCCTCTCCGGATTCACCGCCATGGACAGTCCGAACATCTCTCTCATGGAAAAAATCTGTTCCATATACTGAGGATTGCATACCCTGGCAATGGTATGGATGTTCGCATTCATGGCATGTGCCGTCATACAGCAGAGCAGATTCACCTCGTCTGCCCCCGCCATCGCAATCAGCAGGTCAGCATCCTTTACCCCCGCCTGCTTCAATACTTCCATAGAGGCACAGTTCCCTTCTACTACCATGATGTCATAAAGTTCCTCGCTGGATTCCAGAACCTTCAGATTGGAATCAATCAGTGTCAGCTCATCACCTTCGGCAGACAGCTTGCGGGTCAATGCCGCTCCCACCTTGCCATTGCCGGCAATTATTATTTTCACTGATATCAAACCTCGTTTCCTGCTATATTTTGTGTTCTCAAAAACACCACACTGGAAATGCCCACAGCACAAACAAGAAACTTCCCTGCCTGCTCTGTGGGCCGCATTTTATTTTACGATCCTCCGCACACTAAGGATTGTCCTGTACTGTGCCTGGCTGACCTTGATACCGCCGCTGGGATAAGGATTGCTGTTGCTGGCGTGGACGATCAGACCGTCCCCGATATACAGCCCTACATGCCCCTCATAGCAGATAATATCTCCCGGCTGGGCATCGCTGTAGCTCACGGCTGTTCCGTTGCTCCTCTGCTGATAGGAGGTTCTGGACACCGAATATCCGAAGTCGCTGAACACCCTGTAGATAAAACCGGAACAGTCCGCGCCGCTTGTCAGGCTGGTTCCGCCCGCTACATAAGGGTTCCCCACATACTGCAATGCATACTGGGCAATCTGCTTCCCTGTAGCGCTGCCGGTGGAATTGGCCACTGCCGAGGCTCCGTTGGAAGCGGTGGTCCCGCTGCTGCCCCCGGAACCGGCGGTTCCCCCGCTGTTGCCTCCGGAACTGGTAGTTCCCCCACTGCTGCCGCTGCCGGAATTGCTGCCGCTCTGGTTTGCAGCTGCAGCTGCGGCCGCTGCGGCCTCCGCCTTTGCCTTGGCAAGCCTGGCCATATCCTGCTGTAAAAGCTTCTTTGCCACAGCCGCTTCCTGTCTTGCTTTCTTGATCTCCGCATCATAATTAGCGGATTGCTGCTTCTTTTTCGCAAGCATGCTGTCCAGGCTGGACTTCTGACTCTTCAGCTCCTCCTTGTCCGCTTCCAGCTGCTGCCTGTCCGCCTTAAGCTGCTCTCTATCCGCCTCAAGCTGTTTTCTGTCTTCCTCCAGCTGAACTTTTTCATCCTCCAGCTTCAGCCACAGCTCATGCACCTGGTCTTTCACTTCTATATACTGAAGCAGCATGGAATTCTCGTATTCATGTACCTTCTCCACCCTGTCCAGATGGTTCAGGATATCGGAAAACCCCTTTCCCTCCAGTATGGCATTCAGAACGGAATCCTCGCCCCGCTCATAGATCATCCGGGCGCATATGACCATATTCTCCCGCTGGACAGCCTCCCGCTCCATGGCAGCCTTATACTCTTCCTCCGTCTCTACGATCTGAAGCTGCTTCTGGGCAATCTCCTCTTCTTTCCGGGCAATCTCCTCTTCCTTTTGTGAGATTTCCTCCTCTTTTGCCGTAATCTCGTCTTCCTTCACTCCGATTATGGTCATCATGTTGAGGATCTCCGCATTCAGATCGTCAATCTGCTCCTGCAGGATATCCTGCTCGCTCTCCATAGCCACGATCTGATTATTGATATTCTCCAGCTGATTTGTGCGCTGATCGATCTGCCCTTCAATCTCGGAGACACCGGTGGCATTGGCAATCATGAAAAAATCCGCATTAAAGCTCACACAGCCCGCCAACAGGCTGCCGGTCAATATGAAATTCAGTATTGTTCTCTTTTTTCTTCTCATGTTTCTAAGCATACCACACTTCACGGAATATTTCATCCTCTAAAATATTAAGAAATTGTAAACTGTTTTCCGGCGGCGGAATTTGCCATGGCCAGATAATGCTCCCTGCAGTCCTCCCGATGTCCGTCCACAAGCTGCCGCTCCAGCTCCCGGATATGGCCATAGTGCCTCACATAAAGCCACAGCATAACAGCGAAATAGGGGGAACAGAAACGCAGCAGCCTCATGTAACGGCTGGGGCTTGTCCGAAATGCAGCGGACTTCTCCTGTACAAAAAGCAGCAGACGGAATACCGGCGATTTTTCCTTCTCTCTCTCAATTCTGCACAGGCCGGCCACTTCCCTGTTATGCAGGACTCTGGTGGGGCTGTTGAAATTGGAAATGGACGTGTCGGATATCCGGTAGAGGATAATGGGGCGGTTCACATAGCATACCCTGATATCCCGATTCTCATCCAGTATCTTCTGAAAACAGGCCCTGTCATTCACTGTCCGGAACCGGAGAATAAAGTCCAGTACGCTTTCCGACAGCAGCGATTTCCTGTAAACGGCGGTTCCCATGATCGGAAAACCGAGTTTTATGCAACGGTACAGTGTCTTTCCCCGGATAAATTTCTGCAGCGCCACCTCCAGATAAGTGCCGTAGCGCCTCACAATATCTCCTTCTCCCGTGAACTTCAGAAAAGCGGTGCACACCATGTCATATTCATCCAGTTTCGCCGTAATGTCAAACAAATTATAAGGTGCCAGCAGGTCATCCCCGTTCACTGCCACAAACCGCTCTCCCTCCACAAGCCTTAACGCATCCACATAGTTGACACAGATTCCCGCGTTTTCATCTCTGAACAGCCGGTTGATCCTGACAAAAAGCTTCCCGTTCTCCTCAAGCCACCTATTGATGACCCGGCAGCTGTTATCTTTGGAGCCGTCGTCCGTGACGATCAGCTGAAACGTCTGCCCCTGCCCATATCTCTCAATCTGATACCGGATGCTTTCCAGCATATCCGGAACAACATCCGCCTGATTATAGCATGTGACCACAAATGTGAACATATCTCTGCCTCCGATCATGTATGTCATATGGGATATTCCCTGGTGCCTGCCCCTCCTGCGCTGCCCCCTGTCCGAGTCTTCACCTTCCGGGAAAGCTGTCCGCAAAACACCTGCCTCCAAAGTTGCATTTTGTGCGGAAATGTACTATACTAAGGAAGCGTCACAAAATAAATTTGCAGGGTTCCGCACGGGAATGCGCATATATACTGGTGTTTTACTCCTGAAAGTGCAAATTTATTTTCAGACAATTCCTAAGCAGGAAACAGAACGATTGCCCCCGATAGTTAAAAATTCTGAAAAATGCTTTACAGAAACGAGGAAACCATTTTGATATCAGTAATCATTCCTGTATATAATGCGGAACCCTGCCTGCGCCGCTGCCTTGATTCGGTGCTGGCTTCCGCCTGCGGCGACTTTGAGATTGTCCTGATCAATGACGGTTCCACCGACGGAAGCCTGAAAATCTGTACCGAATATGCCACAGGAGACAGGCGCATCCGGCTCATCACCCAGGAAAACCAGGGGGTATCCGCCGCCAGAAACAGAGGCATCGACGAAGCCCTGGGAGAGTGGCTTATCTTCCTTGATGCGGATGATTTCATCACCGATGACTTTCTGAGCATGACCGCCCGGCCCGAATACCGGCAGACGGAACTCATTCTGTTCCGGTTCGCCACCTGTGCCTCCGATGCGTCCGCCGGGGACTGCTGTCAGGAAGCTTCAAAAGACCGCAGCAACATTCCTGTATACAGTTATCAGGGGGAAGAAATGCGCCGGTTGATCCGCAGAATCCTGGTCCCCGGATCACTCACGGAGAACGCCTCCCCGGACTTCCGCACCCCCTGCGCAAGAGCCTATCGAAAAAGCATCCTGGAGCGATATTCCATCCGGTTCTCTCCGGATATCAAGATCGGTGAGGACCTTCTCTTTAATCTGGAATACCAGCTGCGGGCAAACTCCTGCGTATTCATCCCGGCGACCGTCTATTTTTATGCCGTCCATGAAGACTCTTCCTCACACCGGTTCAACCCGGGGTTGCACGAAAACCACGCCCGGCTGCTGCAGGCTGTCCGGGGTGTTCTGGATCAATACGACATGAATTCCGCTCTGGAGGAGGATTATTATTCCTATGCCCTTGAGAACCTGACCTATGTGCTGATTCATGAGATTTTCAGCCCCCACAGTCCACGGAAATACCGTGAGAACCGTAAGCTCTGCCGGGAGATGCGGCAGAACCGTATCTATGTAAAAGCATTTCAATATAATCGGAAAACAGGTATTCTGCCCAGAAGAATCCTGGTGCTCTTCTTCCGCCTGAAATGCTATCCTATTGCGGCGCTCATCTCAAGAGTCAGTTTTGCCTGCCTGGGGAGGAAATAATACGGGCAGCAATGTCAAGTCCCCGCCTTTCCGACCACATTATTGATCCGAATCCTGATTTCGCTTGCTGAGATTCCGAGAGGCTATCAGGTTATCCACAAACCGCTCCTGTCCGGTTTTATCCGTATGAGAATCCTGCAAATGCGCATCCTTCAAAACGCACTACTTTGTTTTATTGGCAAACACTTTTCGGTATATCGGATATACCTTCTCTTTCACCCAGCCATTCACGCAATAGGCCCAGATAATCTCCTTCATCATCTCGCCTGCGCTGAATCCTCCGCACTTGCGCAGCTGGCGAAGGGCGGCTCCCGCTTCCCTCTTACATCCGTATTTCAGTGAAATCCTGTACCGTCTCCTTGCCTTCCAGCATGTGATGCGGTCTGTTGATGCCTTGTCCTCTATCTGACAGATCTCCGCTATTTCATCCACAAGCCTCTCATAGTCGCTGTACTTTTTTTCTTCCTGCTCCCGGGTGAGCATGGTTCTGGAATGGCTCCCTTCCCGAATCGATACACCGTACAATTTTTCACGGATAGTGGGACATTTATGGCGGTACATAAAGGGCAGAAGCATCTGAAAGTTCTGTCCCACGCCGTATTCCGGTATCTGACGCCCGGGATATATGGCAAAAAATGCCTCCGATTTCAGCATATAACAGCCGCAGCACACAAATGTCCTGGATTCCAGAATATCCCAGAACAACTCTTCCTTCTCCAGATCTCCCTGCTGTTCGTCCGCTTCCCCGCTCTCTTCTCCTGTCTCCGCATGAAAATACCAGGACAAGGAACGGACACAACTGTATTCCGGGTGTGTCCTTAAAAATTCCACCCGCTTTTCCACGGATTCCGGTTTCAATAGATCGTCGCTGTCCGGCCAGATCAGATATTCCCCTGTCACATACGGCAGGCCTCTGTTGACCGCGGCAGAAGCATTTCTGTGCTCTGCCTCCACAATCCTGTATCCGTAGCCCCTGACGGCAAATTTCTCCCGATAGCTTTCCGCCACGGTAAGGGTCCCGTCAGAGGAACCGTCATCCACCAGGATCATCTCCATGTCTGCATAAGTCTGTGCCAGCACGGAATCCAGCATCTTCGCCAGGTGAAATTCTCCGTTATATACCGGTGTGACAACGGAAACCTTCCCTGTGCAAAATTTATTTTCCTCCATACTCACCTGCCCCCATCCCAAAGCTATTTACTCGCGAGCGCATTCATCTGCCGCTTTCTGCCCTGCTCTTGCAGAAACATTCACTCCTTCTACATTTAGGAATTGTCGGAAAATAACTGCTGCAATTGCTTCAGGCAAAAGCCCGGAAATACAATAAAAATTGCCATAAACTTGCAGCAGTTATTTGTAGACACTTCCTTACGCCGGCAAATGTTGTTGGGCACGAGTATAAATGCAAATTATTCTTTTCCGTTATATAATATTCGATACGCCGTCAGTTCCCCTTTACCTGCACAATCTTCTTATTTTCGATCCTGTATATCACATCGCACTCATTGGCCAGACTCATGTGATGGGTCACCATGATCAGCGTCTTGTTCTCCTTGATCTGGCGTATGGAATCAATAACCGCCATCTCTGTCTCCATGTCCAGCGCAGCGGTGGCCTCGTCCATCACCAGAAGCTCAAAATCCTTATACAGCGCCCTCGCCAGCGCAATTCTCTGCCGCTGTCCTCCGGATATGGCAGTCCCGTTCTCCCCGATCAATGTATGTACTCCCTCCGGCATCCGCATCACATCCTCCCAGATCTGGGCACATTTCAGGCATTCCTCCACCCTTGCCTGATCAATCTCTCTCTCGTCCTCAAAGAAAGCCACATTATTCTGGATGGTCTCCCCGTTCAGGTATACGGTCTGCGGGATATAGCTCACCAGCTCGCCCATGCTGGCCCTGCAGGCTCCTTCCGAATCCCTTTGTTCTACAATGTCGTAGTCATCAAAGAAGACATGGCCGCTCTCCGGCTTTAAAAGTCCCAGCAGCAAATCCACAAAGGTGGTCTTTCCCGCGCCGGAAGCGCCGATGATGGCAATGGAACAGCCCACAGGGATATCGATGGAAGCATCCTCAAATATTTTCACCCTGTCGTTGTAGCCGAAGGTCAGGTTCCTGACGGAGACGCCTTTCTCAAAGGTAAGCTTCTTCTGGCGGACATGGCTGTTTTGCTCTTCCGTTTCCTTCATTTTCGTGTAGCCCGCCATGCACCCTCTCACCGCCTCATAGGACTTCCGGGCGAATTCCACATTGTTCATCCCGCTTAAAATCCCATATGCCATGGGAAGCATCCGCACCAGTGCCGTGATATACACCACCATGGGGGCAAGGACTGCGACCAGATTCGTTCCGAAGACCAGTATCACAGCCAGCACCACAAACATGGCGGCCATGATGGAATTCTGCAGAATGACGCCGATGCTGCTGACCTTGTATTTATATTCCCCCTGCACCTGAGCATATTCATTGCTGGCGTCCCTGTATTTTCCCAGCACAAAAGCCGAACGGTCATCTATCTTCATCTCCTTGAAAGAGCCGTATGCGATGGTAATCTGGGAATTCGCCTTAATGGAACAGGCCCTGCTCTTCTCCCCGTACGCGATCATTCGGGCGCGGGTGCGTAAGAATACAAATGCCATGAGCAGCAGCAAGACCAGGCTGCTGATCACCCCCACCCATCTGGAGACATAGATCAGCACCGCTGCATAGCCCGCCATGGTGATGCCGCTCACCACGATCCCGATACAGTCCACTATGATCTGAATACAGCTGGTTGTGTCGTTCCTGACCATATTCAGGGCCTGCATAGCGGTCTTACGGTTATGCTCCGTCAGTTCCTCTTTTATCAGCAGTTCATAGATCTTCATTGACAGCTTCTGGGCACCGTTGTAGATAAACCGGTTGGAGACCTTGCTCTTATACAGTTCGAAAAGGCACTTCAGCAGTGAGAGAAGTACCATAAACAGTGTAAAAGCAATCAGTTTATCGGACACCTGATTCTCCCGAACCACTTTGTTAATGATATAAATGATTACGGAAAAGCTGAAGATATCCACAACAGGGCTTATGAGACCGAAAACCGCGTACAGCTTCCAGGTTCTCTGTTCCTTTTTCTCCAACGTTCCTGTCAGATATTTGAACATTTCAATCATGCTGATTTCCTCCGGATTTTTCTGCATCCGGATGATTTAAAAAGTTCACATAATCAAAATCATCCAGATACCGTCTTTTCCAAAACATTTCCTGATAAAATAGCTTCATCCTTTCACTATCCTCCCCAAAAGTGTCTTCGTATTCATTATAATGATAAACAAAAATCGAAATACAGGAAACGGCAGTGCCCTGTAAAAATACATGAAACGCTTACGCCCTCTGCCCGCCGGTGTGGGACTTGTCAGCCTTGGCTGCAGCACATCCTGCTCCTTGCATGCAAACCAACGCAGCTCCTCTTTTACCTGTTCCCAGATTTCCCGGGCCGCTGACCTGTGAATGATGACCAAGGAAGTTCCCATCCCGTCCTCCATTTCCGGCCTGACCTTCTCGATGCCCCAGAAATCCCCGATGGTAAAATCGCTGTCCCTGTCCACGGTGCAGTATTTGCAGGCATGGCAGGAGGGGCGTATGATCTGGTTTGCAAAATACATCCTGCAGTATACATCCCCATACAGCGAATGTGCCTGCTCCCTGCCTCCCGCCACGTAAGCGCAGGTATGCCCGTTATCTTTATTCCGTTTATCCCTGAAATAAAACCGCGTCATTTTCCCGCCGGACTTTCTCTCCAGATACTTCACATAGGATGCCCACACCCCGGGAGAAGGCGCCCCATAGCAGACCAGATCCGCAATGATCAGCTTTGGATAAGGCTTCTTCAGAAAAAGCCGCAGCGCATGGGCCTGGCAGGGCGTCCCGCAAAACAGCACCCATCTGTCTTCCTTCAAATGTTCCTGCACCCTGCGGTAGATTCCCTCCGGATTGCTCTGGACATACTTTGTCTTCTTCAGCGCCTCCAGTTCTTCCGGATTCCATGCCTCCTTATGCACCACCTCCATATTCTCATTGAAGGCGGCTCCGAAGACCACACCCTGCCGCCGGAACACGTATTCTGCCAGAACCGGAAACATGCCTCCTGAGGAACTGGCGCGCCGGAGCGTCTCATCCTTCGCCTGCACTCCGAAATAAAAGTTCTCCCCCCTGCCCGCCTTCTCCCCTTTTATGGGACAGACCTGTTCACAGCGTCCGCACTGAATGCACTTTTCTTCATCCACCCGGGGATACCGAAAGCCCTCCTCATCCGAAATCATATGGATTGCACCCACCGGGCAGATATCCCTGCACGCGCTGCAGCCGCAGCACGCCTCTTTTTTCTCATATAATTTCATTCCCGCTTCTCCTGCATTGTCCTGACCTGCTGCCTCCCGGCAGTTTCCTTCCTGTTTGACCTGCCTTGCCGCTCCCCGGGATTTCATTTCTGCCTGCTCTGCTGTCTTGCTGCAGCTTCACTCCCGGCGCATCCCTGATAACGAATTCTGATCATGACAGATTCCCCAGCAAAAACGCCCGGGATTCCTGCACTGCCTCCCTGGTCCTGCCTTGAACCTTTTCCCAGTCGACAGAGACGTCAATATCCCTTTCCGAACCATCCTGACAGATCCTGTCCTCCAGTCCGTGAATCTGCAGTATATTCTGCAGCCTGGCGCTGAGGCTCCTGTGGGCAAACGCCAGGAATTTCTTCTGATAGATAATGCTGAAGGCAACGGCATGGAACGAATTGGTCACCACATATTCCGCATGGTGGATGTACCCCAGGAATTCCGCCGGTCCCGCCGTCACGTCCAGCTCAAAGCCCTTGTCCGCCCCCTGCAGCCCCGCCCGCACTTCCACCACAGGCAGATGTTTCTCCCCGGATAGTATCCCGGCATATTCCGCCATTTTCTCATTGCCCTCCGTCACATACATGAGAATGTATCCTTTCCTGTCAGGCTTTCTCTCCGCTCCCTGCCAGACTTCCTTCCCCAGGAAAAACACCGGGTCCAGTACCGCCCTGACGTCTCCTTTGTAAAATTTCCTGACATAGGGAATCGCTGCCGCCTCCCGCACGGACAATGCATCCACATACCGGATCAGACGGGCAAACTTTTCGTCATGCCGTGAATGAATAGACGCTCCGCCGAAGCTTGCCGCATAGGCAATGACCTTTTCTTTCCGTCTGTTTCGGAACGCACCGAAATAAGCCTTCCGCAGCCCGCAGGTAATATCCGGATTCCAGATCTGATCGCTCCCTACTATGTAATATCGGTACGGCAGCTTTCTCAGCCCCCCTGCCGTCAGCAGCTTCGGCTGTTCCTTTTCAATCAGATACTCCTGCCGGAAACGGTTCATATTTGCGCGCTGCCTGGAAAACTGCTCTTTTACCCGCATATGCGCCCGGAAACCGTTCCACATATGGAACAGTCCCCATATGCGCCCCTTCAGGCCCTGAATCGGCGCATAGGGAATCCACCAGTGCCTTCCCGTCATATAAGGAGGCTCATAGCGCACGATCTCAGCCGGTATCCCGCTATCGCACAGAAAGCGTTTCAGGCCGTACGCCTGCAGCATGGCACCGTAATTATTCGAACAATGGAACGTTATGATTCCCACTTCGGCCTTTCTTCTACTCATCTCAACGACTCCTTCTTTTTGCCAGTCCAAGTATGATCCTATTTAAAATAACATATGCAGGATAGCATCCAAAGCAGCAGGCGAACAACAGACGGTCACTGAGACAGATTCGCCGGAACAGAGGATGTCTCTTCTCCTCCGCAGCAATTTTTCTCAATTCCCGGCGGGCTTTTTCTGCTCCGCCGCCTTCGCCGTCTCTGTCTGCTTTCCCCCTCGCTCCGGCATTCCCGACATTGCCGGTTCCTCCGGCTTTTCCTCTTCCGGTCCTACCCGCGCTTCCTGCCCCTTCTGCTCCTCCGGTTCTCCCCGCGCTTCCTGCCCCTTCTGCTCTTCCGGTTCTCTCCACGCTTCCTGTCCCTTCTGCTCCTCCGGTTCTCTCCGCGCTTCCTGTCCCTTCTGCTCTTCCGGTTTTTCTGCGCCTCTGCGTTTCATAACTCCTCCGGATCTGGTCCACCGCCAGGATTTCCCACCTCATCGCATGCTCCGCATTTCCTCTTCCATATTCACCGTCCCTGATCCTTACCGCACTCTCAAAATACCCCATTCTTCTCGCTGTTCCCGCAGAACTGGTGACGCTTTCCCCATGCATCCTGTAATAATACCACTCTTCCAGGCAGTACACACTTCTCACCCGGTTCCTGACCAGCTGATACAGGAAAAAGGTATCCTCACCGTTTATCAGTCCTCTGTCAAACCGCAGTTCTCCCACAGCCTCTCTTAAAATCAGCTTCCCGCCGATTCCCGAAAAAGTGTCCGTATACTTTACATGAAACCACTCTTCCGTTCCGGCCTCGTCCGCTGCCAGGCACCGCGCCCGTCCGGCTCTTTCCGAAACTTCCGGGCAATCTGATTTTCGTCCCCTTCCCGTTTCCGGTAAAGCAGGTTCCTCCACAGTACCGTATGCTGTCCCCCGCTGTGTTTTCTCTTCGCTGCCGGATACCGCCTCCCGCCGCGCTTTCCCTGCACTGCCGGATGCTGCCTCCCGCTGCGCTTCCCCTGCACTGCCGGATACCGCCTCCCGCTGCGCTTTCCCTGCACTGCCGGATACTGCCTCCCGCTGCGCTTCCCCTGCACTGCCGGATGCTGCCTCCAGAACCGCCCCCAGGCGGTCACTGTCCAGTTTCCTGTACCCGCAGAAAACCAACTGTGCATGGTTCTCCTCCGCCTGCCAAAGCATTTCCTCCAACAGGCGCGGATGAATCGCATCGTCGCTGTCCAGAAAAAAGACATATTCCCCTGTGGCAGCATTGAGCCCAAGATTTCTGGCCGCGGAAACACCGCTGTTCTTCTGCCGCAGCACCCGAATTCTCCCGTCTGTCTCCGCAAGCCTTCCGCAAACTGCGGCGCTGTCATCCGCGGAACCGTCATCCACTGCAATGATCTCCAGACTCCCATATGTCTGGCCCGTCACGGACCAAAGACACTGCTCTATATATCTTTCCGCATTATACACGGGAATAATTACAGATATTTTCTTCATTGAAGCTGCTTTTCCCTCTCTGCCTGTTCCTGCATCGGCTCCCTCCAGGCTCATGAACGGTATCGGAACCGTTTTTGCTCCTGCATTTATACTGCGCATCCAGGCAGGCTGCAGATTACTGTTCACCGGTGCCGCGCCGCAAGGTGTTTTCGTGCGCACCCTGCTCATTTCGTATGCGCCGTGTTGCTGTGAACGGTAAAGCCCTGAACAGAAAATTTACCGTTATTGTCTGCGTATAATTTTAAAATGACAATAGCCATTTCGGACATAATATGTTACAATACCCCCCGACGCCTTTGACACATTCACTCACAACAGATTGGAAGCATAACCTATGAAAAAAACGCCTGTGAAGAAAAAGAACATCCTCACCCCATTCCTGGTCACCGCCATCCTCCTCATTGCAGGAGGCATCTGCTGTTTCCGAAACCTGTTATTCCCAGACTACAAATCTGCGGTCTCTGCCGAATCCGCCCGGGAATTGAATAATCCCTATATTGGCTGGTACCAGATATACCCTTACACCCTTTCTGAAGCCGCCTTTGACCCGGCACTGATTCCGGAACAGACCTCCGCTCCGGGCCTGGTCATGCTGCAGTTCAATCTGTCCAATTACGCCCACAGCACCATCGGCAAAGCAGGCCTTAAGCAGCTCGGCGACATACTGGATGCCTGGCATTCCACGGGAAAGCAGCTGATCATCCGCTTTCTCTATGACTGGGACGGTCTTGCCCTGGAAAAAGAACCCGAGAACCTTGCTCTGGTACTGGAACACATGTCCCAGGCAGCGGAAGTCGTCAATCTTCACTCCGACTGCGTCTACATCCTGCAGGGCATCTTCGTAGGCGCCTGGGGCGAAATGCACAGTTCCAATTATATGGATGAGGAAAATATGCTCACCCTTATCCGTCACCTGGCTTCCGTCACCAGCCCTGATATTTTCCTTGCTGTACGCACGCCTGAACAATGGCGCACCATCGCCAAAACCGCGGAACCCCTTTCCCCGGAAAACGCCTATGACGGCTCACTGACGGCAAGGCTCAGTCTCTTCAATGACGGTATGCTTGGCTCCGATACGGATCTGGGAACCTATGGAGAATCCGGCTCATCTTCATCGTCAGACTTCGGAAAACGCCCCCGCCAGACAGAACTTCTCTTCCAGGAGGCTTTATGCCGCTTTGTGCCCAACGGCGGCGAAGTGGTCATCGACAATCCGTATAATGATCTTCCGTATGCCGTGGAAGACCTGGCCCGTATGCATGTCTCCTATCTGAACAAAGCCTACGATGAGACCGTGTTCTCCAAATGGCGGGAAGATACTTTTCAGGGAAAGGGGCCTTTCCAGGGCATGAACGGCTATGATTATGTTTCCAGGCACCTGGGGTACCGCTATGTTCTCCGCTCCTCGGCATTCTCCCTGGAGACCCCCTGGGCGAAGGAAGCGGATTTGTCCATTGTGATGGAAAACACCGGTTTTTCAAACAGCTATAAACTCTTTGACGTATGGCTCACTGTGAAAAATACTGACAGCGGAGAGGTATCCACGGTTCCGGTTCCCACTGACACACGGCTATGGAATGCCGGCTCCCTGTTTCAACTGGATATTACTCTGGATGTCAGCGGCTTCCGGGCAGGAACTTACGAAATCTTCCTGCATATCCAGGACCCCTCCTCAGGCTATCCGATTTATCTGGCCAACGAAGGCGCGGAATATGAAAACGGCTGTTTCGCAGGAACTTTAACCTTTCAGAAATTCCCCCAATGGGACTTTCTCATCAGCGCCCTCATTGGCAAAGCGCAGGATATATCCGTCGGCTTTTCGCCTCAGCAGTAAATACAGCCGGCTGCCGGCGGCTCCTTCCTCCCGGGAAAGCACCGCCGTCAGCACGGACTCCTGCCCGCTCTTCCAGTTCCGGGCATCCGTATCCAGCCGCCTGCAGCTGCTACTGCCCTGCTCCCTTTCCGTCACCAGAAGGCACTCCGCCTCCTGGTACAGATTCCCGAATCCGCAGTTTTTTATGGTCATCTGCAGCTCATCTTTCTTTACCGTTATATTCCGAACGAAAAACCGATATCCAAGATGCCTGCCGATGTAATCGTATCCGCTTAAGCCATGCCAGCACCCCGGCTCTTCCACCTTTTCCTTTCTCCAGTGGTCCAGCTGTTCCGGATGGTAGATACTGTTCAGATAGCAGACATGCATCTTTGCCAGGTCCTCCGCCGCCTGTCTGCTGCTTTTAAAGGGCATGCAGGAAAGGATTTCTCCGCCGTTGGGAACCGCGTCCATATACTGTTCCTGCCACCCCAGTTCTCCTTCCCGGCTCCAGCTTCCGTTCTCCCCCGCTTCCCGCCCGGACGCGGTGCCGTATGTTCCCATGTCCGTGGGAGAGCCGAAAATGCCGTCATTGAACAGCCCCAGCCGCTCCTTCAGGCCGCCTGACGTCAATCTCCCTGTTATCCTGCGCCACTGAGCCGGGGTGCGCACCGCCAGAAAGCATCTGCCCTCCGTAACCCGGTACAGCGTATCTATCAGTTCACACATGGATACCTCGTCCAGAAATTTGGAGCCGTGCATTTCTCCCCAGTTTCCCACGAAAATGCCCTGCATCACCAGAATATCTTCCAGGTATGGACGGATGGCTCCCCCTGCCTGCTCCATGTGCCGTTTCACCATGGCAAGGGTCAGCGGCTCTCTCTCCATCCCCCTGCCCTCCGTGTCGTAGACAAACCGCAGCAGCAGCTGTTTCCTGTTTTTCCGAAAAAATTCCATGATCTGCCCGATATGAAGCAGCGCCTCCCGGGAAAGGGGCTTTGTCCGGAAATCTCCGATGTCGATCAGCGCCAGGGCAAGCCGCTCCGCCCGGCAGCTTTCGTCCAGCCATGCCTCTTCTTCCACAGGCCGCCCGTCCGCAGCCGGCTGTGCCCTGAAAGTATAGACATGATACCAGCCGCAGCCGGGATTGGACAGTTCTTCACTGCTTTCCCTGAGTTCCGCACTCTGAAACTCCGGGAATACAGGGAGCCGGTCCTGCTTCTGTGCTTTTCTTCTTCCGCTTTCCTGCCCTGCGGAATCCTGCCTGCCGGCTCCCTTTTTAAATCTTATCAGCACTCCTTAAGCCCACCTCCACATCCATCTTCAGGAATTTCACCCGGAATATAATGATGACGGTACTGTACATGACACGGAGCATATACCAGAAAGGCTTCAGGCCCGAATGCATGCTCTTCCCGGCGGTCCTGGCATGCATCACTGCCGGAATCTCCACTACCTTGAACCTGATCATCAGCATCAGTACCAGCATGTTCGCATCCGGGTACTTGTCATCGAAATGATTGTATTTGGAATAATACAGGAAGGCCTTCCGGCTCAGCCCCTGCAGCCCCGTGGTAGGATCCGAAATCTTTGCCCCCGTCACCAGATGTATCATGCCCCGGAACAGGGAATAAACTACCTTCTTCGGCCATGAAACGGGAAAATCCGAGCTGTCCTTCCGAAACCTTGCCCCCAGGACAATGTCCGGATACCGTCCGTCCTCGTCCGCTTCCTTCAGCTTATTGTAGATCACGGGGATATTGCATACATCGTGCTGCCCGTCGCCGTCCATCTGAATAACATATTTGTATCCCCGCCGAACCGCATATTTGTATCCGGTCTGCAGTGCACATCCATATCCCATGTTGAACGCCTGGGAGATCATGGGGTACTGCATCTCTTTCACAATCCAGTTGGTGGAATCCGTGGACGCATCGTTTATGACAAGGATGTCCGCCACGGAAGACAGGTTCAGACCTTCCACCTGGGTCAGCACTCTTCGAATGTTCTGCCCTTCATTATAGGCAGGTATAATAATCAACAACTCTTTCTTCATATTTTTAGTTCCGCATTTGCCCGCCCGGTACCAGGCATGGGCAGAGCATTTCCGGCCGCATAGTGATTGCGTCCGTAAATCCTCTGGGCACCGGACGGGCAAATGCTGTTTTTAGTCCCGCATTTGCCCGCCCGGTACCAGGCATGGGCAGAGCATTTCCGGCCGCATAGTGATTGCGTCCGTAAATCCTCTGGGCACCGGACGGGCAAATGCTGTTTTTTAGTTCCGCATTTGCCCGCCCGGTACCGCCCTCAAATGCTCTCAGGTGAGGAGCTGTAGCAGTTTCTGCAGTTCCTGCTCCTGCGCCATGTTTTTCCTTTCTGCTGATTTTCCCAGCTTTTTTCTTGTTTCCTCATTTTGAAGCAATGTCTCTATGCTTTCCGCGATTCCTTCCGGCGTCAGATGGCAGAGGATGCCGTCTTCTCCGTTCTCGATCTGTTCCCGGTTGCCGTTGCAGTCGGAGGCGATGACGGCACAGCCGAGTGTCTGCGCTTCCTGAATGGCAATGCTTTTCCCTTCAAATCTGGTGGCATGTACGTAGATGTCTGCCTGGGCATAGTAGGGGCAGGGGTTTTCTGCGGCTCCCAGAAGCACGAAATCCTCTTTCAGCTGAAGGGCCGCGATTTTTTTCTCCAGTGTTCTGCGCTGGTCGCCTTCTCCCAGTATGTACCACCTGACATTACAGCCCTTATCCTTCAGAAGCTTCATGGCATCTATGGCTATGTCGTAGGCTTTCTGCCAGGTCAGCCGTCCCACGGTCAGCAGACGTTTCCCCTCATATCCGTCGGAAAACCCCCCTGCCTCCCTGCTTCGGCGGCGGATTCCTTCCTGGTCCACCAGATTGTGGAATATCTCCGCCTTGTCCGCATATTCCGGATATACCGCCAGAAAATGTTCCTTCACCTCCTGGGAAACCATGAAAATCTTCTCAAAGCTGTCCCAGCAGTTCCGGTCCATCTCCCTTGTGTATCCGGCGCTTTCGTAATCGATATGGATGAAGGCGCATTTCCTGGCGGCTTTCACATGCTCCGCCACATAGTAAGCGGAAGCGCCCTCCAGCCATGCCACCGCCAGGTCAAACTGCTCTTCCAGACGCAGGCTTCCGTCCGAGAGCATCCGCCACAGCAGCTTATCCGCCTGAAATTTCCCCTGCCTGCCCATGGATGCAAGATTTCCTGCGATACCGCGTATTTTTTTGATCTGCCCGCCGTTTCTGAAAAAAGCCCTGCAGACAGTGGCCATCATCCCCCGTTTCCCCTGCCTGGACAGGACGGAATGGGCATTGAATCTCAGGTTCCGCAGTCTTACATACGGCGGCAGTTTTCCGATCATCTCTCCCTGCCCCATAATGACGTAAAGGGAAATGTCATATTCCGGGCTGTCCAGTGCTTTGAGCAGCTCCAGCATGGCTGTCTCCGCGCCGGCCCGGCCCATGGTATTAATCACAAACAGAATCTTTTTTCGCATAGGCATCTTCCTGCTCCCTGGCCATTTCCTCAAGTTCGATCATCATGCGCTCACTCTCCTGGTTGAGAAGCGATACCTGCATGGCCAGCTCCCTGTTCTTCAGATTCAATTGCGAGATCACCAGGCTGTTCTGCACTTCCGTAAATAAGATCAGAGCGCCCACACAGAAGAACGCAAGCCCTGTTCCCGGCGCCAGCATGGTAGTCCACTCCGACAGTATGGGGATCGCTCCTACCAGGATCATCAGGATTCCCAACAGTCCCCAGATCACTGCATAATTGACTGCCAGTTTCTTGATGGAATGTGTCCAGAATCCGAATACGATCAGGATGCCTCCTGCCACGACAAGGCCGATTCTTATGATATTGCCATCCATTTTCACAAACCTCCTGTTATAAGTTCCGCATACCCCCTCCGCTACCCGGGACCCGGCAGAGGATTTCCGGCCGCAAAATGCTTCGTCCGTAAATCCTCCGGGGTGACTGAGGGCTGTATGCCGCCTTTCCGTTCCGCATACACCGCTCAGCCCCCGGAGACTCGGACCTGCGGCAGTTATCTGCGGACACTTCCTTACTTTGCAGTCGAGGGTTCTGCGGCTGCCTGCCTCTGCTCAGTTCTGGAAAATACCTGTCCCGGCGGCCGGGTGCCCATGCCGGGCTTCAGCAGGGAGCCCCTGCAGAATATATGCGCATCCAGAGTTCTCTCCATATAGCGAAGCCTGAAGTACGCGAAGGTCCAGCCGCAGAAGGCTCCGACGACTACGCCAATGCCGTACCAGAGCTCCGGCAGATGTGTCGCCACGAGACTCCCCAGAAAAGTCACCAGGCAGAAAATCACCGATGTCAGCATGGCTCCTGTCAGATCATTGAAATAGTACAGGAAAATGATCTCCGAATACATCAAAAACAGGATAAAATACCCTGCTGCCAGACAGGGATAAATCCGCATTGTCAGGCTGGAAATACCGAAGCCCGGAAGGAATACCACCGCCAGCAGATACACCACTGCAGTGATGATAAACTGAATCCTTACCAGGTTCACCAGTTCCGCGGAGAGCTGGCGGAACATTTCCTTCTTAGCGTTGTCAATATCAGAACCCTTGCCGCCGATGACCGACTCGGAATAAGCCTTGTATTTGTCATGAAAATGCATTTCCACCCTTGTAATGAAGATAATCGTGGCGGAAATATTGGTGAACATGGCAAGACAGGTAGCCATGTCATAGGGCTGGTTGCACACAAAGGTCTTCACCACCACCAGCCTCATATCCGTATTCCAGAATACGAAATTATGAATATACAATCCCAGTATATAGCAGAAGTTTGCCACTACCAGTTTCCAGTATTTTCCGAAGTACCGGACTATGGATTTGTAGCGGTTGCTGTTTTTAACGAAATACCGTTTTATAATCGCCAATTGGAGGAATGCAGTGAGAAAGAATCCCGTCATCAGCGCGAAAAGCATACTTTCCCGAATGCCCCAATGCATGATAAACCTTAAGAATAAAGAAAACAAAAACGCCCACAGCATCCCGATAAAGAAAAACAGCGATATCTTCTGATAATCCTTCGAAATGGACAGGTAGATCATGGAATAAAACACCAGCACCAACCCGATATACCCGCAGTACCCTGTAAAGGTATAAAACACATCCACCCTGCCCACGAAATGCTCCCACAGACAGAACGGAATCCCCAGCAGGCTGCTCAGAGAGATGTTCAGAAACAGCCCGAAGAAAAAGCAGGGACGGATATCCTCGTAACGCTCCTCATAGATCACATCGGACATGTACTTCGAGAGTACAGAATTGAAAGGAGCCGCCGTCAGCAGGGCAAAGATAAAGATATAAAGCACCGAACAGGAGAAGAGCTCCCTCTCCACAAATCCCAACTGGTCAAATCCCAGAAAATGGCTCATTAACAGAATGTTCAGGATGACCACCAGCATGGGCGTCACCGTGGACATGGAGCTGTACGCAAATCCGGCAAGATACGCTGAAATCGTTCTCTTTTCAAATAGTCTGTTTAACTTAAGTCCAATACCTGCCATCTGTCTCGTCCTTTCCGTTTTGTAATGCCTGACCTTTCTTCACTTCGCTTATATCCCGGCACGCCCTGCGCAAACGCGGCACCGTATCAGCGCATCGTAGCATGGCAGCCTTTTCCCGGCACGCCCTGCGCAAACACAGCACCGTATCAGCACATCGCAGCACGGCAGCCTTTCTCCCGGCACACCCTCCGCAAACGCAGCACCGTATCAGCACATCGCAGCACGGCAGCCTTTTCCCGGCACACCCTCCGCAAACGCAGCACCGTATCAGCACATCGCAGCACGGCAGCCTTTTCCCGGCACACCCTGCGCGAAACTTCCTCGTCATGTCTCCAGCGCGACTCCGCAGCTGTCGGCAAAATCCTGGTAAATCCTGCGGTAAGCGGCGCGCATATGCTCGATCCGGTATCCGGACATCACTCTTTTGTAACCGCTTTCCCCCATCTGAAGCCGCATGGATTCGTTTCGCGCCATATCCACCATGGCCTGGGCAATCTCTTCCACATTCATGATATGCGTCAGGATCCCTCCGGCCCCGAAATCGTCGCTTTCCCCGTATATCAGGCCGGAGCAGTTCCCCACGTCCGTGGCGATCACCGGCACATGAGCCGCATAACTCTCCAGTATGGTCAGGGGCTGCCCCTCGCTGATGCTGGTCAGTATCGTCACGTCCATCCTGCCCAGATAATCCCGGATATTAATCCTTCCGGTAAAGACCACATCCGTCAGTTCCAGCGCTTCCACCTGCTCATAGCACTCTTTCGCGTATTCCTCATCCTCATCACAGGGACCCATGATCCAGAGTTTCAGCCTGGGCTCCCTCTCCTTTGCAAAGCTGAAGGCCTGTATCATGGTCTTCACGTCCTTGATGGGCGTCACCCGCAGAATGGCCCCGATGTTGAACTTTCCCTCATCCTCTTCCGTCTTCCCGGGAATATCCTGAAGGTGGTCCACGGAAACCCCGTTGGGTGTTACCATGGTTTTTTCCGCCGGACAGCCCAGCTCAATCTGCAGTTCCCGTGCATGCTCGTACAGGCCGGTAACCAGGTCTCCCCTCTCATAGGCCAGACTGGACATTTTCCGGAACTGATCGATCCAGATATTCTTGTAGGCTCCCTTGACCCATTCTGCCCTCAGCAGTTCCTCTTCGCGCTCTCTTGTGTAGATGCCGTGCTCCGAGATCAGCAGCCGCCCCCCGTAAAGGGACTTCCCCATACTGCCCAGCACGCCTGCATAGCCTGTTGCCACGCAATGATACAGATCCGCCCTGGGCAGCTTCATCTTCAGCGTGAACAGCAGCGGCAGATATACGGAACGCATTGTCCACAGAAAGTCCGAAAACACCAGCTGACTATAGTTCAGGTCATAATACTCCCTTACGATCTGCAGGAAATCCTCCCCCATCAGAAGCTTATCCAGAGAAATGGCCTTCTTCTGGAACATCTCAAACAAGGTTTCCCAGTCCACCCGCTGATTCATCACCAGGCTGCGCAGAGCCGCGTATTCCTGCTTCTCCAGCCTTCGTCTGCGCCAGCCCTTCCTGTTCTGATCCCAGTCCACGTCCTGCAGATACAGTTCGTGCACCTCCGTCACATTCTCCGGCAGCTGATAGATGAACTTCCCGCTCTGATCCCGGCTGCTTATAATTGTCTGTAACACAAATTCCACTTTTGGAAAAGACTGAATGAGTCCGTGTATCCAGCTGGATACGCCGCCGGCCACATACGGATAACAGCCTTCCACTACTATGCAGACTCTCATATCCATTCTCCTGTTCGCGCCTCTATCGGTAGAATCTCTCATCTGTCGATTCTAATGTCAGGGCGGCCTCACTGCCGGTCACTTCGATCAGAAAAGCCCCCTCTTCCAGCTTCTGCCAGCTGCCGCCCTCCATGTCTTTGACAGTTTCGTTATGAGTGCGGAGGATAAACCATGCGGGACCTGTAATTCCTTCCACCTGCAGCCGAATCGTATCGTCTGTCCGGCTGCATCTGTAATCCAGGGCCAGAAACCGGCGGATATGAGCGTCGCACTCTGCCGCCGTCGTCCTGGCAAATCCCTGAAATTCTTTCCCATAAGTGCTGATCGTAGCGGCCAGAGTTCTCGAGAGCTGCTCCCATGCATCCCCGTCCGCATCCGGGTACGCCACTCTCTCCATATCGAAAGACACACTGAGATACCCCAATGCCGTCTCCATGCATCGAACCAGGAAGTCACTCCTGTACGTATACCCCAGACCGTCAATCAGCGTTCGCTGCGACGTCACATCCTCCGACAGAAATCCCACCGGCGCGGCATTCTCCTCATCATACTCCTGTACGACAGTTCTGACTGATGCCAGCGTCTCCGTCCCAAGCGCTTCCGCAATCTGTTCCTCCTCCATTTTTCCCCCATAGAAGGATACAATGTCGTACCCGCCCAGGACATCCTGTAAGAATCTGCCGTCCTCCTCCAGCTTCTGCGTCAGAGGGATATCCGACACACTGAAGCCTGACAGTCCGGTCTCCGCTGCCTGTTCATTGAATATTTTCAGATAGTATTTCATCTGTTCCCCGTCAGGCAGATTCTCATCGGAATAATCATACTGGGGCGTCATCATACAGGTCGCCTTATAGTCATGCTTCCGCAGGAAAACGGATAGATTCGGCCACACGATCTCCTGAAATACCAGTTTTAAGGAACGGCTGTAAATCCGCTCCATTTCCTGCTCATTTTCATCCGCAAGGCCGGGATACCCCGCCAGGATCATATTCTGGGCATTCAGCACCGGATAGATTTCATAAGAATCCATCTCCGCGGACATGGCGGACAGGAGCCCCAGCCCCTCAGGGCCTTCCATAAAGCTTCCGTTCACGGCGAACACATAGCCGTTTCCGCAGCTTTTCCTCCATATGACAATGGGATAGTTTTCCGTTTTCACTGCAGACCCTTCCGGAATTCCTTTCATATATACCTTGGTTCCGGCTGCCGGAATATACCACGGAAATGTCTTATCTCCGGGAAAAGCTTCACTGCCCGGCAGAAAGGTATCCGCATCCTCATCCCCATCCGCCTTTTCCAGATAAAAAGTCTCGCCCCCCAGCAAAAAACCCTCCCTCAGGTAGAAGCCGGTGACGGTGGTTTCCTCTTCCGGCACCTTCTCTATCCCGAAAAGCTCCCGTATGCGTTTATTGCCCTTTATCACGGACACATCCGGAAGGCTGCTGAATACCAGATGGGTTCCTTCCTCCAGATACTTGTTCAGCAGATCCAATTCTCCTTTGGCGCTCCAGTCCACACAGGCAGGGTCGATCACCAGCATTTCCGCAGGCTCCGTCCCCGTTTCCCCGGCTTCACAGGCAGCCAGGGACGAATAGGCGGCGATGTCCCTTTTGGTGTAGGTGACCCATTCCTTCACCACCTTTGTGGAAATTTTCTCCGGATCACCGATGCATACTACCTTATCCCGGGCAATGACAGTCTCACCCCGCTGCTCCTGTGCTGCCTGTTCATCCGCATTCTTCCCGTCGGAACCGTCCGGCACATAGATATTGATTTGTGAAGGATAATTCTCCGCTGTCTCCGTGTATCGGTTTACCGCATAATCGTTCCAGCTATCCTTCAGATTATTCAGGCACATACACAGAAACAGCACAATGACCATCAGTATGGTGATCGAAAAAAAATTCCGGCGCGATATCATAACCATTCTCCTAATTAAGTCGCTGCGCGACAGCTCTAAAGGGTAAAGTCCCTTCGGCGCACTCTCATGAGAGAAATTTTCATTCGAAAGTGCACTCATGAAAATTCCTCTCGTGCGCCTTCGCGACTTTACCGTCTATAAATCCTTTTTATTAAGTCGCTGCGCGACGGCTCTAAAGGGTAAAGTCCCTTTGACGCATTTATTGATTATAACCGTAATCTATGGCAAAATTGTACAGGCTGAACCCGTCCTGGCGTATACGGTAGCAGACAAAATCGTCCGTCTCGTAGTACACTTCCATCTCATTGGGATACAGCTCACGGAATGCCTGCGCCCAGTAATACATGTGGGACATGGTGACCCATCTCTCGTCCCCTATGTACGGCAGGATGCCTTTCACCTGAGGCAGCGGCGTCTCCGCTCCTTCCAGGGATATCTCCCTCTCGGGCCTTATGGTATTCAGGTAATCCAGGTAGAGGATCGGCACCTTCTCAATAAAGAAATAAACCGTGTCCGTAGGGATCGTAATGCCTGTATCCTCCTTAAGCTCCGCCTGATTGCGCAGGAACTCAATGGTTTCATAGTGGTATCCGCGTCCCCAGGTCATCTGCTGCTCGTCGTTTGCCGAACATATGGTCCAGGAAGTATTGTCTCTGTTCTCCCGCAGGATATTGGTCATACAGGTGATGGCCCCATTTGTCTCATATGCGCTGAGGCAGACAGGCTTCCTGACCCCGGTCAGCGCCACCACAGCGCAGGCTGCGGCCAGAGCGGCACCCCCGCCCAAATTGATCCCCCTGCGTTCCTGAAACAGCAGATATACCACCGCGTCCAGACACAGACTCCACACAATCGGCAGGCCATATCCAATATAAACGGAATACCGTGAGGTCTCCAGCAGCTGCGGCAGTCCCAGCTTTGCAGCGGCCTGAAATACACAGAGCAATCCCATATAGACGCTGACCGTTACAAGTACCCCGCCGTAATCCGGTCTGCGCAGCACATACCACAGCAGCCCCAGAGCAAACAGCACACCCACACTGCCCAGCATGAATTCCGCCACTGCACGGCTGTCATTTGTCACATAGTACTGCAGCTCCCCCAGAACGCTGTCAAGCTGACGGTAAAGAATCTTTGATAACGGCTTCTTCCCTGCGGCCTCCTTATTCTTTCCGGCGGAATCCTGCTCCCCCGGAACACCGTCCTGTCCGGCAGAGTCTCCCCCGGACAAAGCGTCCCCGGACACGCTGTCCTCTTCCTGCCCATCGCCGCCGTCCCCGGAAGAGATCATATTCATTCCCCAGTAAAGAGAGCCTTGGAGCGGCGTCCCGGAGGCATAAGCAGCCGCCATGGGAAGTACCGCGATCAGAATGCCTGTCACCCCTGCCAGCAGCAGCCGCTTCAGATACCGCCAACGCAGGCATTTATGACAGAATCCAACTGCGATTCCCACACAGAACACTCCGGCGATCATGGTGTCATAGAAATGAACCGCCAGCGTCATGGATATGCTGACGGTAAACAGGATCAGCGATAGCCTGGCGCTTTCACCGGCTCTTATCTTCTTTTTTGCCACAGAGATAAAATCCTTTTCCTTCAGAAACGCAATTGCGAACCAGACAGACGGCAGGATAAAGAGCATCCCGTATTCCTGGGGCAGCGCCGCATAATACCTGTAGTAGGTATACTGATAAAAAACATTGGAAATAATGTAAGCCATCACGCCTGCATAGGGCGTGTATTTCGATCTGCACACCAGCTTCAGAAAAGCCAGCAGAACCAAATGGATCATCAGCGCCTGCGTCAAAGCAAAGACCCGCAGCAGCACATAGGTCGGAATGGCAAATACCTCATGCAGGTAATAGATGACACAGTGAAACCCGAAGGGATACACGCCGTCCGCAAAGATATGATTGTTCTCCATATAGTTGATCCAGTAATTATGCAGCACCATGTCGGAAGAACAGTAACCGTAGACATTCACCGTATTGGTTCCGTACATATACAGAACCAGGCCCACAATTCCTGCCGTCAGCAGCACATCCGGCCAACGGGGCGCAAGCCATTGCCCCAGCCATCCGGAGGACAGCTTCCGCAGCCTGTTCCCCACCCGCAGCATCAGTGTCCTGCCTCCCATCTCTCCCTCAAGGATCAGCCTGATACGCCTGGTCCCCCTCTCCATTACCGCCGGAAGGGAGGTCCTGCGCTTTACTGCCGCCGCAGCGAAAAACGGGATTACGGTTCCCAAAATCAGGGTCACCCGGTTCGATATATGCAGAAGCTGGAGAAGGAACACCAGATTCATACAGAAGAAATTGCCTGCCATGAAATATGCCATAAATTTCGCAGAGGTCCTGAAAGCCGCGAATTTTCTGCGCAGCAATAGCCACGGCAGTACCAGGGTCACTCCCAGGTATGCCGCAGATACGCCCATGATCTGAAAAACTGTAAGCATTGTCATTGACATATCATTTCCCAAGCCTTTCCGTAACTTTAGCTGAATATCCGGATCAGTTCCAGCGTCTCGCTGTCGATCACCACATTGGACTTTTTCAGAAGCCCCAGGGTCTCAAAAAAAGCTTCCCTGTCCTGTCTGGCAAAATACAGCTTCAATCTGCAGGTGTAAGCCCGAAGTTCCTCCGGAAACTGTTCCGCCATCCTCCCGCACCACTTCCCGCAGGAATCGAAGTCCTTTGCCTCCAGATTCCGCAGACAGACCTCTTCATACCACTCCAGCCGGAATCTGGCCGGCTCCTTGCTGTAAAGCGACTCCGCCGCCGCCGTCAGAATGCCCACAAACTTCCGCTGCTCATGGGCGGAAAAAATATGCTGCTTTAATATACTGTCCGTGTAGTCAAGGAGCATTTCCTCGCACTCCGTCTGCCCGGCGTCCTCTTCCTGAATCTGCTTCCACAGCCGCTGCACATAGATGCGAAACTTGTTCAGCTCATCGGACAGCACTGCCGCCGCATAATGGGAGGCCTCGGAATCCTCACTGTCCAGTGCCAGCGTAATGGAAGCCAGACAGTTCTGGAAATCCTCCCTGATCACATTCATCATCACCATGCGCAGGTCTTTTTTCTCATTGACCAGGATTGCCTCTTCCAGCGGAATGATATCCCTCTCACGCTCTTCATCCGCTTTCATATGCGTCCGCACGCGTTCTTTGCTGAATATGACATCTGCCAGATCCACATCTCTCCAGAATACCACCAGATAGAACAGATGCCCCATGAAAAAGAACAGCGGCCCTGTCACCGGACACAGCACCATCACGATGAAGCGCAAAAGATATGTCCTCCTGTTGTCATACAGGATTTCCGCCCCATCCTCCTTTTCCGCCGCGGCATGGGCCGGCACGATAAACAGTATCCCTGCCAGCAGATAGACCAGCGACACAATCAGGTTCACTATGAGGATTATGATAAAAATCCGCTCATCCCTCGCCATAACATTACCAAAACCTTTCCCCTCCCGGCAGACGTTTCCCTCTCACTGCCCTTTGCTTACGGCACACCTTCATTTCGACGGTTTGCCCGCACCACACCATTGTCATGGCGCCTTGCTTATGAACGCTTTCCTCACGGTGCCGTGCTTACGAACACTTTCCTTACAGAGCCTTGCTTTCAGACGCCTTCCTCACGGTGCCGTGCTTACGAACACTTTTCTTACAGAGCCATGCTTTCAGACGCCTTCCTCACATCACCGTCTCGTCCACACGGCACTCGTAACCGGCACTCCTGAAACGCTCCATAATACCGCCTGCATTCTCCCGGTTTGTATTGGAAAGCAGGACATAGAGCCTGCCCCCATTCAAAATCCCCATATAGTCGCTCTGCCGTATGGAACTGCCCAACGTACCGGCTACTTTCTCGTAATTCTCCCCCTCTGCCAGGATTTCCAACAGCACATATTCCGTCAGGCCTTTCTCTCTGGCATCGAAAAAAGCCTTTGCCAGAAGCGTAAAGGCGCTTTCCTCCAGTACATTCGTCCCCTCCACATAACGGCGGTTGCGAAGGGCCTCGAGATAACGGTTTGCCCGCACCACCGCATTCTGGATCAGAAAGCCTACAATGGTAAGCCGGTTTGCCTCCCCCAGCGTCATGCGCTCCCAGGGGATGCCCCAGAGCATCAAAATCAGCTGCATCTTATCCTCGGAATACACGGCGCTGGCCATCATGGGCATCTTCTCTTCCATATTCCGGTTGATATAGACCCGGCGCTCCGCAATCTCTCCGTACATTTCCTCCATGGACGTATACTTGATGGAATTCCCCATTTTCCGGGCATTCGGAGATGTGGAAGAAAACAGCCTGGCATAATCCCCGTTGGCTACGGTATAAATAGCCACATCCTCACAGTCCATGAGCTTCGAGAGTACCTGCGCCGCATAAAACAGCACCTCCTCCGGCCCGTACTGCTCCAGTGTGGAGGAGACATCATAAATCTTTCCCAGACTGTCCTTATGGTTCACGATCTGGGATTCGAAATTATGTTTCATTCTGACATTACTGTCATTAATCTCCTCGATATCCTTCAGCTGTCCGTTCAGATAGCTTACCCTTGACTTGTTTTCGCCGGTGATAAAGTGAAGCTGGTCTTTCAGATAGCCCACCACCAGTCCCACGATGAATAATTGAGCCATCCACACATATGTATTGTAGTCCACCAGCACGTCGAAACCGTTCCTGACTCCCATTTGTCCGATCAGGTACCCCACCACCGCCAGAAATCCGGAAAATATCGCCTGCCGCTGCCCATATACTACTGCAAACAGGAGCACATACAGCAGGTAGAAATCCAACTTTGCAACAAACTGACTCTCCGCCGCCCGACTGTTCAGCAGATAAAAGATCACAAATCCGATCAGATTCTCGATATACGGAAAAAGCGCCTTCAGGATTCTCCGGAAATTATTCATGGCTTTTACCGCCAGCCCGCCTCCTGAATCCTCCTCTGTCAGGAAGGAATTGCTGTGATGTTTCATGAACCGGACTACCTGCTTCACGCCTGTGTCATAATGGCTGAATATTTCCCGCCCATATTCCTCCTTAAACCTGCCTCCGTCCAAAACCAGACGGCTGCTCATTCCCACCGTATTGTCCACGATCTCAATACCGGAATCCATCTCCTCCTGTATCATCTCCGCCAGCTTCCGCTCATTGATCTCCTCTGACGAAGTGATGTGATAGCAGGCATTTTTCGGGGATTCCGAGCTGATCACCTTATAAAGCTGCTCCACAGCGTCATTCAGATAAATCATGGAAAAGGAATGCCTGCTGTTTGCCGAAATCTTTCCCGTCCGCAAAGCCTCCAGGCACATCCGGAAACAGGGATCCTCCTCCCTTTTCCCCTTTTCCGGCACCCAGTACAGATGATCAAAACGCAGGATTACCGTTTCCGTCCCCTGTGTTTTCCTGTAATTGGCGCAGATCTCCTCCCCCTGCACCATCGCCATCGCCCGGAATCCCTTTGGCGACTGCTGCTCTTCCTCCGGAATGTCATCAATGTGGGAAGCTCCGTACACCTCCTGGGAGGAGAGATAAAAGAAGCGCCCTGTCTTCATCATGCTGAAGGCAGACAGGATATTCATCAGTCCTGCCGTATAGCCCACTGCCTCCTGTCTCGGCGACTCCCAGCTGAAATTCGTGTCATAAGCGCCTGTAAACACCATCACATCAGGCTTTATGCTGTCTATGATATCCTTGATGCTTCCGCTTTCATATGAGAAATTGTATTTCTCAAATACACGCCTGTAGGAAAAACGATTCTCCTTCTTCCCCGTCAGCAGGTAAACCCTGTGGCCGTTCTTATTCAATTTATCAATGATCGCATTCATCAGCACACTGCCGCCGCCTGCCAGTAATACAACCATTTCTCCCGCCCATCCTTCCGTACCGATATAATTTCAACTATGGGAAGCTGCTACCGCTTCCTGAGGTATCCGCAGCAGCCCAGGTTCTGCAACCAGCCGCCCCATTCTATTATGACGGCATTTTGCTGTCAAAAAACACAACCCCGCCACGGCAGATACCGTCCTGTGTCAACCCGATGCTGCGAAGACAGATCCACTTATTATTATAGTGCACCCGTCAAAAAAGTCAATACTTAAGCTTTTTGTGGACAAAATTACTGTTTTCTTTGACTTTTTTGAAAGAGCGCATAAAAAAGCTGCTGCACACTGGCGCAACAGCTTTTTATCATTATCTTTTAACATGGAAATGTTTTGGGTCAGGAGAAAAATTACAGATCGCAGTTTTTCACGGTCCTGGGGAACGGCACCACATCCCGGATATTGCCCATTCCGGTAAGGTACATCACACACCGCTCAAAGCCCAGCCCGAAGCCGGCATGCCGCACGGAACCGAAACGGCGCAGATCCAGATAGAAGGCATAATCCTCCTTGTTCAGCCCCAGTTCCTCCATCCTCTGCTCCAGCAGTTCCAGCTTATCTTCGCGCTGGCTGCCGCCTATGATCTCCCCGATACCGGGCACCAGGCAGTCCATGGCCGCTACGGTTCTGCCGTCCTCGTTCAGCTTCATATAGAACGCCTTGATCTCCCTGGGATAATCCGTCACAAATACGGGGCGCTTAAATACTTCCTCCGTGAGATACCGCTCATGCTCCGTCTGCAGGTCGCAGCCCCAGGATACCTTGTAATCAAAGGCCTCATTATGCTTCTCCAGGATCTCGACAGCCTCCGTGTAAGTCACATGGGCAAAGTCGGAATTCGCCACATGCTCCAGACGCTCCAGCAGTCCCTTATCCACAAACTGATTGAAGAATGCCATCTCTTCCGGCGCATTTTCCAACACGTAGCGAATGATATATTTCAGCATGGCCTCCGCCAGAAGCATGTCATCCTTCAGGTCGGCAAATGCCATCTCCGGCTCAATCATCCAGAATTCCGCGGCATGGCGGGTGGTATTGGAATTCTCCGCCCGGAAAGTGGGACCGAAGGTATACACGTTTTTAAACGCAAAAGCATATGTTTCCACGTTCAGCTGTCCGCTGACGGTAAGGTTTGTGGGCTTTCCGAAGAAATCCTGGGTAAAATCCACCTTTCCGTCCGCAGTTTTGGGAATGTCGTTCAGATCCATGGTAGTCACCTGGAACATCTCCCCCGCCCCCTCACAGTCGCTTCCCGTGATCAGCGGCGTATGGACATACACAAACCCTCTCTCCATGAAAAAGCTGTGGATGGCATATGCTATGAGCGAACGCACCCGGAAAACCGCCTGAAAGGTATTGGTCCTGGGACGCAGATGGGAAATAGTCCGCAGATACTCAAAGGTATGGCGTTTCTTCTGCAGCGGATAGTCAGCCGTGGAAGGCCCCTCCACAATGATCTCTGACGCCTGCATCTCGAAGGGCTGCTTTGCCTCCGGCGTCTCCACGATAGTGCCCTTCACGATCAGAGCAGCCCCTACGTTCATTTTACATATTTCTTCAAAATTGGGAAGCCCGTTCCCGTATACCACCTGCAGGGCTTCGAAAAAAGTTCCGTCATTGATCATCAGGAAACCGAAATTTTTGGAATCCCGATTGCTTCTGATCCATCCGCCGATCGTCACTTCAGCGCCTGCGTACTTTTCCTGCTCCCGATAAAGCTCCTTAATATCTGTCAAATGCATATTTCCCTCGTTTCCGCACGCCTGCTGCCGGCGCGCTGCTTTCTTTATTCCGAAAGATCCGTCAGGAATTGTCGGAATATAACCCATACGACTTCCTTACTCTGTTATCTCAGCCGTGTCCATCAGATAATCCAGGACTTTTTCCGTCATGAAATAATTGCGGTATTCCTCCTGGCTGCGGTCCCCCACCATCTCTTCCACTGTTTCAAAGCCTCCCTCAGAAGCGTATTCATTCAGCTTCTCCTGAAGCTCCTCATCGCTGACGGTGAGTCCTTCCCGGTTGGCGATGGCCTGGAGCAGAACCTCCTGCTTTGCCTGCATCTCCGAATACTGGTCCAAATATTCGTCGGTGCTCATATTATAATAGTACTTGACAAAAATCTCCACCGTGGCGTTGTAGCTGGCAGCCAGATTGCCGATACTGGCCAGACAGATGGCCCGGTATGAATCCAGAAACGTCTGGGGAAGCTCCTGGAACTCACTGTCCTCCATAAGCGCATTTATCAGTGCATCCTGAACACTGTAGGTATAATTGGTCTCTGCCTCTTCCATCAGATAATCGTAGACATACTGCTTCAGCTCCTCCACGGTTCCCACATCCTCGATTTCCATGGTTGCGACAACGGCGTCTTCCATCTCCTCCGCTCCCGGCAGGATACAATGTACCGTGACGGTAAACACAACTTCCTGTCCTGCCATCTCCGCATTATCATAACCATCCGGAAAGGTCAGATCCAGGTCCACAGTCTCTCCCGGCATGACGCCCACCAGCCCGTCCTCAAAGCCTTCAATGAATCTGTTTGAACCGATGGTCAGATTCGCATTTTGCGCCGTTCCCCCCTCAAAGGCAACGCCGTCCTTTTTTCCCTCATAGTCTATGATGACGGTGTCCCCTGTCGCCACAGCGCGGTCCGTGATGCCTCCGTTGTCCGCAGTCACATTGCTCTGATAGACGGCCAGCAGCAGTTCATCCCACTGGTCCTGGTCCACCTCTGCCGGGGCCACGGAGACACTGAGATTGGAATAATCCCCCAGCGTAACATATTTTTCCACTTTCATCTGCTTCAGATCTTCATTGGTCTCCTTGCTCTCACCGCAGGCTGTCAACATGCCCACCGTCAGAAGTACGGCTGCCAGGCCTGCCGCTTTCTTTCTCATAATGCTTCCTCCATTTTCTTTCCTGTCCGTTATTCTTTGGCTGCTTTCTTCTAATGATAACCATCACTTCTATATATACCACATTCGGACGCTTAATAAAAGCTTTTTCTTCATTTTTCCCAAAGAATACCCCATTCAAACATACGAATATCCATATTTCCTGTTGCTAATCCCCGTCCTGCTGTGCTAAAATAAAACAAAAATACCTAAGGAGGCTCATCATTTATGAAGACCTGGATGATTGTGTTGATCGTTATAGCAGTGGTACTTATCGCACTTATCGTCACATTGTATTTTCTGGGGAAAAAAGCCCAGAAAAAACAGCAGCAGCAACAGGAAATGCTGGAAGCCAACAAACAGACCGTCTCCATGCTGATCATCGACAAAAAGAAAATGAAACTGAAAGACTCGGGACTGCCCCAGATGGTTCTTGACCAGACGCCTAAGCTCATGCGGGGTTCCAAGCTGCCCATCATCAAAGCCAAGGTTGGGCCTCAGATTATGTCCCTGATCTGCGATGACAAGATCTTCGACTCCGTACCGGTGAAGAAGGAAGTCAAAGCTGTAGTTAGCGGTATCTATGTCCTCAGCGTAAAGGGACTGCACGGCAAGCAGACAGACCTGACGCCTCCGAAGAAAAAGAGCCGTTTCAAACAGGCCCTGGAGAAGGCACAGGAAAAAGCCGGTGCGAAGCCGCTGAAATAGGCTCTGAATTCAAAAAGCTGCCGTATTCAGAAATCACTGTTCTGAGCCGGCAGCTTTATTCTGTTCTCTGATTCCTTTCCCTGTGCCTGTTATACGCGCCGGTGTATTTCCCCTTTTCCATACCATATCGCGGGATGCTCACCCATTACCGTTATCCCTGTCATTTTCAGATACTTTCATTGGTAAAAAATTCACAGGCACCCGGCTCTGCGCCGGGTATCATGTTTACCGCCTCATTGCCCGGCCGCCCGACGGCCCGTTCCCGGAGAGCCTCAATGCCGGCACAGCGGCACTTCCACCCCGCCGTCCTCCATCAGCTTCCTGACAGCCGCCAGGTAGCCTGTATCGTTGGCATAATAGCCGTACTCGTTTTCCACCTGCATCAGGATAACCGGACCGCCCTTCGTACACTGCATGGGCACCAGCTTCGGAAGCAGCACTTTATAATACTCCTCCACATGCCGCAGAAAAGGCCCATAATTCACGCGAAGCCTCATACCTTCCTCCCGAAGCAGCCAGGCCGGCAGACCGCCGAACTCCCACTCCGCGCAGATGTAAGGCGAGGGCCGCAGGATCACATACAGCCCCAGTTCCTGTGCCAGGCCCACAAAGCGCTCAATATCCAGAATGCCGTCAAAGCGGAATTCTCCCTTCTCCGGCTCATGCATGTTCCATGGTATGTAGGTTTCCACCGTATTACAGCCCAGGTTCTTCAGTTTTTCCAGCCTGTCCCTCCAGTATTCCGGAACAGCTTCATCCGTCAATCCTCCCTCACAACATACCTGAAACAGCCTGCTACCCCCATTACCCTTTTAATGCGGAAGAGATAACCTCCTGCCCCACGGGATCCCAGAACAGCCCGCTACCCCTTCAACGCAGAAGAAATAATCCCCTGCCCCACAGAATCCTGGGACAGCCTGCCAAAACCTTCTCCGGCTTATCCTGCAAGTCGAATGCTTTCCGGCCGTCATCATAACGAAGTGGCTCCAAAATGCAGGAACCGCTTTGCGAACCCTGTATTTTGGAACAAACCTCCTAAATTCCTAAAGAAATGTTCCAACAGTAATTTGCATCTTGCCTGACAGCCGTATTTCGTATATACTGAAGACAGGAAACGATTAAATCATTTTTTGGGGTTGTCTCTCCTGCGAAGTTGCCGGCAGGAAGATCTTCAGGCACAATGCAGGAAGGGCATACCCAGGCGAAAGTGGAGGTGACACAGGTGGGTGACAATCTGGAAAAAACCGAGTTACAATGGCATCCGGGCTTTTACGGCGCAGCAGAGCTGGAGCTGATCTCCAACAAGAACTCGCTGGAATTTCAGCGGGAGTATAACCTGAGCAAAATGCCTCTCCAGATGGATCTGCTGATCATCAAAAAGCTTGCCGACGTAGAGATAGAAAATGAAATAGGGCGTATTTTCAAAAAGTACAATGTGGTGGAATACAAAAGTCCGGCAGACGGGCTCTCCATTGATGATTATTACAAGACACTTGGATATGCCTGCCTGTATAAGGGCCTGGGCGATACGGTAAACCAGATACCGGCAGAAGAACTGACAGTTTCAGTTTTCCGCGATTCTTACCCCAGAGAACTGTTTGGCGCCCTGAAAAAGTCCGGCCGGACACTGGAGGAACGTTTTCCCGGAATATACTATGTCGGGAACGAACTTTTTGATACCCAAATCGTAGTAACCGGACGTTTAAGCCGGGCAGGTCACAGCAGTCTTCGGATTCTGTCCTGGAACGCAGACGTGGAAGATATCAGGACGTTCCTTATGAAATCAATACAGCTGACGGAACCGGCTGACAAGCACAATGTGGATGCCGTACTTCAGGTAAGTATCTTTGCAAATGAAAATGTGTATAATGAAATCAGGAGGGATTCCGGTATGTGTGATGCATTAAGAAAATTAATGAAAGATGAAATTGCGGATGCACTGGCAGAAGCCGAGGAAAAGGGTATGGAAAAAGGTATGGAAAAAGGCTTGGAAAAAGGTATGGAAAAAGGCTTGGAAAAAGGTGTGGCCAAGGGTATTGACCATGCCATACTGTCTTCTGTCAGAAATTTAATGGATACCATGAAATGGACTGCAGAGCAGGCAATGGATGCCATAAAGATTCCATCAGATGAACGCAGTAAATACGTCTCAAAACTTTAAAATAACAGGAAATCCAGGCAAACTTTCCGGGTGGTATCCTTCTCCATGGAAACCACCCGGAAGCTTGGTTTCATCGGCTGGAATCGTATACTCGTGAGCGCATACATTTGCCGTTCTATCGCCCTGCATGCGGAAGCGCCGTTATACATTTAAGTTGACAAATATTTATGAGCGTGAGTATAAATTCCCCGGTTGACACCAATGGCAGCCTGTGTTAAAATAAACCTATCTAAACAAGGGAGAGGTGAAAAAATGCGGAAATAATCGACTTTTGCTTGCATGTAGTTGTAATGGTACTGTAAATATATGTACCGTTTTATCATGCTGCCAAAAGTGGATTATGTCCCCATAGCCTCTCTTTTTGTGTGCGGAAATCCGGCAGTATCCCCCTGTTTTACAGAAGTTATGGCTAAACCGAACCACTTTGGCGGCATTGCGTAACCAATAAACAATAAGCGCCTGCCCTGTAATTCTATTATGCCGGGCAGAAATGAGACATACAATAGAGGCGGTGCTTCTATTGTCAGCAATAAATGCGCTCATGAGTATAAAATTGAGGAATACTGCACATGTCACAAATTAATGTTACCAACCTGACCTTCTGCTACGAAGGCAGCTTCGACAATATCTTTGAAAATGTATCATTCTCCATTGACACCAGCTGGAAGCTGGGCTTCATCGGCAGGAACGGCAGGGGAAAGACCACCTTCCTGAACCTGCTGCTTGGAAAATACGACTATGAGGGCACCATCAGCACCTCCACCGTATTTGACTACTTTCCATACCGAATTACAACGCCCCGGCGGCAGTCACCGGCAGCCTCTTTTCTGGAGGAGCTGAAACCCGGCTGCGAAGCCTGGCAGGTCATCTGCGAGCTGGACCAGCTGCAGGAAAACGCGGAAATTCTCTACAGGCCCTTTGCGACCTTAAGCCCGGGAGAACAGACCAAAATCATGCTGGCCGTCCTGTTTTCCGGTGAAAATGATTTCCTGCTCATCGACGAACCCACAAACCACCTGGACCAGGATTCCAGGGAAAACGTGAAACAATATCTGGCCTCCAAGAACGGCTTCCTCCTGGTCTCCCACGACCGGGACCTTCTGGACGCCTGCATTGACCACGTCCTGGTCCTGAACCGGCAGAGCATCGAAGTCCAGAGCGGAAACTTTTCCTCCTGGTGGGAGAATAAAAAGCGCCGTGACCAGTTCGAGCAGGCCGAAAACGAAAAACATCTGAAAGAAATCGGGAGGCTGAAGCAGGCTGCCGCACAGGTGAACCAGTGGGCCGTCAAAAGCGAAAACAGCAAAATCGGCTATGACCCCACGGCAGAGCATGACCGGGGCAAAGGCACCCGCCCCTATATCGGCGCCAAGACCAAGAAAATGCAGAGCCGGGTAAAACAGATGCAGAACAGAATCAGTCGTGAAATCGAGGAAAAGGAAGGACTGCTCTCCGACCTGGAACGGCCCGTGGACCTGAAGCTTATGCCCCTGGAACACTATAAGCAGACTCTTGTGAACATCCGCGACTACACCCTTCAATACAGGGACGCGGAAAATCCCTTATTCACGGACCTGACCTTCTCCGTTGAAAAAGGCGATCGAATTGCCCTGCACGGAAAAAACGGCTGCGGGAAATCCACTTTACTGAAAATGCTGCTGCAAAAAGCGAGACTTTCCGATGCCTCCATGCCCGTAACGGAAAGCGGCACCTTCGAAACCGCTTCCAACCTGATCATTTCCTACGTCAATCAGGATACCTCCCACCTCGCGGGCGGACTTTCCGGCTTCTGCGAGACACATGGACTGGAAGAAAGCCTGTTTTTCGCCATTCTGCGGCAGCTTGACCTGGAGCGGGTTCAATTTTCCAAAAATATGGAGGATTACTCGGAAGGCCAGAAAAAGAAAGTGCTGCTGGCCGCGAGCCTGTTGACGCCTGCCCATATATATCTGTGGGATGAACCGTTGAACTACATTGATGTCTTCTCACGGATACAGCTTGAAAAACTGCTGCTGGAATATCGCCCCACCATGCTGTTCGTGGAGCACGACACCAGATTCCGGGAGCAGATTGCAACCAAAACCGTTGAATTGTAAACGGCTCAAGGAGACAAAAATGACAATTGCCTTAAAAGAAACACACAAAAATATATTTATAGAGGGAATTCAGGGCATGGGAAAATCCACGCTGCTGCAGGCCATCGCCCAAAGCTGCCCCGGCCTGCACGTCTGCCGGGAAGGGGATTATTCCCCCCTGGAACTGGCCTGGTGCACCTGGATGACTGAGTCGGAATACAGCGGGGTGCTGGAACGATACGGCACCCTTCGAAAGGAAATTCAGGAAAACACCTTCCGGGAAGGCGACCATTACATCATCACTTATACCAGGCTCCTTACGGACATTCCCGGTTTTCATAAAGACCTGGAGCAATATGAGATTTACAACGGCAGAAAGCCCCCTGGAGAGATGGAAGAAATCATCCTCTCCAGATACCGACGGTTTTCCGGAACCGGATACCTGTCCGAGTGCGCCTTCCTGCAGAACATCACGGAAGATATGATTTTGTTCCACTGCCTGGAAGATGACGAGATTCTGGATTTCTACCGCCGTCTTTACGCCATGGTACAAAAAGAACACTTTCTGTTGTTCTACTTATACGATGAGGCCATCGCGGAAAATATAAGGATTATCCGGAAAGAACGCGCTGACAGCCACGGGAACCAGCAATGGTATCCCCTGATGCTGCAGTACCTGATAAACTCCCCTTACGGAAAAGCCCATGGATATAAAGGATTTGACGATCTGATTTCCCACCTGAAGCACAGACAGCAGCTGGAACTGCGCATTGTGAAAGAAATCACAGAAGAACGGGCTGTCATTCTCCCGGCGAAACAATGGCGTATGGAGGATGTGCTTGCGTGTCTTTGAAGAATCGCAATTCGCATTTGCGTTTTTCAAGCAGTCAGCCATCTGAAAGAAGCCACGCTTGTTTGCACCGTTCCATTTGGTTTTCCCGCTTATCCTGCTTGTGTTTCTCATATCGCGCCTTTGCAAACTCCTTTGAACGGGCTTCCTTTGCTGCCTGATCTTCCTGCAGCACTGACAGATGATGAGGACTATAATATGTTCTTACCCCCAGGAAATCCCCCGCCCGGTATTAGGCCGCACGGCACAGTATGTGGCATCTGCGATAAACAGCAGCAACAGCAGCAGGCACAGTGCAATTCGCCACTTCCGGGCAATTTTCTGATAAAGCCTGTCATAAAGCGGCAAAAGCAGGCAGACCAGGGCCGTCCCGCCCAACCCGAAAACCAATGCCCCCGCCAGGCATATTCTGCCGTTCAGGTTCATAAAGTGCCCGCTGTAGTCCCACCAGCGGACACCCCAGAGCCGCTCCAGAAACCAGCTGGTAAAGTACTCCAGCACGGAGCATACTCCCGCCGACAGTAAAAATACCAACAGCGGCTTCCTGCGGATTCTCCGGAACGCAAATACCAAAAGAATCCCTCCCACACCATAAATGGGAAGATAAGGCCCTCTGTACACGCCTCTGTTGATAAAGGCATGCTCCGTGCACAGAAATAAAAGCACTTCCCACATCCATCCTATAAAAGCCATGGAAAAAAACAGCAGGACATAATAGTCAAATTCGCGGGGCAATTTTCTACTCTTCATACTCACCAGTATGCCCCCTGGCGGAACAAAATATTGATGCGTTAAATCAGAAAAAGGAATTTGAAAAAGAACGAATCCCCGAATCGTGAGGAGACACGGTTCGGGGATTCCTCTTTTCTTTTATGGCGGCAAATCACCCACCAGGTTATTTGCTGTCCTGTCATGCTTGTCTAACCGTTTGCCGATGATGCGGCAAGCCACACCTGCAGCGGCAACAGACAAATGTTTCTGTTGATTTGCCAGGCAAATGTCTTTATTGATTTGCCAGGCAAGTGTCTTTATTGATTTGCCAGGCAAATGTTTTTATTGATTTGCCTTGTATTGCTCATTTACCTCAGCAATAATGGTGTCATAGCCGTTATCTCTGATGCGCTGAAGCTCTGCTTCGAAAGCCGCCTTGTCAATTGCGCCGCAGATATACTGTGTTCTTGCCGCAGTAGCTGCCTCGTCCAGGGCAGCGCCCTCACTGCTGTATGTGGAGGAGTTCACCAGGTAGGACAGAGCCGGATTCATCACTGCATAAGGAAGGGCTGCAGCATAAGCTTCGTTCTGTGCCTGATCATATTTGTCGATCTGAAGAGGAACTCTTGAATTGGCTTCCTCTGTGGTAGGCAGGAAAGGAAGCAGCTGGTTCAGTCCCAGGTAGTTCTGCGCCAGAACCTTGCCGTCTTCGGTATTGTCGGTATCCACCAGTTTGCCGTCCACCATGTCATAGTTGATGCCTTCCAGGCCGTACTGGGTCAGGATCAGCATCTCGGGATCGTTCAGCTTATCCAACAGGGTCAGAGCCGCTTCAATCTTCTCCGGGGTATCCAGAGTAGTAGCGGACAGAGTGAAATATCCTGCATAGCCTGCAGTTGCAAGAGTACGTCCGTTCACTGCTCCGTACAGGGTCATATGGGCAGATTCCTCCGGATTGACTACGGAAGGAGTAAATGTTGCGTCATCCTCAAAATACTTCCAGATGCGCTTTCCGGAATCCAGCACGTCGATAAATACGCCGTTTTCACCCTTCTTGCACCCGTCAGACCAGTTGTCGGTAGGTCTGGTGTGCCAGTCTGCAGGCATCAGGCCCTCGTCATACAGGCTCTTAATGTAATCAACAGCTTCCATGTACTCGGGCTGCATCCACACGGGAACCAGCTGTCCGTCAACCTCTGCCCAGCCGTTGCCGCAGCCGAACCAGGTCTGGATAATATCGAAAGGTCCTGTATGCTTGGTCATTTCCATACCGATGGTATCATCCACGCCGTTTCCGTCAGGGTCACCGTAAGTAAAAGCTTTCAGCATCTCCTTGACCGCTTCGGGCGTGTTGGGCTCGGTAAGGTTGTACTCATCCTTCAGCTTCTCGAACCAGTCGGTACGATAGCTTAAACCGTTACGCCCTACTACACGGGTTCTGGGAATGGCGATCAGCTTGCCGTCTACAGTCAGGTTAGCCGCCACTTCCTCGGACATACCGGACAGGTTGGGATACTTTGCGCTGTCCTTAACATACTCGGTCAGATCCACGAATGCTCCCTGCTTTGCCGCATCCACTACGTTAGCAGTGATTGTGCCGCCCCAAGTGATAATATTGGGCATGGTGCCGGGATTGGTCAGATACAGGGCGTTCTTGTCTGCCAGGGCATCATTTGCCACCCAGGTCAGCTCTACGTTTACATTCGTGTAATCCCTTACCTGATTCAGGATCTGCTCCGCGTACTCACCCACATTGTTGCTTCCGGCGTTTATGTCGATGACGCTGAAGCTGATGGTCTGACGCTCTCCGGATGCCTGCTCGCCGCCTGCTTCCCCGCTGCTCTCTTCTCCGCCTGCTTCTGCGCTGCTGCCCTCATCGGAGCTGCCCGCATCAGAACTGCCTGTCTCACTGGAATTTCCTGCGGAACTGCTTTCGCTGTCACCGTTGCCGCAGGCCGCAAGACCCAGGGTCATAACAGATGCCAGTGCAAGTGCCAAAACTTTGTTCAAACTTTTTCTTTTCATCTTTTCCTCCTTATAATGATGATTTATGATCACGGCGGACAGGTTTCACCCCGCCGCCGGAACCAGCTATATAATGTAATAACTTTTTACTGCCTTGCGCCTTGTAACGAAATTCTCCTCAACGGATAAGAGATGTACCGCCCTGCAAGGCGCACAGAACTTCTTCTTATCCTTTGACGGCTCCTACCATAACGCCTTTGGTAAAGTACTTCTGTACAAACGGATAGATGCAGAGGATGGGAACCGTAGCGATAACGGTACAGGCCATCTTCACCGCCTTGTCAGGGGGCGCTCCGCTGGCATCATAGAAATCCATCACCGCATCAGAGAAGGATGAGGACAGCAGTATGATAGAGCGCAGCTGAATCTGAATCGGGAACTTCTCCGCTGTCTGCAGGTAGATCATGGCATTAAAATAATCATTCCAGAATCCTACGCCGTAAAACAGGGAAATCGATGCAATTACCGGCTTGGACAGCGGCAGCGCAACCCTTGTAAAAATCTGCAGGTCGTTGGCCCCGTCCATATAGGAAGCCTCGTCCAGTTCCACCGGCAGCCCCGTGAAAAATTTCTTGATGATAACCATATTAAACGGATTGATCAGGGCCGGCAGCACCAGCGCCCAGTATGTATCATACAGGCCATAGGCATTGATCACCATATAGGAAGGGATCATACCGCCGGAAAACAGCATGGTCACGATCACCAGGTTCATGATCCAGTTCCTGCCCCGGAAATGGCCTTTGGAAAGGGGATATGCGAAACTCAGCGAAAACAGCATACACATCACCGTTCCCAGAATGGTCAGAACAATGGAGTTCCTCAAACCTCTCAAAATATTGGCGGTACGGATAGCATACTGATATGCATTCAGGGAAAACTCCGTAGGAATGATAAAAAATGCCTTCTCCGTCAGCTCCTTCTCCGTTGCGAAGGAACCTGCCACAACATAGAGGAAGGGCAGAACGGTACTCAACGCAATCAGTCCCAATGCAGCATAGATGATCACATCCACAATTCTGTCGCCGGTGCTCTTCTTCACCCTGGCGCCTTCTTTTACTACATGCTCCTTAGCCATTGTGCCTCCCCCTTTCTAATATATACCGCTCTCGCCGCAGGCCTTGGCCACACGGTCCGAGATCACTACCAGTATCATGCCGACTACGGATTTAAACATACCTGCCGCCGCGGAGAAGGAATACTGCCCCTGACGGATACCTCTCATGTAGATATATGTATCAAACACCTCTGCCCTGGCCACATTCAGGTCGTTTCTCATCAGGAAGATCTGCTCATAGCCTGTGTTCAGAATGCCGCCTACTCTCAGAATGAACATCATCACGATGGTGCCCCGGATGGCAGGCAGGGTAATATGCCACATCAGTCTCCAGCGCCCTGCGCCGTCCACTCTGGCCGCCTCATACAGTTCCTGGTCCACACCTGCCAGAGCTGCCAGGAATACGATGGTGCCGTATCCGGTCTCTCTCCAGATATCCTGCCCTACAATCAACCCCCAGAAAGTAGAGCTCTTGGAAAGCACATCCCATGTGCTGCCCGTGATATTCTTAATAATAATGTTGATGATACCGTCAGACACATTAAACAGCTGATATGTCAGACTGGCCACGATAACCCAGGATACGAAGTGGGGAATATAGACCAGTGTCTGAACTACCCTCTTATACCCGCTGTGCCGTACCTCATTTAAGAACAGGGATAAAATGATGGGTGCCGGGAAATACAGCACCAGCTGCAGCAGGCTGATTCCCAATGTATTCATCAGCAGCTTGGAAAAATCATTGCCCGTGAAGAACTTCGTAAACTGATCGAATCCGCACCAGGGACTTCCCCACATGCCCTGAAAGGGACTGTACTCTTTAAAAGCGATTACCAGACCTCCCATTGGAACATACCGGAACAGAATGAAATACAATGCCCCCGGCAGCAAAAGGAAATACAGCCACTTGTGCTGGATCATGTACTGAAGCGTACTCATCTTCTGCACCCGCATGGTCCGTCCGTCTTCAAGCGTGATGTACCCTTTCTTCATTTTTGTTTTTGCCATACCAATCCACCTTTCTCAAAGAATATAAAGCATTCTTTTGATTTGTATTCGTTCCGCTTTCGGCATTTTGTCGATTTTCAATGTCGTTTGCGCTTCCCGATAGTGCAATTTTATTACCAAAAACAGATTACGTCTATAATCACTTTCTTTTATTTCATTTCAGACCCCCATGTTTTGTTGCTTTTACCTATTTGTAAACAAAAATAATCATTTTCTTTTCCGAAAATAAACAGAAAAAGAAAATGATTATTTTTGTGTAAACTCTTATAAAATCTGCATTTCTTTCATTAAGGCCGGCTTGTCTTGTCTATGGCTGTTTTGTGCATATTGCCCAAAATACAGGATGAGCTTCTCCCTGACAGTATTTCCCTGCTCAATACAGTTTCCGGAATTTCCCCGGCGTCACACCGGTGCTCTTGCTGAAAAAGCGTATAAAATTCTGGGCATTGGTATAGTTCAGTTTTGCGGCAATCTCCGCTACCGACAGATCTGTCTGCAGCAGCAGATGGGTGGCCTCCTCCAGCTTGTACTCCTCCAGGTAATCGCTGAAGGATTTCCCCTTTTCCATTTTGAGAACCTTCCATATATATGTAGGATGTACCCCAAGGGCATCCGCGCATTCCGACAGGGTGATATTGCCCTTGCTCTCCCGGATCTGCCGCTCAATCTCCTGCATCATGGAATAGGAATTGTTCTCCAGAAGGACTGTTCTGGCCTGCAGAATGGGATCAATCAGCAGATACTTCATCTGGCGCCGCGCCCTGGCAGGCTCTATTACCACAAGCATTTCATCATAAATCTGTTTCAGCCCGTTGGGATAGAGTTTATCGATATCCAGCTTCGTATCAATCCCCGCCAGGAGAATGGCATTCACCATGCGCAGAATGTAGACCATGGCTTTCTCATGGGAATCCTCCTCCCTCAGTTTCTGGCAGAATTCATCCACCAGTTTATAGCACTGCTCCTTGTCCATGGCTCTGATGGAATTCTGTATCTCCTTCTCGTACATCTGGTTATAGGCGCTGCTGCGCACGGTAGTGCTGGACAGGAAAAACCGGCAGTCCACTCTCCCTGCCTCTGATCCGTCACTTTCCGCCCCGCTTTCCGCCCTGTACTCCACTGCCGGCAGTCTGCCGTCTCTCGTCAGCGCACTGACGCTCTCCCGGTAAGCCGCCCTGATATGATGATCGTTGGTATGGGTGGCGCTGACCCCCATCAGGATACGATATCCGTACCGTTCTTCCGAAAATTCCTGAATCCCGTCGTAGAATTTGGTGATCTTTTCCAACAGGATATCCTCGTCATCCTCTCCGAACAGCCCGAAGATGGCACATGAATTGTATACAATCGGCATCCAGGTCAATGATTTCAGAGCCTCCGGCAGCTCTTCCACAAGCTTCAGGCAGATGGCATCTTCGTTCACATTGCTCTGGGCCTCATTCTCGTCCCGCAGATTCAGCACGATCACCGCAGATGCAAAATAAGTACATCTCCTCAGATGCAGCCCCTCGAAATACTCACTCCACTCGTCCCCGGAACGCACTTCGCCCCTGATCAGACGCAGTTCAAACAGCTCTAACAGCTTCTCCTTCTGCTGGTCCATCACCGTCTCAAGCGCCTGTCTGTCATTTTTCATATCGGCAAACCTGTCTGCCAGGAATGTCAGCTCGTTTCCGGGAATTCTCTTCTCCTCCTCGGACACGCCCCGCACCAGTTTTCCCACAGGACGGTATATTGTGTAGGAAGTCATGAAGAAGCAGGTTATCACGATCACCAGTATGGACATCAGTATGACACCTGACAGACGAACCCCGGAGAACTGTCCCTGATTCATATCATAGTAAATATAATATTCCCACCCCAGAACGGAAGACCTGCCGGTGGATACCATATAGTTTGATGCCCCCCCTATTTTAACTTCCCGGCTTTTTTCCGTGCCTCTCTCTTTCTGCAGCTTCAGGCAGCTCTCCACAAGCCGTTCATCCGTGGCATAGATCGTTTTCCCTTCCGGGGCCAGAATCACCAGGCTCTCACAGTTGCCAAGCATCTGCTCGATCCACCTTTCCCAGGTGTTCATGTTGATATTGGTCATGAACAGAGCGCTTGGATTCGACAGAAGATTGGAAAAGGTCATCACAAGACTGATGCCGTCCTCCCTGCTCTCGACTTTATACCGATAATTTGTAATCCGTTCCACGTATGTGGTTTCATCATACAGCCAGTAGTTTTTATCCAGCGAGCCGCTGTTTCGCTCAAACAACTCATACAGGACATCGCTGTTTTCCACCTCATCCAGCGGGAACATGCCGATACTGCTCAGCACCCACCCCGTGCGGAAATTCACGAAAAAGAAACTGCTGATATAATCCATAAATATCTTTTTGCCGGACATGATCTCCAGCGCCGCTGTATTTTCCTTATAATCCGAATAATGCAGGTCATTTTCCAGCACCCAGCTGAAATCATCTCCGTCCACAAAGGAAATGTAATACTGTTTTAAATTGTCCAGCCGCTCATCCACCTGTGCCGCCATCCGGGACACCGAGTGCTCGGCTTCCCGCCCCGCAGTCTCCCTGCACTGTCTCTGGTAGTCCAGATAAATGTACACTGCAAAGACGATGAGCATGATGCTCACCAGACCAAGGATGCACAGACATATGACATATTTATACGGCAGTTTGCCGATTCCTTCTTTTATCTTATCCCACAAATCATCGTCTCCTGATCTCTGTTCCCGCGCCCCTTCGGAAAACACGTTTTCGAAAATACGTTCAAAAACGCTCACGCATTATGTGCCGCAGATATATTTTCCGGCAATTCCTAATCCGGACAAGCCAGAACCAGAATTATGCCATTCTGCACAAAATTTCTCAGTTAAGTGCTTATCAATCCGCCAGTTCGGGCAATACATATTTGAAATCCATGTCGCCGGCATAATAAAATTTCGTATAACAGGGCTGGTTATAGCAGTTATTCTGCCATGCCACGCCGCATCTGTACTGGGTGTCATGCATCAGTGTAAACAGCTTGTGCCCTGTAATCTCCGTATTCATATAAATGCGGATGGCGGAATCGTCCTGCGTCCGCAGCAGCAGCTCTTCCCTGAAATCTCCGAAAATGTCCGCCACCAGGCAGGGATTCCCCTTGGTGCCGTTGTTGGTCATGGTTCCCTCCGGCTTCAGCATGATGCCGTGGATATTGTCATTGACCACACCCGGCTGAACAGTCCCTATGTACTGAACCCCGTCCAGAATCTGGGTGGTCAGGTCTCCCGCCCAGCGGATGCTCTGATTGGTGCCCAGAAGAGGCGTCTCCAGTTTATTCCCTTTACAGTCGTATGTATCATTCACCCACACCTGGAGGCCTCTGATGTCCGGCTCAATCTTGCCGATCATGCATCTGCCCAGATCAACAGTGGCATATTCTCCGAAAATCGCCTCCCCGGTCTCCGCATCCCGGAGCGCATAGCCGTAGGGAACCGCAGCGCCGCCCTCAAACACATTAAAGATTTCCAGTCCCGGGCGGTCCGGATCGATATTCGCCACATGCATGGCATCCCCGTGGCCGAACTTCGCCCTGACTCCGTCAGGCCTGGTTCCGTAACTGGAATACAGCAGGGAGCCGTCATGGTCAATGACAGCAGCCCCGTAAATAATTTCCATACAACCGTCTCCGTCCACATCGGCGGCGGCGAGGCTGTGGTTCCCCTGGCCTGCCAGAATCCCGTACACCGGGTCCTCCCCGCAGATATCGTGAATCGAATCATCCCGGAAAGGATTTGTCATGGGGACAAAGCCGCTGTCTACGGTAAAGATCTCCCTGAATTTATTTTCAAAGAAATCGTAAGCCACGATTGTAGTCCTGGTATAATAGCCTCTGCAAATAATGAGACAGGGTCTCTCCCCGTCCAGATATGCCACACCCGACAGGAAACGGTCCACTCTGTTGCAGGGTTCAATCCGCTTCAGGGCATAGTCTCCCCACATCAGGCCGTCGTCCACCCGTCCCATTTTAAACGGAATGGTCTCCAGCTCTCTTCCGTCCCCCGCGAACATGGTCAGATACTCCGGTCCTTCATAGATAAATCCCTCAAATGCCTCCAGATGATTTTTCTCACTTCTGGAAGGGGCGTATTCCTTTATAAAAAAATCTGCCAAAGCGTATGCTTCTTCACGGTTCAGCGGATAATCATATTTATTCTCAATGCCGAAGCATTCTTCCAGGGTTTTGGGCCAGCGTCCTTTCACCACTTCCGGATGCTCATGCCAGTGCAGAAAAGTTTCCGCCATATGCTCCCGGTAATCCTCCGCGGAGCATACGAAATTGCTCTCATGGGACACACCTGCCCGGATATCCTCCCGGGGCATGGATACAAAACACTCCTCCAGTATCCCGCCGTCGGCTTTATACCGGGTCATCTTCGTCCCCGGTGCCGTCTTCACCGCCATCTCCGCTTTGCCGTCACCATTGAAATCGTACACCATAAACTGAGTGTAATGGGCACCTGCACGGATATTCACACCCATATCCAGACGCCACAGAAGCTGTCCGTCCAGCTTATAGCAGTCCAGATAACACTTCCCTGTATAGCCCTTGATGGAAACGTCGTGGGAATTGGAGGGATCCCATTTCACGATGTATTCATACTCGCCGTCTCCGTCCACATCGCCTACGCTCATGTCATTGGCGTGGTATTCGTAGGCTTCTCCCGCAGGGGTGACACCGCCTTCGGGCTTTTGCAGAGGGATATCCCAGTAGGGATGCTGCCAGACGCCGACGCTGCCGTCCGATTTTGAAGCCGCTAATCCTCCGGTGCATCCTTCTGCTCCCTCTGTCTCTGGCACTTCGGCGCTGACTTCTGAGCTCGCTGCTTCCGGCTCTCCGGCACATTCTTCTAGTCCCGCCGTCTCCGGCACTTCGGTGCTGACTTCCACTCCCCCTCTGACCGGAACCACACGATATCTGTCCGTAATTTTCCCGTCCTTATCCAGATAATTTGTACTGTCTGTCACAAGGGCAATCCGCTCTTCTCCCCGATAGACGGAATAGTCAGTCCCCGTCAGGCCTGTATCGGAATAGCCGGACACCTCATCCCTGAACATTCTCCAGCTGAGGAAGATGCCTTTTGCCGCCGGAACAGCCACAAGGCCGCGGCCAAGCTTCTCCATCTGCTCCCGAAATACCTTCTTCACCGGTGTGCTAAGAACAGGACCCGCCTCTTTCTCCACGCCGCCCTCCACTGCCGCCACTTTCAGGTAATGGGGCACATGGCTTGCCTTATGCAGGGTATATTCCAGCTCCGCAGTCTCTGCCATCAGCCGATAGCACATCTGCGGCGTATCCTTATCTGCCCAGTAAACGCGGTAGCTGTCTGCATTTTCAACCGCATCCCAGCCTATTGTGACAAAATCTTCTTCCAACAACTTTATCCTTAACTCCACGGCTTTCTCCTCTTTTTCCGCCCCTTACAGGCTTATGCTCCTCACGCAGACCCCTGCTCCGGTCGCCGGCCTCAGATAAAATGCTCTGCTGCGCTTTCCTTATTAGATTACCACATTTCAGGCAAATTGTGAAGTCTTTTGGAAAGCTGCCACCTAAATTACTGCCTGCTGAATTGCTGCTGAATTGCTGCTGAACTGCTGCCAACCAACTTACTGCCGGCAACATAAGCAGGATCGCTCAGGCTGCACCATCTTCACAGGCAGGCCTGTGGCTCTCTCAACAGTTTTACTTTCCTCTCCGTAATCCTGTCTTCTTCGGTTATCCGTCCGCATAATATCGGAGAATTGACATCATGGATGCGCGCATTTTGCAGGACACGTTCCTGGCTGTAATTCGCATAACAATATATACAGCCGTTTCTGCATGTGTTATATGCGCCCACTTCGACGCTTTCCACACAGCCGCATTCTTTCCGCTGATTTTTGTCCTTATCTGCCCGTATTCTGTATCCGGTTATCCGCTCTGTCAGTTCCTTATCAATGCAGCTGCTGCGCGCAATGCCGCAGGCGGATAAATCCACCGTCTCCGCGCACGCCCCCACTGCAATCCCGCAGCGGCCGGCTGTGGCGGCAATCCGCTCCCCGAACGCAAGCAGTTCCCTCTCCGGCAGGAAGCGGACATTCAGCGCCCGCATATTTCTCTGTATCTTCGCATATATGTCCACAAAGCTGATTACGCATTTAACAGTATATCCCTCCAAAGCCTCAGCAATCTGCTGAAACGCCTGCAGATGATATTCCGGGCTGTACCGATCTGTAAAAAGGATGGGGTCATACCGCCAGACCACTCTTTCCTTACCGATTTTACGGGATAACTCCTGAAATACGGGAATCATGCATTTCTTCTTATGAGGGACATTCCTCTCGATATCCCGTCCATACCCGGTCAGCGTAAACTGAAAATAATAGGGATAGGGCTCTAATTCCCGGAGCCGGGAAAGCATGGGCTGCGGATTCTTCGTCCAAAATACAATGCAGTCCACCAGTTCCGGCGTTATACGTATCTTACTGACCTGACGCGGATTCATTGGATTGCGGACATAGAAATATCCCTCTTTTATCCTGTTAAAAAACCATTCGGAATAATAACTCGGAATGTCGGTCCTGCGGCTGACGCTTAAGATCATGACGTTGGTTTCCTTTCTCCTTGAAAATGGTCACTGTATCGTTTATGTGATTACGAACAGGGGTGCTCTTCCGGCTCTTCCTTCTGACTTTCCCTTCTAATGTTCTCTTCTGCCTTTTCCTCTTGAATTCCTGCAAGATGCCATAAAAAAACTCCGGTTGATGCCAGAGTTGTTTCCCATGGTATGACATTATGGCTAATTTACTCCATTTATGCCGGCTGATAAAAGCTGCGGCATTGAAGCCGAACGGACTGTGCTTGTGTACCCTCCCCTAACAGGGTTGCTTCATTTATATAGATCAATCGTCCTTTACAGATAACTTCTCGTATGAGTGTCAATGCCCTGTAACGGGCCTATTCCATTTCTACGATTTTCTCAGGTAGATGAAAATGAAGAATTCTTCTGTGTGAATGCCCTATAACGGGCCTATTCCATTTCTACTTAAAGAGTCAGCAAAGAATAAAGTAACCCGTTAAGTGTCAATGCCCTATAACGAGCCTATTCCATTTCTACCAAGACTGCATACTACCTGTTCATGGACAACATATTGTGTCAATGCCCTATAACGGGCCTATTCCATTTCTACAGTGTCCTCGAAGGAGAGGACTTTGTAATATGGGATGGGTGTCAATGCCCTATAACGGGCCTATTCCATTTCTACGGGGAATTCTGTATCTGGGACAGCATATATGCCTTGTGTCAATGCCCTATAACGGGCCTATTCCATTTCTACCTCAACGGGCAGAGAAAAAGTATCACGCTCTTAGTGAGGTGTCAATGCCCTATAACGGGCCTATTCCATTTCTACGGTCAGGTCTGAGAAGCTGCATAAATACTGGCTTTCCGAGGCCACTTCTGCGTGTAATTCACAGAATATTCTGAAAATTGGTTTTTTACGCCCCCAAAATGGGCTGTTCACACTTTATTCATATTTACTGAATTTATTATACCAAATTATCCTCCCTTTTTCAATACAATTTTTGCATTTACCAGAGTTGTCCGGAGTTGTTTCCCGATAGCTTCATCTGTTACTTTTCAGTATACAGTGCAAGCTTCGAAAGCAGGCGTGACCTTTTCAGCCTTTCAGCAGTCACTGCAATGAAAAAAGAACCGCCTTAACATTTCCGTAAAAAGCCAGAAGACGAAACCGCCTGCCAAAAAGGATGACGGTTCCGCCTGAAAAACGGATGCATCCGCTATCCGTCCGCCCACAGTGACGGGCAGATTCCGCTTACTTTACATACCTGCCGATAATCTCATCCGCCTCACTCTGCTCCATATTGCCAAGCCTCACCTGCTCCTCACAGAAAGGCTCTACCTCAGCAAGCAATTCCTCCTCGGTTTCGTAAGGCCCAAACATCTTTTGTTCGCCGTTGGACAGAAGAATGGAAAGCTCCAGCTCCCTTTCGGAAGCGCCCAGTTCCACGTCTTCCGGATTGTACGCCAACTGTATATCATCATTTCCGTTGACACTCCTGGATACCTGCAGCCCGTTTTTGATATCCTGCAGTATTTCCTCGTATACCGCAATCGTCTCATCCACGATTTCCTGTGTCCAGACAAATTCTCCCCTGCCGCCGGTCCAGCCTCTTTCGCCGATCATGCCCTGCAGCTCCTTCTTTTCCTTCTCAAGCCACGCTGCATATTCCTCATAGGTCCACCATTCCACATCCGGCGTGGGAAAACGCTGTTCAAATTCCTCTTCTGTCAGAGGTTCAAAACTCCCGCCGTCGTCAAAACTGTAATAAGTCCTGCCGTCCTGGGGGTCCACATAGGATATTATATTAGACACTTCCAAAGTATCCAAAACCGCTTCTGCTTCCGCATTGGACATACGGTCCTGCTCTTCCGGCGATATCCGGCTGTTCCCGGCCTGGGCGGAAGTGGCAAATACCGCCGCGGTACCCGCAACGATAGCTGATGCGGAAATAAGTGATAAAACAGACGTTTTTTTATATTTCATAATAGACAGTATCCTTTCTTCAATTGCGTTTTTTCCAAAATAATTATGAATCAGGGAAAATGACCTGTTTCGTTCAGCCATATCCAACAGCGAACCGGCATACTCTGCCCTGTCTGCCCCGGCAGTATACCGCAATACCATTTCATCACAGGATAGCTCCAGGTCACGGCTCAGGAGAAACAGCATACCCCAGGCCATGGGATTAAACCAGTGGATGCATACCGCGCAGAGAGCCAGCAGCTTCCACAGCATATCAAACCGTCGTACATGGATATATTCATGTGCAAGGACATAGCTGACAAGCTTTTCGTCACTGATATCCATTTTCTCCGGCAAAATAATGTATGGCCGCAGAACTCCCAAAGCCAGCGGTGAAGCTATATGGGCGGAACGCAGGATTTCAAGAGGCCTCAAAATCCTGTGCAATGCCAGCCATTCGGCAATAAACGGCTCTGCTTTCACCGGATTGGCATCCTTCAGCACCCGGCGGCTCCGTACCAACATGTCCACGAACAGAACGGCCAGAACAGCCGCTCCGCAAAGCCACAGCACAGTCAAAGGCGAAACCTCGGATGTCCCTCCCCTGCCGGCCGGCACCTCCGCCCGGATATGCGCAACCCCCTTCTCTATGGCAGATATTTCTTTCGTTAAATCGCCGCTTCCCCGGACTGCACCAGGATAAACGCTGCCGAAAATATTGTAGATACTCCACTTCGCCGAAACCGAAAAAGGAATCAGCATTCTCAGCAGCACAATGCCCCATAGGAACAGAAAACTTGTCCTGGGCAGCTTATAAAGTGCAACGGCACGGATTGCAATAACAATTGCCGTCAGCAATCCGGCCTGCACGCTCATCTGCAAAATATTCATCGTCTACCTCATTTCAGCCTTTCCACAAGCCGTCGAAGGCCGTCAATTTCTTCGGATGACAGCCCTTTCCCGCTGGCATAAGCCGACAGGAACAGTTCCGCCGAACCATCAAACAGCCGGTCAATCAGCCCCTCCGCTTCACATTGCCTGACCTGCTCTTTCGTGATGGCGGCCCTGCAGGTGAAATTCGGCTCCAGACGCTCAACCGCGCCTTTTGCAATCAGCTTTTTGATGACAGTATACGTGGTGTTGCGGTTCCATCCGGTCTGCTCGTTCAGGATTTTCGCCAGCTGGCCTGCGGTCAAATCGCCTCCTTCCCATAATGCTTCCATAACCTTCAGTTCAGAATCAAATAATTTCGTTGGCATAGCTATACCTCGTTTCTTGACTATTGCAATAGTCATATCATGATACTATCACAATAGTCAGTGGATGTCAATGACTATTTTAATAGTCAACAAAATTTATATCTGCATTGATAAATTTATAAGCCAGGAGAAACCTGAGATTACGCCGCCCCTCCTGGTAACAGTAAAAAGCCGGAAACCAGAAATGCTCCGGCTCCCGGCTCTTTTGCTATGATTGCTTTTGTTATTGTTTCATCGCCATGGGTACCCATACTTCAAATCGCGCTTAATGCCCAAACAGACTGATCGGCCGAAAACGTAACACTTTAAAGCTTACCAATGCTTAGTGCAGTCTAATAGTATTCTTATTACTTTGAAGTTATGCTCAACTACTGTATATCGAACCGTATTTGCTGGCAATGCAGAAGAGACGAATTGTACGTTCTCCCCTAATGCCCTATCTTGGGCTTACTACATTTATACAATATTGAGGAAGCAGAGGCAAAGATAACATATCCTTGTGTCAATGCCCTATCTCGGGCCTACTCCATTTCTACCACCATCATCAACGATGGGAAAGTAATAGGATTCAAAGGGTGTCAATGCCCTATCTCGGGCCTACTCCATTTCTACAAGATCTTTGGGAGTGTGGATGCGCTGACGAAAATTGGTGTCAATGCCCTATCTCGGGCCTACTCCATTTCTACGGTCAGGTCTGAAACCCCGCATAAACACTGGCCTCCAGAAGCCTTTTTTACGTGTAATTCACAGAATATTCTGAAAATTACGTTTTTCTTCCCTAAAATTGGGCTGTTCACATTTTGTTCATATTTCTAAGTATCATTATACCAAAATCCTCCCCTTTTTTCAACACCAATATCACATTTCAGCAGAGAAAAACAATGCAGCAAAATTAATGACACCCAGGCGAAAAGGATAGCCAAATCCCGATTGCACATCCCTCTCAACTGTGCTATCATTGCCTTACCTGTAGCAAAGCCGGCGTTTCCGGCATGCCGGGCATAAGGAAGTATATGCCGACAATTCCTGAGGAGGACGCAGCATGCAGATGAAAAACAAACTCAAAAACGACCCTTTCTACCATCAGATTTTCAAACTGGTAGTGCCCATTGTCATCCAGAACCTTCTGAGCGCTGCTGTCAGTTCGGCGGACGTGGTGATGCTGAATTACGTGGGACAGTCCGCCATATCCGCCGTGTCCCTGGCCGCCCAGTATGCCAGTGTGCTCTTCATGGTGTTCTACGGCCTGGGCACCGGTGCCACCATTCTTTGTGCCCAATATTACGGAAAAGGGGACCTGCGGGCCATCCAAGCAGTGGAAGGCATCGCCCTGCGTTTTTCCCTGTGCTTCTCTCTTGCCTTCGCCGGACTGGCGCTGCTTGTTCCAGAGGGAATGATGTGCATTTTCACCAATGACGCGGAACTCATCGCAATCGGCGCGTCCTATCTGCGCTTTATGAGTGTAAGCTATCTGTGCTGGGGTATCACGGAAGTGTATCTGGCCGTTCTCCGCAGCATCGGCAGGGTGATGGTCAGTACAGCCATGAATGTAATCGCATTTTCATTAAATATTGTTCTGAATGCCATCTTTATTTTCGGGCTCTTCGGCGCGCCCAGACTGGGAGCCGCAGGGGTGGCTATCGCCACCTCCCTGTCAAGGCTCATCGAACTGGGAGCCTGTTTTGCGGTTTCCTTTTTCAGCAGGGATATCAAACTGGATTTCCAGTACTTATTTGTCAAAAACAAAGTGCTGTTCTCCGACTTTGTACGGCTCTCCCTGCCGGCTCTGGGCAATGATATCTCCTGGAGTGTGGCATTTTCCATGTATTCCGTCATCATGGGACACATGGGAACGGATGCGGTAGCCGCCAACTCCTTCGTAGTGGTAGTGCGAAATTTCGGCACCATACTCTGCTTCGGCATGGCCAGTGCCGGTGGGATTCTTCTGGGTAATGTAATCGGGGAAAACCGTCTGGATGACGCCCGGGAAGGCGCGAAAAAGCTGATGAAGCTCACAGTCATCACCGGAGCCATCGGCGGCCTGATTGTCCTGGCGGCCACGCCTTTTGTGCTGAAATATGCGTCCCTGACAGAGACCGCCATGCATTACCTGAAGTATATGCTGTTCATAAATATCTACTATGTTATGGGTGCCGCGGTAAATACCACATTGATCGCCGGCGTATTCCGGGCCGGCGGTGACAGCCGCTTCGGCTTTATCTGTGATTCTGTGGATATGTGGTGCTATGCCGTCCCCCTGGGCTTTCTGGCCGCTTTTGTGCTGAAACTGCCTGTGCTGTGGGTTTATTTCCTCCTGTGTACGGACGAGTTTGTCAAGTGGCCCTGGGTCCTTGGGCATTATCGCAGTGGAAAATGGCTGCACAATATTACCCGGGAGAATCTGTTTGAAGAGGGGCAGCCCTGAATCACTTACGCTATCTTCTTCTCCAGGTCTTCAACTCTTTTTGCCAGCCCTTCCATCAGCTTTAATAATACTGTCGTATTATCATTTTCAAGCTTTGATATCCTGTAGTATTGTTCCAACTTGTCCAAATTTTCATTGAGCAGGTTAATCTTATTTTCAAGCTTCGTTTGTGTTCTGTCTATTTCCTCTAAAAGTAAATTCTCGGCCTCTTTTATCTTAACTGTAAGCATTGACTCCATCCTTGCTTCGGATTTCGCAATTCGGGTATCAAGCATTGTCTCCATCCTTGCCTCTGACTCCGCAATCCGGGTATCAAGCATTGTCTCCATCCTTGCCTCTGACTCCGCAATCCGGGCATCAAGCATTGTCTCCATCCTTGCCTCTGACTCCGCAATTCGGGCATCAAGCATTGTCTCCATCCTTGCCTCTGACTCCGCAATTCGGGCATCAAGCATTGTCTCCATCCTTGCCTCGGACTCCGCAATTCGGGCATCCATCCTTGCCTCTGACTCCGCAATTCGGGCATCCATCCTTGCCTCTGACTCCGCAATCCGGGCATCCATCCTTTTCTCTGATTCTGTAACCCTCGCCCCTACTACAGATTCCATCATTTTTTGCAACGCTTCGAAATCTTTTGGATCTAACATTTTCTTCATCCCCTTTCTTTTTTCTTCTTATGCCAGTTTTTCTGCCACGTATGCCCGCTTTCCTGCCTCGTGTGCCTGTTTTTCTGCCGCGTACGCCCGCGCTCTTTCATCTTTTATGGGTTACTTCAGGCAAAACGCCCGGATCAGCGACTCTTCATAGAAGCCGCATGCTACATGGCACAAAACAGTGAATCCCACCGCCTGTGTCGTTATGAAAAAACTGAATTTCTGAAGTGACATTATCATAACATAAGCAGCCAGGAATTGCAACTGATTTTTGGAATCATCTGAAATCCAATTTCTAAATTGTCACAGACATTATCAATAATATCCGGAATGCCTTCCTGCTTCTCCGGGTTTTCCATTTGAAACAGCCGTGTAGTATTATAAGCACATTTACGCAGAAGCGGCATTGTGTTCTTCCCCAGCTTTATAGTACTCTTATCTTCTCCAAATGTTTCGTCCAGCACATAATGGAGACAGTTTTCGATTGCCCGGTGCCGCCTTTTGTAATCCAGCATTTCTTCCGCATTCAGCACTTTGCCTGCTGCCAGCCCAAACCATCTTTCATCATGGCCCGCTCCTTCCGCTGCCGATGGCTTTGGCTGTTTTTTGCTTCCCTCTTCCAAAAATTCCTTAAGGCATGGGTTATAACCGCAGCAGACACTCCCGACATGGTTGATACCGATGGCACCCCGTTTGGAAAAGGCATGTGTCTCCGCAGCTCCTCCAGATGCCTTTTAATAAGGCAGCCTCAGTATCTCCGAAACCGCCGGAAAGAAAACGTTACTTCTTTCCTGTCACCGTTCTGTATCACGCATCTTTCGCTGCACGCTGCCAGGACCGCGATATTCTTTTCCTTCAGCAGGGAAACCACCCGATAAACCAGGCAGAACTCCCCCTGACAGAGAACGGCGTCGGGAACCAGGTTCAGAATCCTCTCCGCATACTCCGACGCCAGGACGCCGATATAAGCCTCGTCCTCCTCCGGATCCACATCCGGAAAAGGGACATCCACGATGTCCCCGTACTTTTCCGCTTCCCGTAATTGCCTCTCCCCCCACTGGGAGGAGGGATGATTCGTAAAGTTGACTAACATTTATCATTCCCTCTTTTTCGCCACCTGCAGAGCCGGCTTCAGAGGAGCCTTGAATTTCATCTGCTCCTGATACTGCTTCAGATCCATGTACCTGATGTCTGCATTGTCCGGAATCATGGAGGCATCCTTCATGGCAAAAAACTCTTTGATATGGGGCATTTCGTCAATGCGGCGTGTCCCCAGAAACGCATTGACGGTATCCTTGTAAAACCGGATGGAATCTTCCACCTCTACAGGCCGGAAAGGCTCCAGCGCCAACGTATCCGTCCCGTAGGCGCGGCTTAACTCCATCTCTCTCGCCTCCAGGATGTCCAGCCGAATCTGCCCGTATCCGTAAGACTTCGCCTTTCCTACATTCATCCTGCAGCCCTGGTTCAGCCGGATGCTCCAGAGCAGCAGCCCCAGCTCGTCTCTGGTCAGGTTGCGGAAACGTACCTTTCCCCGGAATTTCACGCCTGCCTTTATGGGATGGAGGTCCGACGCCACCTTCATCTGTTTCTGCTCCACCTCATGGGGAACCGTCTCTCCGTGCAGCCAGTACTGCTTTACTCCCCGCAGTTCAAAGGAATTGCCGTTATAGGTATCCGGACTGCCATCCTTCTGAGGTTTTACATACTCCAGACAGCTGGTAGGATTCGGCTCACCAAGGATTGCTTTCTTTTTATCGTGCAAAACATTACTGTTTTCCGTCACAAGAACCGCGTCCGAGAAAGACAGCTTCGTCCTGTAGCTTTTCGGCCTGCTGTCCTGCTGTTCTGCAGAGGCACTGCCTTCTTCCGCGTAACCGAACATCGCCCTGGCGTAGTCAAGGGTGCCTTTCCTGTGAGCCGGTTTCAGACCTTCTCTGATGGTATGGTCATAGAAAAGCCGCAGCCTGGGCGTAAACCCGAAATACAGCCGCCCGCCCAGACAGATGTAGAACACCGGCCTGGTCTCTCCGTTGGCCGGGAGGTTGAAAAAGCCCGTTTTATTGGCCCTGTCCCTGTCCACCAGCTTGTTTTCACGCTTTTTATAGTCAATCCGGAACGCCTCCAGGTCCTTTTCCGGAATCTGGATGGGTTCTTTCGATTCATCTATCTGCGGGATAATATAGAGAATCTTCTTCATGCGCATTTTGCCCGTGGATACCGCGCAGCCTTCCTTCTTATATTTCCCCGGAACCCCCACCGCCGTGACATTCCGCAGATTCTTCAGTTCATAGGACACCGGCAGGCTGTAGGGCACATAATTCCGGTTTTCAACGCCCTCATACTGAACAATCTCCTTATTCGTCCTGTAATCCCTCCTTACGTTCTTTCTGAAAGGCCTGAACTCATTCTGGAGAATATTTTTCCCGTTGTGGTAAAAAAACTCATAGGAGAACTTGCTTTTATCCTGCATGTCAAGATATTCGGTAATAATCTTTCTCTCACTCAGAGGATAGTAATTCATCTCTCCGAATTCATCCTGAATCCTGTCCACTTCGGTCCTGTAGATATAATATTTCCCGTTTACATTCCGTATGTATCCGGCCTGTACATTTTTCAGCACACTTACCTGTTTGTTTTTTGCTCCCGTTTCCAGGGTTACCGTATCAGCGCCGAGCACCTTATTGTAACGGTCCTTCTGCAGTCCTGCCGCCACGTTCCGGTACATCAGCGCATAATCGTCGATATCATCCCCGAAAGAGGACAGTCCCAGAATCTGCACGTTGTTCCGGATCAGGCCACGCATTGTGCTCCCCGGTATGGCATACTCTCCTCTGGAATTCCTGTTAAACTCTCCCTTACCGTCATCCACAAAAACCGGTGTCACAGTCGTTATCTCATAGGAAATCTCCCCCGTAGCCAGTTCGTCCTTCATATCGCTGTGTGCCGTCAGCTTCCCTTGAGGATATTCATACACCTTATCGGAAAATGAGACAAAATTATACGGTGCGCCAACATGCATATCCGCCGGCATTGATCTGCCGCCCCCACCGTAACCGCCGTTCCCATTCGAGCGATTCCCACTGCCGTTCCCGCCACTGTTCCCCCCGTTCCTGCTGTTCCCGTTGGGACGGTTTCCGCCGTTTCCCAAGTTCCTGCCATTCCCGTTGGGATGGTTTCCGACGTTTTCTCCGTTCCTGCCGTTCCCGTCAGGACGGTTTCCGCCGTTTCCCAAGTTCCCATTCGAGCGGTTTCCGCCGCCGTTACCCCGTCCTCCCCGTTTCCCGTCCGGATCATAATTTTTATATTTATCAGGTTCCTCTTTTCTGCCGCCTCCATTCATGCTTCTCATCAGCGCAGCAACATCGATTCCCTCTGCCATTCCTCCACCTCCTGTTATCCTTCCCGAATACGCTCTGCCTGCCCTGCCGGTTCTCCTGCGCTCTGTCCGGCCTGCCGGTTATTCCGCGCTCTAACCGGTCTATCGGTTATTCCGCGCTCTAACCGGCCCGACGGTTATTCCGCGCTCTTCCCGGTCTGCCGGTTATTCCACGCCCTGCCTGGTCTGCCGGTTATTCCTCGCTCTAACCGGCCCGACGGTTATTCCACGCCCTGCCTGGTCTATCGGTTATTCCTCGCTCTAACCGGCCCGACGGTTATTCCACACCCGCCAGCCTGGTCAGGGCAACCCTCAGCTGTCCGTCCTCGTCATAGGCCACATATTCCACCACCTTCAGCGCCCTGCCGATTCCGGAGAACTTCGGTGCCATCTCATACCGCTTCACAAGCCTGTCCCCGTCTCCGTCGTCTGCCACCAGAACCGCTCGCTTTCCTTCCTCATCCTCAAACACATGAAGCTCCCTGTCCTCCGAGAAGAATCTCGCTTCCTGGCATTCTGTCCAGTCTATTTCATTCAACGCTTCCGTCCTGGTCAGCTGCACACTGCTGATACCGTAAAGCAGCGCATAGTCAAATTCCCGGATCTGCCCCGCTGATATGGGCATCTCCACCCTTTCCGTCCTGTATCCCATCCTGTCCTCCTGCTGATACTGTCCTCTCACCGGAAACCGGCAGACTGTTCCCTGGCATCCGCAATCCTTCCATTCTACACGCAGACCGCAGCCGCCACATACCCTGCCAGTCTCATCCCAAGGAATTGTCTACAAATTACAGGAACCGCTCCTCCTGTAATCGAAAGAAAATAACTGCCGCAATCTAAACCGTTCCGTTTCCGCAGTATGTCATGCACTCAAAGATGCCATAATCCTGCCAATCAGCCCGCCTTCATCTTCCGTCCGCTTAGCCTTAAAGTCAATAGACGCCTTCCTGCCGTCTCTCCCCGTCACAGTGATGGTATCTACCTCCATGATTCCCTTCCCGATATTATAGCCGCTTCCCAGGCTCATAACGCCTATTGCAAGATCCCTCAGCGCGAGAAGCAGCAGCGCGCAGCTTCTGTCCGGGGTATTTTTATCCGAAACAGCGATACGCAGTTTCATCTCACCGGACACATTCTTCTCGGAGAACAGCGCACGCTCCATCACGCCGCCTGTGAATTTATCGATATGGATGCGATGCCTGACATCTGCCATGTCATTGCGGGCAGCCTCGCCCACTACGGTATCGAAAAACGCAATATTTCCTGTGTTCCCCCTTCCGTCTGCTTCCGCTGCGCATCCAAATGTCTCCCGGATCACTTCTTCACAGCCCAAATAGGCGGCAATCCGCTCCATCTGGCTCCTGACAGCCCCTTTCAGGGAACTGCCGGGAATGATATAATCTCCTCCGGCATTTTTCATATTTACCGCATCCGGCGCATTTTCACCCTCATCCATCACCGCAATGCCCTTTACCAGCAGCTCTCCTTCCGTCCTGCCGGCTACCGTTATCTCATATGCTTTCCTGTAACCGCTTCCTGACGGAAGCGCCTTTGTGATATCCTCATAGCCGCTGGCGGGCAGGCAGTCCTCTTCCGCCCACTTCCGCCTGTCCTCCGCTTTCTTCATATCAAAGACGGCACGCTGCAGACGCTCAATCCTCACATACCCGCAGCCGTTGCTCTTCTGCCCGCCGAGCTGAATATTCTCGCTGTTCAGCGCGGCAAATATATCTTCCACAGCTTCCTGATATCCGGGATCGTACAGATACACGCTGAACTGAAAGCAGGCTCCCGCTCCCACGTATTCCATATTGAATTTATGCCCGGAGCTCCTGTCCGTGCCTTTTACCGTGCTCTCGCTGCATGTCCCGGTGGCACGGTTTATGGCAAGCCTGGGGCGAAGCTCCATCAGGATTCCCTTTTCCTCTGTGACAAAGGTGCCGTCCGTAAACCGTACCCGGCTGGCCCCGCCGGCTTCCTCGGCAGCCGCTTCCCCGCCGGAATCCTGCGCTCTGCTCTGCTCCGCACTGTTCTTTCCTGTGCCGTTCTGCCCCGTGCCGTTCTCCACCGTCTCCCTCTTTCTGTCTGCTCCGACGACATCCTCCGATGTCTCCTGCTTTTCCGTACCGGAATCTTCCCCATCCTCCGAAGTCCCGCCGTACGCCGCTTCCCCGTTTCTCCTGCTTGCGCCAAACAGTCCGGCAGCCTGTGCAGCCCCCTTCGCCCGGACGAAATAATCCCGAAACACACCGGCTATACTTGTTGCCTGGATAAACGGCATTTCATCGTTGGGATGGACCAGCACTTCCTCCCTCGTGCCCACCGCGTCCCCAATGTGCAGCGGCTCCATGCAGGTGGCAGTTGCCCGATATTTTATGATCTTATCGTATTCCAGCGCAATCGCCATTTACCTCGCCCCCTCTTTCTTGTTGTCGTATCTGATCAGCTCTGTCAGAAGCTTCATTTTCAGCCTGTATACATCCTCTTCCGTAAGCAGTTCCTTTATGTCCACTCCCATAATGGTATCCCCGGTCTCCAGCCCCAGCAATCCGTTCAGGTCGGCATCAAATACCTTTCTGACTTCTCTGACCAGCCCCTTTATGCTGCCTCTCGCCTTCTGGGTCTTCCGGTTCGCTTCCTTCTCCTCCGCATGGGAAAAATACTGTTCAATTGCTTTCTTTCCCGCCGCCGGGTCATATTTGTAAGCGGTGGTAAGGGCTTCCAGTTTTCCCAGCTGACTGCTGCCCAGCGCTCCTTTCTGCAGCGGATGGTCCACCACATACTCACGCATCTTTCTCCTGATCAGATTCCTGTAATAATTACCGGCAGTCAGTTTCAGTACCTCCGCGTCCTCTTCGCACGCCTCCGCACTCCGGGCAGCTGCAGGAGCGGATTTTCCTTCCGGGGTTTCCTCCCCTCTGGCCTTCCACGTCACCTTCTCATATTGGTCCAGGAAAATAACCCTTCCAAATCCCTCATTTTTCCGGATGCCGATTCCGCTGTCCGAGATTGCCGCCATCCTTTCGGCGCTCAATGTCCCCTCATAAACCAGGTGGAACACGCTGCCCTGCTCATACATGGTGACGGAAGGCGTGTGAATCCCCCAGGTACGGTTGTATCCCCGCACATCCACCGTAGAAGTAGAACAGTACTTCACCGAAAGATGTTCCACTCCCATCAGTTTCTCCATCTGCTTCAGGTTCAGCCCGCATATCTCCCCGTTCTCATCCCGCATGGCCAGATTCGACAGCAGCATCATATAACAGGAGCCCTTCCTGTCCGTCCCTGGCAGAAGCTCTCCGTAAGGAATCTTATCCACATATTCCGCGCTGACCACCCGGCATTTTCCGAAGCCTGCGGAACGGGCATTTCCCAGAATGACCATTTTATCGAAAACGCCCCTGACTGCCTCTTCCAGTTCCGGCTTCTCCACCGCGATATAACCTGTAAAGAAATGCCCCGCGGTAATATACTCGTTTCTGAAGACGTTCTGCTCCTCTTCGGATACGTTGATCTTGATCTTCAGGTCAGACCCCGTCTCCACGCCGTAATAGCGGACCGTATCTTCCTCGATGCAGGCATACCTTCCCAACGCCGCCCGTTTCATCCCCTCACGGAACGCTCCCTCCACTACTACATTCTCTATCCTTTTCTTCCCCTGCGCTTCGCTCTTGTCCTCATAGAAGCCCTTGGGCGACGGAAACAGTTCTTTCCCCTCCACGCTGACACAGGCGTTCAGATACCTGACATCAGAGGAAAAAAGCGCCTGCCTGATCTCATCAAACTCTTTTCCCCTGGACAGCGCATTGACCACCAGTCCGCGGATGGTAGTCCCCGGAATAAACTTCAATGTCATCGTCTGTCCGCTCTGGCTTGTAGAATCATCCGCAATCCGGATGGGTTCCACATTCATCAATACATAGCGTAAATACCTCCGCATCTTACTCCCCCTGTTCCAACCCTGCGTCTGCCGGTTCTATCTTTACTTTTCCGAAACCGCGGTTCCTCATGCTTCCGAGCCATTTGACCAGGGAAATAACCTCCTTCACGAGAGGCTCGTCCTCCCTGCGGCAGGAAATCTCGCTGTAAAAGTACAGTCCCTGATTCACACATCTGGCGCTCCTCAGACTCCCCTCCGAAACGATGCCGTCCCCGTCAATGCTTGTAAAAGTCCGAAGATTGGTAAAAGCGTCCAGCACGGCTTCCCGGTCGTCCCCGAGCTCCGCCAGTACTTTCTCCTTCACATATTCCGACAAAGTAAAGTCTGAGAAGACAAGCTTGTCTTCCGCCTCCCTGTCGTTGCCGCTGCTGCCCAGCAGATCCTCCAGCCTGGCATGGATCGCAGCTTCCCCCGTCATGGTCCAGCGAAGGTAACGCTCCAGCTCCTCCCGGAAAATTCCCTTGAACGTACCGCCCTTATAGTATGGAAAACCGTTTCCGTCCCTCAGCACCGAGATATCCTCCCCTCCCGGCACACTGACTCCGTTTCCGAATATGACATCCGACAGCAAATGCATCTTTATCTTCAACGCTGTAAACCTCCCTCTAAAGTCCCGCCTTTCCCCGCGCAATACCCGCGCCTGTGGCAAATAATTCCCCTCCGCCGGGACCGTCCGCAGGCTTTCCTTCCACCAGCTTCAGAAACGCCCCTCTTTCTGATTCTCCGCCGGGGCGCCCGCAGGCCTTCCTGTATACTCCGGAAAAAGGCTGTTTCCAGTTCTGCATTTTTTCAGACAAAAGCCCCTTCATTCTTCCAGGGGAACAAAGGTGTCCATCATCTCGATGGCGTCAAACAGCAGGGAGCGCTGTACCCCGTCAGCCGTGGTGACGGACATTTTCCGCTCCAGGCCCCGGCCCGTTCCGACTCCCGCAATCTCGTCATTTACGTACACGCCCTGATAACAGTCCATGGCAATATCTTCGATCTTATTGAATTTCAGGTAATGCTGTACCGCCGCTTCTCCCTGTTTCAGCACCTGGCGCAGATTCTTCATCTTCCCTCTGGCAAAGGCGATGTCGTTGGAGAGGATTTTCCGAATCAGCTTTCGGAAATGAATATACTGACGGAACCTCTCTTTTGCCAGAATTTCCTCAGGCGCCTCCACAATATAAGGCCGGAGAGCGAGATTTTCGTTTTCCCCGTAAGCATAATCCTGCCGAATCTCCTCCAGGGAATCTTTCAGCTCGCCGAAGTCAATATGCCAGTCTATGGAAGATATGGCACCGCCCGTCTTATCCTCGCTCAGATTCGCCCCAAAGCGCTTGGCGTTGCTGCACAGGCTCTCCGCCAGCTCATATGCTTTATAGAAAGGATATTTCTGATGGACGATGGCCACCCCGGCACAGGCGGCGTACCGCTCTTTATCCACCGCATTCTCCTTCCTGCTCAATGCCCTGATAAAGACCGCCGCGCTCTCCACGCCGATGCGCCCCTCCGTGACATAACAGATATCATCCCCTGCGGTAATAATCCGCCTCACCGGGAAATTCCTGTCCCGGATGTCCAGATCCTTCAGATTGCCGCTTTCCAGATTCCGCGCCACGGTCTCCGCCATTTCCTTATATGCGCTCTTAAAATCATCGTCTATTGCCTGGCTGAATCTGCTTATGTTATCCTTGAAAGTGTTCCAGTCGGCATCCTGATACGCCTCGTACACCTTCGCCACCCTGGCTCCCATGGCATTTCCGTCAATGTGAACTACCGCAATAAAGTTGGAATCATGTTTCGTTCCGCCCAGTTCGCCGAACTTATAGACTCTTTCATAACCTTTGGGTGCCAGTTCCCTGTCTGTCTGCTCTTCCGCCTTCGGCATGCCGTTTTCCCTTCTTCCCAGCAGAACGGCTTTCCGCGTGCCGGTATCCAGCCTTTCCACGCCGAAGGTGCCCTGATGGAACGCCGAAACCCTCATGGATTTCTTGCGCTCCAGCTTTTTGGTCAGCTCCTTCAGATTCTCTCCCGGCGTCAATGCCCCGTCATACTCCAATGTCACCGCAAATACCTCAATGCCGGGATATTCGCTATGTATCGTGTACGTAATCTTCCTGGTAAAACACACCGCCTTCTCCCGGGATGCGAACTCCAGGACCACATGCCCGCCTCCGGAATAGACGAAATTCTCCTTCCTGTCGAAAACCTGCGGTTCCGCTATCTTTTCCTGAAAATAATCACTGCTCATGACCCAGGCAATCACAGCCGAATTCGTAATATTGTCTCTCAGCTTATTGCTGGAAAAAATATATGCCTGCTTCTGTGATACCTCCAAAATCGTTAATACCCGTTCAGCCATCCGTTTCCTCTCCCATCTCTGCCATATCCGTGTACTGTAATGCTTCCTCAGAAACCGTCACTTTCTGAATGCCTTTCCATTGTATCCTTTATTTCTGTTATCCATAGCTATTCATCGAAAATACGTTCCGTTTTGACATCCCCCGCTTACTCTGTCATTATCAGCCCTTTCGTATAGACATGTTCCACCTCATCGGGATGATCTGCTATCTCTTTCTTCAGCCGTTCGATGAGCCTGACCAGGCGGGAGACATGCGCCTTCTCCTGATCAGACGTCATTGTTCCCGGCCATTTGCTCCCTCTCTCCGTCAGATTATGAGCAAAACGATTCCGGACGATAACGGCTTTTTTTCTGGTCCCTTCCAGCTCCAGGAAGAATTCTTCCATACCGGAAAGACTGGACTTTCTCCTTTTCAGGCAAGTATAAACATACGATAATCTTCTGATGGCATCGGTCAGATAGTCTTCATTCAGGTAATCTTCCTCCCTGACCTCCGCTTTGACTTTCTTCAGATAGACCGGTACCAGATGACTCTTCAGCGCTTCATACGCAGTGGCCGCCGCCTGCCCGTAACGATTCTGGTTCAGATACCACTTTGCCGTCATCAGGCGCCTGTCCGCGATGGACATCCTTTCCCATACTTCTGAGGCCTTTTCCCTGTCGTCCTTCAGATTCAGAAATTTTCGGCGAAGCACCTCGTTGATCATATGGTTCAGATCCGCGTACCGGCTGCTGTCCGTTTGCTCCCTCTCCGTTATCCGCAGCAGCTCCGTCAGGGATTTCTGCACTTTGTCAAAGGAATTGACCTGGGTTGCCCAGTCAAAATTTTCCAGAGCCTTCCGAAGCTCACTCTCCGTCTCCGGGATCTGCTCAAGAAGCGTGCGGCAGTTTCCGGTATTTTTAAACTCACTCACTCCGCTGCTGAGATGCATCACGGAGATCAGATCATGCAGATCCAATATGGGCGTAATTCCTCCCTTTTCTCTTCCTGCATCCATGTTTCCATAGTAAATATGAGTAATATCCAGATTTGCACTGGAGATTACACTCAGATAGTTCAGTATAATGAGATTATAGACAGGCAGGGACCGGAAAGAATGAGTAATATCAAAGGCAATCTCATAATCCGTATCCGGCTCCAGCCAGTTCTTGATGCCGCTGAGCAATTGATAATTTTCCAACAATTCTTCGTTGTTCATGCCATAACGCGTCAGAATGGCCCGGGTGGGAACCGCCCTGGAAAAAGGCTCTCTGTTCAGTCCCCCGGCAAGGATCTTGTTGATGGACTCCGTCGCCCTCCGCAGCTCTTCCCCCGACACATCCCTGCCGCTGGCAGGATCCAGCTCACAGAACAGAAGCTCCTCTTTCTCTGTGTTCCCCGCAGTAAAATACTGGTAAAATTCAAGCCAGGAAGACTTGATCGTACCTATAATAAATATCATATCCGGCCGGAAAGCTGAAACCAGAGACTCTGCCACATAGGCAGACTCCACAATTTCCCCGGTTTCTTCAAGCTGATAGCTTGTCATCATATACCCCGCAGGTGCGCCGCTGGGCAGCTTTCTTCCCGTCCCCAGGGTGAGAATCAACACTTTCTTCTTTGGTCTCTCAGGCATTCTCACTCCTCCTCACGCTCTTCTGCCGGAGCAATCATTTGCCGGAAACGGCCGTTGTATTCCTTCAAATCTTCATACAGCTTCCTGCATCCGAACTGATAGATATTACTGTAGCCGAAATGGTTCATGGAGTTCCGGCGGCTGGAGATAGCACTGGTAAGCTCCGCCAGCTCAACGGGAAGTTCCATTGTCAGCATCCGGGCAGCTTTCCGTTCCTGTTCCGGCGTCACGGTATCCGGTTCCGCATCTTTTCCATTCTGTTCCCGGCCCCAACGCATTTCCCATGCAATCTCCCACTTCCGGAAAATGTCCTCCCTGGCCTCCGCCGTCAGTTCTTTTCCGCTTTCCTTCTGCCGCATTTCATTATTGACCAGATTACAGATGGACTTCGCTATGCCTTCCCGGTGTTTTTCAAGGTATTCATTCAATCCATAGCGGCAGCACAGATAAGTCTTGATCGTCTCATCCAGAGCCGTAAATCCCTGCTGTGTCTTCTTATTCTCAATCGCCCAGTCAATCGCCGCAAAGCCAAAGGCAAGATTATCCTCAACATCAAAAATGCCAAGCTTGTCGTGAATCACATCAAATAATTTGCTGAGCGGCTCAATCCTGTTTTTCCTTGCCTGCGCTTCCTCCTGTTTCCCGACCCTCTTCTGCATGGCTTTATAGTTCTGTTCATAGGAACGGTAAGAATTCAGCACGCTTCCTCCCGGTACGCCCTTTTTGTCCGGGACATGGCAGCCTCTCGACGTCTCCAGCCCCTGTGTGATATCATAGAGGTCATTGACTACCTTATAACTGTCCGCCATCTTATTTCTGCGCTTCACTTTCTGAATGTCAAACAGCGCCTTGATCTCATCACTGTTCCCGTATCTGACAAAAGAGCCGGCCGCCTGGGACCAGTCCAGAATATCCAGAAATGTCACAAGGTCAAAAATTGGTGCCTCTGTTTCGCCGGCCTCATTTTGAACCTTTGCCTCAAAAGCACCATAGTAAATCCCTGCTACGTTTATGTTTTTCAGTGTCCTGGCATATGTAATAACAGAAAGCATCTGAATGGGGATATTTCGCAGTGAATGCGTAATATCCACATACAGCTCCTCCTCATCCTGTATCTCGTCATACATAATATTGAAAATATCCCAGAGTTCATCCTCTGTGGCACCCAGGGGAATGAATCTCACGCTTTCCTCCGTAATGCCGAATTCTTTCTGCAGAATGGAGTAAAGCCCTGTCTTCCGCGCCGTTTCTTTCCCGGCTCCCATCTGCTTCAGCTCCCTGTCCGTATAATCCCTGTCCAACCAGTTGAGCCGGTATGCTTCTTTCGTCACAAAGATTGTGATACGGTCATCTGCCCCAAAACCGCGTTCGTTCAGCATCTTCAGCTTTAATACAGCCTCCTGGATATATTCCGTGGCCAAAGTCCCTTCGTCACACCGATACGTTACTTTGCTGTAATTGCTTGTCCCCAGCACAGATAAAAAATGTCTTCCAGCCATGTTCTCCCCGCCTTTTAGTATTTATGTATTTCATTTTCTGTTGTTTTCAGTATTTTTGCATGGGACTTTTTCCGTTTATACCTGTTCAAATTTCTCTCTCAGCTTCATGAGCGCTTCTTTTCAATTCGGGACACATACACTCCTGTCAAGTCAGGGCTAAAAAATCTTCAACCTTTTATCGTTGCAACGGTTATTTTCCGACAATTCCTCTCCTGCTTTGATCGCATGGAGCACAGGCGAGGGATAACAGTTTTTCATGCGGTCAAAATTGCAGTTACAGCCATACTCCGCAGTCACCTTCTGATACTGATCCCGCAGTTTCAGGCAGCTTATCGGTTTTACAGGAAGTTTTGATATAAATTTTTAGATAGTTCCCATTTAGAAAAATTATCCTCTGGTATATGTTCCATAATATCGCTGATATCGCACTGCCCTGACTCAGGCCAACCCCATTTCTACATCGTGACCAGGCATATGCTGATGAGCATAGATAGTGTCAATGCCCTAACTCGGGCCAACCCCATTTCTACCTTATAAAAAGGAACAAGAACAGCCAAACCCAGAAGGTGTCAATGCCCTAACTCGGGCCAACCCCATTTCTACATCGTAAAAGATGCAACAGAAGACCTGGATAAATTCCGGTGTCAATGCCCTAACTCGGGCCAACCCCATTTCTACGGAACAAGTGGAGAGTTAATCATTAGAGCTCTGAACGTGTCAATGCCCTAACTCGGGCCAACCCCATTTCTACTTCAGAAGAAGAATACTATGCAAATGAAACCAATAAAGGTGTGTCAATGCCCTAACTCGGGCCAACCCCATTTCTACCCTCAGGTCTGGAAAGCCGCATAAACAGCGGCTTCCAGAGCCCATTTTTACGTGTAATTCACAGAATATTCTGACAATAAGCTTTTTCAGCTCCTAAATTTGGCTGTTCACACTTTGTTCATATTTATGCATTCCATTATATCAGAACAGGCCGCCTTTTTCAATATCAACATTACAAAAAATATGCTTAATTTCCCCTCATCCTCCCACCCAAACTCCGCTTCCTGACATTCCATCCTAAATCTCCACAACCCACTCATACCCCCGCTCATTCTTCCGCCGCACCAGCATCCCAAACTCCACTTCCAGGCAGTCAATCCCGGCCTCATCGAATATCGTCTCCAACTCATGCTCCAGCCTGACAATATTTTTGTCAATCCCTCTCTTCTGCTTTTTCATCTCCAGTATTCTTCCGGTAATGTCCTGCACGCGCCTGTTAATATTCAATTCATCAAAAACCTGGCTCTCCTTCTCCTTCGTAAGGGTACGGCTTGTGGGAACCGTAATCTCTCCTCCCGACTCCTCCCCCGCCTTAATCGCGTGGAGTACAGGCGAGGGATAGCAGTTTTTCATACGGTTAAAATTGCAGTTACAGCCATACTCCGCAGTCACCTTCTGATACTGATCCCGCAGTTTCAGACAACTGATCGGCTTTGCGGGAATTTTTGAAATAAACTTTTCTGTGACCGAATACTGGTAATTCAATGTGAATTCCATCACCTTATGCACAAACGCCTTTCCGTCCTCCCCCGCATGCCCAAACACATACAGCACTGACAGCCTCTCGAAATGGGACAGATATCCGGTTGACCTTGCTTTCTGGCACAGATACCGCATCAGATTGCACCGCTTCAATATCACCGCAATATTATCAGGAAGATAACCGAAACTGCCAAGATCCTCATCCACCTTGTTTTCTTTCACTGCCACATTCTTTGCCGGCGCCGCAATATTCAGAACCTTCTTTAAAGCCAGTCCCGTATAGCCGCCCATGTCCATAATAAATTTCCCGGGCTCCTGAACCGGGATAAAGTCCTCATCCAGGAAACAACTCTGCCGTCCCGTCTTCGCATGATATCCAAAGGGAAGCTTAATTGCCTGTCCCGCTTTCCCGTTTTTCAGCCGCCCCTTATTGGGGAAAAATTCTATCGTAACCCCATCCGCCGTCTCCCCCATACGGTTCTCCACAATGTCCTGCAGCAGATTCAGATACCGCACGGATACCCACTCGGTAAACAAAATCCAGATATGATATCCTCTATGCCCGCTTTCTTCCACCCAGCCGTATAGTCCCAGCTTTTTCAGTTCTTCCTGTATCTTCTGCACCTGATTCGCCGCTTTCTGCATGCCCAGCCGAAATTTCTCCGCCGCATCGCCCGTTTCGAGCAATACCTTCTTCGACACATCCACGTCGATCACCATAAAGCGCGCCGTACTGTTCCCCCGCTGCACATAGGTTCCCGCCGTCAGTTTCCCCGCAAAATGCTTTTTCAACACCTCCTCCGTCAATGGCTCTGATTTCTGCTCATAGCATAGCTTCCCGTATTTATCCAGATTTTGTACTACATAAACGTCTTCTCTTCCAACAAACAGTTCTACATACTTTTTAAGCTGGGATTCCGTCAGCCTTACGGCTTCAGATTCCTCTTCCCCGCCTTCTTCCCTGACAGGCCTTATCCTGACAGGTTCGCTTTTCTTCTCCTGCTCTCCATGAAGCCTGGATATTTTCTCCATAAAAGCCATAGCCTTATTAAAACATCCCGTATCGGAATAAATCTGCATAATATTTACAAGGGTTTCCTCATTTTCATCCTCCGTCAGCTTTCCGTAAAGGCTTAAAAGTTCCTCCGCATATACCCCGCCTGTCTCCGCCCCTGCATCCAGCGCAGCTACCTCATGGTAATCCTCCATCTCATACAAAATCATGCCCCGATTCCCCTTTTGCTCCCAGAACCGGCACAGATAAGTGCAGATTTCCCTGTTCATATTATGGAAAACTCTGCGGTTTTCTTCCAGTTTCCCACAATCCATTTCCTTATTCCATGTCATATATGCCACTGCCGCGAATTCATAAGCGGAAGCAATCTCCCTCTCCTCCCTGAAATACTGTTCCCAGCCTCCAAGTATCTCCGCGCCCTTTTTCAGCTTCTCCTGCAAATTCCCGGTTCTCTCTGTCAGCCACATTGTCTCCAGCCTTTCCTGGAGTCTCTCCTCTGCTTTCGCGGGAATTGCCTTTCCCTGTCTGTCAAAATGATACCCCAGGAATTCAAATCCCTCCCCCACAGACAAAATCCCCGTTTTCGCCTGGTTCAGTGTCAGCCCCAGTTTCCGCAGCAGTAGCGTTGCTTTCGCCAACAGATCCTCCAGCTTCTGCCGCTTTTTGCCAAACACAATCATATCATCGGAATATCGAATATAAAAATCGCTTTCATTGTCCATTATCCAGTCAAACTCTGCCAGATAAATATTGGAAAACACCGGCGACATGACTGACCCCTGATAAATTCCTTCCCTTTTTTCTGTCAGTTCTCCAGTATCCGAGAGACACGGGGCAGTTGAAATCTTCCGGATCAGTTCCAGTGTGTCCTTCTCCGGAATCCGCTGCCGCCTGTCCCAGATATTTCCCCGAAAAAGAAAAGAAATTAACACTAATTCCCTGTTCCAGCATTTTGTGTAAGGCCTGCGTCGTCACCTGTACATTTCCAAATACCGCCATATTTTCCACATTTGCAACCGGAATTTCCAGCAGGGTGCGAGTTCCCTTGGTTACCGCAATCCGCTCGCTTTTCTTCTGAATACAGCTGCCCTGCTCTTTAATGTACAGTACTGACATGCTGTTCCTCCGGTCCCGCATAATACACGGACTGAAGCGGGGTGATCCACGCCGTTTTCTTCTTATATCCTGTATAATCGATTTCTTCCAGAACGCAGAATTCCTGAAACAGCTCTTCCACAAAACGCTTGAACCTGTCAAAATTTTCCTTTCCCACAGGTCCTAAACCATGTGCGAAAATACTGTTATTGCGCAGATACACCATTGCTCTGATCCTTTTCAGTTTGTCCGTCTGGCTTCCGCCTCCCGCACTGCTGATATCATCGTCCAAGGCCGCCAATATCATGAACCCATCCAGAAGCGATACCTGTTCTGCCAGATAAACGCTGCCGTTTTTGCCGAACACTTTGGCCTTTATGTCCCCATAACGTTCTTTTATGATTCCCAGAAGTTCCCTGGAATTCAGACCGCTCCATTCCGGATGCTTTTCCCTGTCCGGCCTGAGCTGCAGATAGTCCATTTTCGATACGAACAAGTGATATTTCGCAAGTCTTCGCTGCTCTATCATCTCCAGCAGACGGTATAAAAGCAGAGTTGCCATATCATATTTTTCCTGGGCTTCACGGATTGCCGCATTTTGAAGCATGGTGAACATCAGCGGAATCATATGCCTGGCGCTGGTCAGAATCTGCATCTGCTTTTTATCCCGGATCAAAGCCGACAGTTCACTGAGCGGTTCCAGTATCCGCTCCTGCTCCTCCAGAATATCAACCATGTCCATCATCAGAAAATGACCATGCATCCGCCTGTCTCTTTTCAGTTCTTTATTCAGTTTTGTAATGTACGCATAGGCTTTCGGAAAGTCGAGCGCGTCCCACATCTCGTACACATTGGCAAGCAAATAGACGAAGTTCAGCTGCTGCCTGATATTCGGATCAGGTATGCTTTCCTTCAGTTCAACCAGCTTCTCCCTGGCACCGGAATAATTATATTTTGAGAAAAGGGTAAATGCCTTTTCAATCTCTAAATCGCCGAAAACTTCCAGGGGATTGGTGATAAAAAACAATGTCTCGGAACCTGGCCTGGGTTTCCGAAAATGCGGCAGATATTCATTGCTTCCCACATAAAGCAGCTGAACATTGATCATGGCCCCGGCCATGGCGGCGGCAGCGGACATGGCTTTGGTTCCCCCGGTAAAATCGATGTACAGCTTCTGCGGCTGTCCCCAGGCCAGAAATGCCCGCTTAATTTCCATATAGATATCGCTGGGATCCGTCTCACTGACAATTGTCTTCTGGTAATTTCCCGCTTCCAGCTCGCAGTATTTCACGATTTTCTCCAGATATTTTTCTGTTTCCCTGGTACACAGAAAGAGCAGTTTCTCCGGCCTGAGCAGTCTGATATTCAAAACCAGAGGCTCATAAGAAGTTCCTACCGATAAAATCAGGTATTCCACTTTTTCGTATACTTTACAGCTGTTTCTGGTGACGAAATCTTCCTCGATCAGCTTCATCAGTTTTTTCTCATAAAACAGTTCGGCAGCTTCTCTCTGTTTCAGTGTTTTCCGCTCCAGCTGCATCCACTTTTCAGTCATGGCATCCAGAGAGTTTTCCTTTGTTCTTTTTTCGTTCATATGTTTCCCTTCTTTCGCATTTTACTGAATGCTGATAATGACGGTCTTCCGGCGCTTAAAAACGCCTCTGGGGCCGGCTTATCCAAGATTGGTTTAACGATACCGTAAAAGAACTAATTTTTCCAGTAATGTTATGTGGTTATTGCAATGAAAGAATTTGGAATGTTTTTTATCTGCATGAATTGTTTTTGAAAAGTGGAAAAGCATTGCTTTATAAGTTCCGAAATCGGATACAGGGGGAACTCAAACAGGCTGAGGGCCTGATGCCAGAATCGGCGGTAGCGCAAAATGATAGAGCGTATATTATTTTCGTCTATGGAAAGATTCGAGGAGAGGATTTCGGTATAACCTGCTTTTTGCTTGTAAGAATGAATAACAGCAACCTGTTCTTTCAGGGAAATCTGCGAATAAGGAACGATAGACGACAGAAGAATTGCATGGGTATGTCCGCAGAGAGTACATTTCACACGACAGATACGAAGCCGAAACTCTCCATCCGGTGCTTTAACTGTCCGTTCATAACTCCCGTGATGGATCAGACCGCCAATATGGCCACAGGGACATTGAATATCCGAAAGCTTCAGCGAGGCAATGATATCGTCATAGGATTTTTGTGATATGGTGTGGGAAGCTATGTTAGGAATTTCTATAGTTATCATTTATTAATCCTGTGTTTAAAAATTTGAGTCCATGATTACAATGGGTCTTTATTGTGTAATGCCTTACAACGGGTCTTTATTGTGTAATGCCTTACAACGGGTCTCTCCCATTTCTACGTAAGAAAAGGGCAAGAGATGCCAGAAATAGTGTATGTGCCAATGCCCTAAAACGGGCTTCCCTCATTTCTACAATTGCAATTTGTGCAGCGTAAGAGTTACAACATACAGTGTCAATGCCCTAAAACGGGCTTCCCTCATTTCTACTGATAAATTACCCGTAGTTCCCGCTATATAATTCCTTCTACAATGAAAACAGTTTACGAAGCCCCATAAACACTGATAGAGTCTTTCAATACAATCAAAAATTTGTGTA
>CAJUFB010000013.1 GCA_910585805.1 uncultured Acetatifactor sp.
AGGACGCTTATAAGGCGGCCCTTGCTTTTGGGGACTCCCTGTTGCTGCTGGACAGGTATTTGGGAGAGAACAACGAAAAAAATCTGCATCATGACAATGTGCTGCTGATGAGAAAAGCCCTGAAGCTTTTCCCGAACAATGCGCTTCTTCTTGTTCAGCTTTCCACATCTCTTGAGAAGCTTGAGGGGACAGAGGAAGAAAGGGCGCGTAATCTGAGGGAATCCATTGCCCTGCAGAAACAGATTCTCCGTTACGGGGAGGACTCTGAGGTACGGGGTTCTACACTTTATAACATTTGTTTTGCCTATTGGAAAAACGGAGAGCGCGATAAGGCGCTGGAATATGCGAAGAAACTTCCGAATCTCTACAAAGCCCGGGAAAACGCCCTGGTACATTTCCTGGAGGGAGAGGAAAAACATAATGTGGCTAAAGGGGCCCTGGTTCCGCTTGCGCTGTCTATAACGCAGCATCTGTCGGTTCTTGCGCAGATGGAAGAGAATCCGACATATTATGAGAAGGCGGAACGGATACTGGATCTTCTGTTTGAAGGAGAGGAAGATGATACAGTCGAGCCGATTCGGAAAGCCCTGAAGGAAGGAGGAAAAGCCCGGGAATGATCCGAGGAAAAGAAGAAAGCCGGGAGAAAGATCTGAGGGGAAAAAGTAAACCATGCTTCAACTACCGGACGATATACAGCGCATCCTACTGGCGGTTGGGACTGGTTCTGATAGGCTCTGTCATCCTTACTGCGGGAAATGTATATTTGCGTTGGAGCATCGGAGAAGCCCTGGACACCGGGAATCTGCAGATGTCATTGCTGATGCTTGCAGGATTCCTTCTGGTTTTGTCACAGCTGATTTCTTATATCCGGCAGATTTTGTTTGTGAAAGTCCAGAAAAATTTATACGGTAAAATCCAGGCAAAAGTGCTGGACAGCTCAATGGAAAGTCTGAGGCAAAGCGGTCCTGGAGCGGTGACAGCTTATTACACATCGGATGTAGGACAGATTGACAGTTTTGCGAACCGGATTCTGGGAAATGCTTTTCCGGATCTGGTGGGATGGCTGATTACGATTGGGATGATATTCTGGTTTGATGTGTATCTGGGGATTGCCTCCATTCTTGTAACGATAGTTCCTGTCCTGTTCCTGCATAGGATGAGCAGGCCTATCGCGAAAGGAACCACAGAATATCAGGAAGCTCTGGAAGAGGCCAATCAGAGCGTGGTGAAGGGGCTGTATAACCCGGAAACCATCAAAGCTTCTGGCCGGGAAGAGGTATTTATACAGGAAAATGATGAAAAACTATCGATTTTGCAGAAAAAGAAACGAAGGGTTGCCATATGGGAGGCTTTGCTTGGCGCGCCCATGTTGGTCAGCGCTTTTGGAACCATCATTCTGCTGACCTCCTTAAGCGGCTGGTTTGTGCTGAAGGGACGTATTACTGCAGGGCAGCTGCTGACTGTGGTGACGCTGACGGACAATATCGTTTCCTTCGTGATGAGGATGGACGGGACCATTTCTGTGTTCCGGAGAGCTTCCGTCAGTCTGCAGAGGCTGAATGCTTTTCTTGGACAGGAGGAAGAACGGGAAGGGGGAAATGAGGCGCAGCAGATCAGAGAGATCGCTTTTCAGGATATCCGCTTTGTCTATCCGGACAGCAGCGTGAAAACTTCTTCCAGGGAAATTTACCATGGTTTTTCCGAAGTGTGGCATCAGGGAAAGCTTATTTTTGTAAAGGGCGGCAACGGGGAAGGCAAAAGTACCCTGATAAAGCTGCTTCTGGGAATCTATGAAGTATCGTCAGGACGGATATGTATAAACGGAGTACCGACACGGGAATACAGCCTCAGAAGCCTGCGGGAAAGAATTGTGGTGGTTCCCCAGGAAAATATCCTGTTTCAGGGAAGTATTCGGGACAATCTGGCCTGCGGAAAGGATATGAGTCAGGAACAGATTGAGCAGACTTGCAGAAAGACCGGCATCCATGAAGAAATTTTGCGGATGCCGGAGGAATATGATACAGTGCTGACAGAGAACGGAGGTGTTCTTTCAGGCGGACAGAAGCAGAGACTCTGCCTGGCGAGAGCGCTGCTCCGAAAGGGGGACGTCTACATTTTTGATGAGCCTACCACCGCTCTGGACAAGGGAAACAGAGAACGTTTTGCAGCGCTTTTGCAGGAGTTGTCCGAGGGCAGAATTGTAGTGGTTATTACCCATGAAAAGGAGCTGCTGGACGAAGCGCAGTGGGTGATGGAACTGGGGACAACCTGAGCAGAGGCCCTTTCCGCGCCCGGAAATTCTATGAAAAGACCAGGGTGCGGAGAAGGCTGCTGCGGAACTATAAATAGAAAGGAAAAGTATGAGCAATCGACTTTTATTGAGAAAGGTACGTAAATGGGCAGCGCCCTATACCCTAAGCACGCTCATCGTAGCCTGCCGCAATTTTCTGATTACCTGGCTGACCGCGTTTATCGGCAGTACCGTGTTGAATATGGCAAACGGGGGAAACGCGGAGGAATTCACGCGGCAGTTGTGTTTTATTGCGCTGTTTACCACTGCGTTTCTGGCTGTTGATACCGCAGGAATCTTCTGGCAGGCAATGACCATGCACGGAATCAGGAATGACCTGCGCAGCATTCTTTACAACAGCATTTTGAAAGCCAGATATGACAGAGTATATGCCATGGGACAAAAAGGGGAGCTGCTTTCCAGGATGAATTCGGATGTGGAGGGAGTGGTTTCCGCATTGAACGTGGCGCCGCTGATGTTTCTGATTTCCGGAGTCGGCGCTACGGTTACGATTGCTTCCATCAACTGGAAGCTGTGCATCCTCATTTATGCGGTGGGGCTGCTGTGCTGGGGGGCTCAGATTCTGGTCATCCGGAAGGAGCGTCCTACCATTCAGGCACTTCAGGAAAATAGGGCGGCTGCTCTGGGGCTCTGTAATGAAAATTTAGCCAATGCGCTGACCGTGAGGCTGTGCGGGCTTGTGGATACCTTTCAGGAGAAGGTGCTTGGCAGCCTGGACGGTTTTGAGAAGATTTCCCGTAAATTTGCCATACAGAAAGCGGAGGAGGGGATTGGCGGGACGCTGATTCAGTATATGCAGAGCGTGGGCATGCTTTTCGCAGGCTTTTACCTGTATCAAAACGGAGAGATACGGCTGGGGGATGTGGTTATCCTGTACCAGATGGCGGCATTGATCACCACCATGATTACCATGGTTTCCTCCATTTATGCCAGTCTGCAGAGCTGGATGGTGAGCTTTCACAGACTGCACGATATCCTGGATCTGGAGGAGGAGCGGGACGCGCCGGAAGCCAGGGATATGGACTTTTCTGCCCAGGCAGATTGCGGAATTGAGGCTGAGCAGGTTAAATGCCGGTTGGGAGAGTTCACGGTGTATGAGAATCTGAATCTGAGAATCGGGAAAAAGGGACTCTATGTCATGGCAGGAGAAAGCGGGAAAGGAAAAACCACCTTTTTCCGTATGCTGACAGGCATCTATCCCTATGAGTCAGGAAAAATCAGCCTGTTCGGACATAACGGGAAGGAATACACGCTGAAAAGCATCCGCCGCCAGATTACCTACATGACCCAGGAAAATGCGTTGTTTCAGGGAACCGTCAGGGACAATATCTTATGGAGGAGCAGTGCTTCTGATTCCGAAATTCTTGCACTTCTTGGGCGGCTTGGCCTGGAACAGTGGATTCTTGGCCTGGAAGAAGGGCTGGATACCCTGCTTGACAACGGAGGAACCGGATTTTCAGGCGGTCAGCGCAAGAGCCTGCTTCTGGCCAGAACCCTGTTGGAGGAGTCGCCTGTCTACCTCTTGGACGAGGCTTTTGCAGGGGTAGACGCCAGACACTGCAGCCTGATCTGGGAGGAACTGGACAGAGTGGCGCAGCGGGCGTTGGTCATCGTGATCACACATGACCAGTCCGTACTGGAGAAATGGAGAGAGACAGGGCGGCAGTTGTTGTCCATATAAGGAAATGGTGTTAGTCAATCACAGGGTTGATTTCCGCATTGCGGCGATATCAGGGCGCTGGGATTATGATCCTTTCGGGTTGCGCAAATTTCGGCTAACCCCAAGGAAATATAGATAGGGAGGTTTATACAGGAACAAAATTTATTGGTGCAGGTTGCAAAACAGGTGCTTCGGACGGAGTCGACAGAATACAGGAATAAAAGGCTACCAATCATGCCTTTTTCGTTGTATAATAGAAAGGGTAGATACAACCAGGGTTGCCAGAATTTATCAATCTGTCCTGGCCAGGAATATGGCAGGCATCCTCTCGTGAATATTATATGTCTGCAGATCTGTTTGACGGGCAGTATAGATGGAGCCATATTTTCGAAAAGTCCAGCGGGACAGGGCAATAAAGGAAGAGGTATGACAATGAAGAGAGATTTTGATCAGCTTTCCTTGGGGGAAATTATGCTCAGGCTGTCGCCGTCTGACAATGATCGGATCACTGGGGGACTGCATATCCGGAGTGGTACGCAAGAAGGCTTTAGCGCCTGAAATTTGCAAAATGACAAACCGTAAGGTAGAAAGGACGCCGGAGAAAACATGGAACAATTTCGAAAAAAAGTGCACAATACAGCATCTTCCCACACAAAGGACATGACCACAGGCAATCCCTATTCACTGATGCTGGGTTTTGCCATGCCCATATTTTTAAGTCAGATATTTCAGCAGCTCTACAATACGGCGGATGCTTTTATCGTGGGGCAGAACTTAGGTACCAACGCTCTGGCTGCGGTGACTTCCTCGGGAACGCTGATCTTTCTGATGATCAGCTTTTTCGCTGGGATCGCCATGGGCGCCGGAGTGGTGATCTCCCGCTATTTCGGCGCGGGGGACCAGGACCAGGTATCCCGGGCGATTCATACGGTGCTGGCTTTCGGCATTGCTGCCGGTGTATTGCTGACAGTGGTGGGCGTGGCTCTCACCCCTACGTTTCTGGTCTGGATGCAGACGGATCCTGAGGTGCTTCCGGAAGCGATTTCGTATTTCCGGTACTATTTTCTGGGTTCCCTGGCGCTGGTGCTGTATAATGTCTGCCGCAGCATCATGAACGCCCTGGGGGACAGCAAACGCCCGCTGCATTATCTGATTTTCTCTTCGGTGCTGAATGTGGTTCTGGATGTGGTGTTCCTGGCAGTATTTCGCTGGGGTGTCTGGTCAGCGGCAGTGGCTACGGTGATTTCCCAGGCGGCCAGCGTGGTCCTGTGCCTGCGGCACCTGATGCGAAAAGGAAATATATTCACTGTAGAGTGGAGAAAAATACGGTTTCACGGTGATATGCTGAAGGAAATCATCCATAACGGACTTCCGTCGGGGGTGCAGAATTCCGTCATCGCCTTTGCCAATGTCATCGTCCAGTCCCAGATCAATTCCTTCGGAAAGCTGGCAATGGCGGCTTACGGCACCCATGCGAAGATTGAAGGTTTTGCGTTCCTGCCCATCACAAGCTTTAATATGGCCAGTACTACCTTTATCAGCCAGAACCTGGGGGCAAAAGAGTATGACAGGGCGAAGAAGGGGGCGCGCTTCAGTATTCTTTCGGCCATGGTGCTGGCGGAGGCTATCGGCGTATGTTGTTACATATTCGCGCCGAAGCTCATAGGATTGTTTGACTCGAATCCCGGCGTGATCGAGCTGGGGGTCCGCCAGGCGCGCACAGTTTCGCTGTTTTTCTGCCTGCTGGCATTTTCTCATGCGGTGGCCGCCGTCTGCCGGGGGGCGGGGAAAGCGTTTGTGCCCATGTGCGTCATGCTGGCAGTCTGGTGTCTGCTGCGGATTACTTATATCATCGCGGTGATGAAACTGACTAATGAGATCGGTTACATTTACTGGGCCTATCCGCTGACCTGGGGAATCAGTTCGGTGATCTATCTGTTTTATTACCTGTGCTGCGACTGGGTGCATGGCTTTGATAAGGCTCAAAACGGAGCCGGCAGATGAATTTGTGACAGGAAGTAAACGGATGAACCGTCACAATTCTGCTGTGGGAGGGGCATGCAGCTGCCGCCGGGGAACCGACAGGAAATACAAAAACCGCACAGCCGTTTCGGATGTGCGGTTTTTGCGGATTGTGTGTCCGGATATTGTCATAAATGTGGAAATATCCTCTACTGGAACAGCTTTACTATCATGGAATCCTGATTCATCTGCTTCTTCAGCATCAGGGTCCGGTATTCTTCCAACAGGTCTTCCTTCTTCTTCTCGGAAATAGCTTTCGGCATATCCAGATCTTCGATGCGGCTTCTGGAACTGAGCTGCTCCAGGGCCATGTTCGTATTATTGTTGTAGGTATGCTCCAGGCGATTGGTGGAAGCCCCCAGGTTTCCGCGCTGTCTGGACACGATATTCATGGCATTGTCGATGGCATCCAGGCTGAAATCTCCTTTTGTCACATCGAAATCGGCAATCCCCAGCGCCTCCAGTGTGGAATTGGCCATGCCTATCCGCATGCCGCTTCCGTCAGGATTGGTGGCGAGGTGCATATCCGCCATGCTGCCGTCCAACAGCTTCTGCTCGTTGAGGGAAGTGGTTTTGGACATGGACTGGATGCCTTCTTTTAACTGGTCGATCTCATCCTGGTAATATGCCTTGTCTGAGGCTGAGGCAAGGCCGTTCATGGAGCGCAGCGCAAGATCGCGGATCCGCTGGAGATAATCCATCACGCCGCCCAGGGCGCCGTCGGCTACATTTAAAGCCCCCATGCCGTCTTTTGCATTCTGGGCGCCCACGCTCAATCCGGTTTCTTCCTGCCGCATTTTCTGTCCAATGGCAAGCCCTGCGGCATCGTCTGCCGCGGTATTGATCCGTTTGCCGCTGGAAATATGGGAATAAGTATTGAAAATACCATTGCCCGCAGATATCGTATTCATAAATTCACCTCCTGATTGAAATTCCGCATGAAGCCCGCCTGTGCCGTTACGGGCAGAGAATTTCTGTCCGCAGACCATGAACCCGGAAGATACCCGGGCAATGGAGGGGATCATGCAGTGCGAAGACCTGCGCGCTGCCCCGCGGTACCGGGTATGGCAGAACGTTTCTTCTTCTCTATTATAGTATCTTAGTGTAAATTTTTCAACAGATTCTTTGAAGGCAAAAGGAAAATTTATCATGAAAGCACCTGCATGCCCTTGACGCTTTCCGAAACATATCATATAATGAAATGGAGTATCCGATATAGGATCAATTCTTTGATCCTGTTATGTTATTTTAGGGGCAGAAAGAGGCAGATGAAGATGCTCGCGAGTATATGGGGGTTCATTGTGCCTGGACAGGAGCATTTATGATCAAGAGCATGACTGGTTTCGGCAGATGCGAGGTGGCCGAGAACAGCAGAAAATTTACGGCGGAGATAAAATCCGTCAATCACCGTTACCTTGACGTGAATATTAAAATGCCGAAGGCGCTGAATTTTTTTGAGTCAGCCATCCGCAGCGAACTGAAGAAATATATCTCGCGGGGTAAGGTTGATGTATTCGTATCTTATGAAGATTTCTCGGAGAAGAATTCCACGGTGCATTACAATGGGGAGATCGCGGCGGAATACCTGAAGTACCTGCGCCTGATGTCGGAGACATTCGGTCTGGAGGATGATATCAAGGTGTCCGTGCTGGCCAGATTTCCGGAAGTATTTACAATGGAAGAGACAGGCGTGGACGAGGAAGAGCTGTGGAAGGAGCTGCAGAGGGCGGTGACCGGAGCGGCGGAGATGTTTGTGGAGGCTCGGGTGGCGGAAGGAGAGCATCTGCGGAATGATCTGATCGGGAAGCTGGAAGGGATGAGACGGATGGTGGACTTGATCTCGGAGCGTTCCCCCAGGATCGTGGCGGAGTACCGCAGGAAGCTGGAGGAGCGGGTGAAGGAGCTTCTGGCGGATGCCCATGTGGACGAGGCCAGGCTGGTGACGGAGATCACGATCTTTGCGGATAAGGTGTGCGTGGACGAGGAGGTCGTAAGGCTCCGCAGCCATATTGAGACCACGAAGAGCACGCTTCTGGCAGGAGGCGCCATCGGCAGGAAGCTTGATTTCATTGCCCAGGAGATGAACCGGGAGGCCAATACGATCCTTTCCAAGGCCAATGACCTGGAGACATCCAATTATGCCATCGAGCTGAAGACAGAGATTGAGAAGGTCCGCGAGCAGATTCAGAATATAGAATAGGAGCATGGCTTGCATGCTGATTCATATCGGTTTTGGGAATATCGTAAATACGGAGAAGATCATAGCGATCGTCAGCCCCGAGTCCGCCCCCATCAAACGGCTTGTGCAGGGCGCAAAAGAAAAAGGGCTTGCCATAGATGCCACTCAGGGTCGCAAGACGAAGTCGGTGCTGATCATGGATGGCAGCCAGGTGGTCCTGTCGGCGCTTCTGCCGGAGACTGTGGCGGGGCGGGTACAGGAAGGCACAGAGCTTTCGGAGGATAAATAATATGGAGAAAAAAGGGATTCTGATCGTGATTTCCGGTTTTTCCGGCGCAGGGAAGGGTACACTGGTAAGGGAGCTTCTGCGCAGGTATGACGAGTACGCGCTGTCGGTTTCCATGACCACTCGGGAACCCAGGCCCGGCGAGCAGGAAGGCGTGGATTATTTTTTCACGGACAGGGCGCATTTTGAGGAAACCATCGCCCGGGACGGGCTGGTGGAGTATGCGCAGTACTGCGGCAATTATTACGGCACGCCCAGAGCATATGTGGAGGAGCAGCTGTCGGCGGGGCGGAATGTGATCCTGGAGATTGAGATGCAGGGAGCATTGAAGATCAAAGAAAAGTTTCCGGAGAGCCTGCTTCTGTTTGTGACGCCTCCCAGTGTGGCGGAGCTGGAGCGCAGGCTGACAGGGAGAGGGACGGAAAAACCGGAGGTAATTGCCAGGCGGCTGGCGCGGGCTGCGGAGGAATCAGAAGGCGTGGAAGCCTATGATTATATAGTTGTGAACGACAGGCTGGAGGAATGCGCGGAGGAGATCCACATGTTGGTGGACGCCGCCCGCAGGGCTCCGGTGAGAAGGAAGGAACTGATCAGAGAGATCAGGGATGAACTGTATTGTTTCGCGAAAGGAGTGCAGAAGTAATGTTACATCCATCTTATTCAGATTTGATGAAAGTAGTGAACAGCGAGGTAGAACAGGGAGAAGCGCCGATTGTGAACAGCCGTTATTCCATTGTGATGGCCACTTCCAGAAGGGCAAGGCAGCTTATCGGCGGAGATAACTCCATGGTGCCCGGCAAGGATAAGAAGCCTTTGTCCGTGGCGGTGGAAGAGCTGAATCAGGGCAAGATCAAGATACTGAGCAGTGAATGATGCGGGAGCGGAAGTTAAGGAAATGCTTAAGGCGCTTCCGTCGGAAGCGCGGCGCGGCAGTTCATGGGTATTTTCCGGTAAAGAGGTAGCTGGTTGAGATGCCAGCTATTTTCGCATATACGAATTTGACGCGTTGAAACGGAAATGGCTGCCGCGGGATATATGCCTGCAGTAAGGAAGTTTTGAAACGGAACTTCCGGGGAGGAAAGTTTACTTTTTATGAATATTATGTTTGTGTCGCTGGGCTGTGACAAGAACCTGGTGGATACGGAAATGATGCTGGGGCTTCTGCGGAAGAAGGGCTACACCTTTACGGAAGACGAGAGCGAAGCGGATATTATCGTGGTGAACACATGCTGCTTTATCGGAGATGCCAGGGAAGAGAGTATCCAGACTTTGCTTGAGATGGCGGAGTATAAGAAAACGGGAAGGCTGAAAGCGCTGGTAGCTGCCGGATGTCTGGCCCAGCGGTATCAGAAGGAGATCCGGGAAGAGATTCCGGAGGTGGACGCGCTGGTGGGCACCATGGCTATCGGGGAGATCACGAAGGCGGTGGAGGAAGCCCTGGCGGGCAGCGGAGGGGATCATTACCGGGATCTGAATGCCGCGCCGGCGGTATACCGGGATCGGGTAGTCACCACCGGAGGGCATTATGCTTATCTGAAGATTGCGGAAGGCTGTAACAAGCGCTGCACTTATTGTGTCATCCCGAAAGTCAGGGGGGACTACAGAAGCATACCCATGGAAGAGCTGGCGGCCCAGGCAGAGAAACTCGCGGAAGGCGGCGTGAAAGAGCTGATCCTGGTGGCCCAGGAAACCACTTTATACGGCGTTGACCTGTACGGGAAAAAAAGTCTGCCCCAGCTGCTGGAGAAGCTTGCCGGAATCAGGGATATCAGGTGGATTCGAATTTTGTATTGTTATCCCGAGGAGATCACGGAGGAACTGATAGAGACCATTGCGAGGGAACCCAAAATCTGCCATTATCTGGACATCCCGATTCAGCATGCCTCGGACAGTGTGTTGAGACGCATGGGCAGGCGTGCCACCCAGGCGCAGCTGCGGGGCATCATTGAGGGCATAAGGGAGCGGATTCCGGATATCTGCCTGCGGACTACGCTGATCAGCGGATTCCCTGGGGAGACACAGGAAGATTTTGAGGAGCTGTACCGCTTCGTCAACGAGATGGAATTTGACAGGCTGGGGGTATTTCCCTATTCCAGGGAGGAAGATACGCCGGCTGCGGACATGCCGGATCAGGTGGAAGAGTCTGTAAAAGAAAGCCGTCGTGACGAGCTGATGGAGCTGCAGCAGGCGGTTGCTTTTGAGAAGGCGGAAGATATGGCAGGGCATATTGTTACAGCTATGATCGAAGGCAGGGTGGCGGACGAGGATGTCTATGTAGCCAGGACCTACCGGGACGCGCCGGATGTGGACGGATATCTGTTTGTAAATACGGGAGCATCCCTGATCAGCGGGGATTTTGTGAAGGTGCTTGTGACAGATTCCAATGAGTATGACCTGATTGGTGAGATTGTAGAAGACGGGGAGGATATTTCATGAAAAAGATGAATTTACCCAACAAGCTGACGATATTCCGTATGGTTCTGATCGTACCATTTGTCATTTTGCTTTTGGGCGATTATGGAGGCTGGGGATGGTTCAAAGCCATATTCGGCGGGGTATTGGAATATATGGATTACGTTGCCCTGGCTATTTTTATCATTGCCAGCCTGACAGATCTGATCGACGGAAAGATAGCCAGAAAATATAATCTGGTGACCAATTTCGGCAAGTTCATGGATCCTCTGGCGGATAAGCTGTTGGTCAGCGCGGCCATGATTGCTTTGGTGGAGCTGGGCCGGATTCCGGCATGGATCGTGATCGTCATTATCAGCAGGGAGTTTATCATCAGCGGATTCCGGCTTGTGGCGTCAGACAACAATGTAGTCATAGCGGCAAGCTACTGGGGAAAGTTTAAGACCGTGTTCCAGATGGTGATGGTATGTCTTATGATTGCGGATATTCCAGGGCTGCAGGTCCTGACGGATGCGGTCATGTGGATCGCGGTGGCGCTGACGATCATTTCCCTGATTGATTATCTGCTGAAAAATAAGGATGTAATGCGGGAGCAAAGATAAGGAGGACAGGCCTGGAATGCCTGTTTTGCGGCTGCGGCATATGCTGCCGAAAGGAGCAAGGGAGATTATGAAAGTTGAATTGATATGTGTGGGCACAGAGCTTCTGCTGGGCAGCATTGTAAATACGAATGCGGCCTATCTGGCGGAAAAATGTTCGGGGCTGGGGCTTTCCTGTTATTTTCAGACCGTGGTGGGCGACAATGAAGAGCGTCTTTCTCAGGCGATAAAGATGGCCATGGGGCGCTCCGATATCGTGATCCTGTCCGGCGGTCTGGGGCCCACGGAGGACGATCTGACCAAGGAGACGGCGGCGAAGGTCTGCGGAAAGGAATTAAAGCTCCATGAACCCAGCAGGCAGGCTATCGAAGCTTTTTTTGCGGATAGAGGGATGGTGCCCACGGATAATAACTGGAAACAGGCAGTATTGCCGGAAGGGGCCATTGTGCTGGTGAACCATAACGGCACGGCTCCGGGGGTGATCCTGGAGGCGGAGAGCGTGAAACTGATCCTTCTGCCCGGCCCTCCCGGGGAATTGCAGCCCATGTTTGAGGAGAGCGTGGTCCCTTATCTGGCGGCGCTGACTTCCCAGGTTATCTGTTCTCAGACCGTGAAGGTCTGCGGCATTGGGGAGAGCAGGGCGGAAACCATGGTGAAGGATCTGATAGAAGGGCAGACCAATCCCACTATTGCTACCTATGCGAAAACGGGGGAAGTCCATATCCGTGTCACAGCCAACGCAGGGGACAGGAAGACTGCCATGAAGCTGATCAAACCCATGGTGAAAGAACTGAAAAACCGGTTCGGAAACAATATCTATACCACGGAGGAGGATACCACCCTGGAGAAGGCCGTGGCGGATCTGGCGCTGGCCAACAAGCTGACTATCACCTGCGCCGAATCCTGTACCGGAGGCCTGCTTTCCGCCAGGCTGGTAAATGTGCCGGGGATTTCCGAGGTCTATAAAACGGGTGTGGTGACTTACGCCAACAAGGCGAAGCGCAGGCTGCTGGGGGTAAAGAAAAGCACTCTGCAGAAGTACGGCGCCGTCAGCGAAAAGACCGCGGAGGAGATGGCAAAGGGCGCCGCGGTGATGTTCAAGGCGGACGTGGCGGTGGCTGTCACTGGCATAGCGGGGCCGGACGGAGGGACTGCGGAGAAGCCGGTGGGTCTGGTCTATATTGCCTGCCATGTCAAGGGCAAGACTACGGTGCGGGAATACCGTTTCTCGGGAAACCGATATAAGATCAGGGAATCGGCGGTTTCGGCTGCACTGGCTTTAATGCGGGAGTGTATCCTGGTATATTACAGTAAGGTGACGTTTGGAAAAGGGGAATAACAGCCCCTTTTCCTTTTGACTTTTTATATTTTGGTTGCCACGGGCGGAGAAATATGGTATGCTGTTTTTATCTGATACTTCGTAAGGAAGTGCTACGAAATAAACTTGCAGGATCCTGCCGGATAACGGGCCTGTATGCCGGTATTTCCCCGGGAGCGCGCAAGTGATTCTTCAACAGTTTCTAAGTACATGATTCTTACATTCCGGCATTTCGCCACAGAGTTCAGAGATATACTCGTGAGCGCATTTATTTGCCGCTGTTTGCTCCGCATCGCGGGATCAAAAGCCGAACCGATGATCAAAAGCAGGTTGCGGAAGCGTTCCCTGGTTTTACAGTCACGTCGGCAAATGCTTTCGCCCATGGGTATAATTTACAGGCAGGGAGGTGAGATGCCTTTGAGGGAGTTTTATGACACTCAAAATATGATATCATGTTGAGACATAAGGGCAGCATGGCATCCGGTTTCGGATATTCGGAAGTTTGCCGGCCTGCGATGTCACGCGGAAGCAGGAGCAGGGATCTGAAAATAACAGTTGACAAATACGAACAAATGTTTTATCCTTGTAGGAGACAGAACATTCGTTCCTTGAAGAGAAGGAGATTATAATATGGAAAAAGACGAAAAAATGAAAGCGTTGGATGCGGCCATCAGCCATATTGAGAAGCAGTTCGGAAAAGGCGCGGTTATGAAGCTGGGGGATCCCACCGCGCAGATGAATGTGGAGACCATTCCTACCGGTTCCTTAAGCCTGGATATCGCATTGGGGCTGGGGGGCATTCCCAGGGGAAGGATTGTGGAGATATACGGGCCGGAATCCAGCGGTAAGACCACGGTGACCCTGCATATGGTCGCGGAGGTGCAGAAGATGGGGGGGATAGCCGGTTTCATCGATGCTGAGCATGCTCTGGATCCCGTATATGCCAGGAGTATCGGGGTTGATATTGATAATCTTTACATTTCCCAGCCGGATAACGGGGAACAGGCGCTTGAGATCACGGAGACCATGGTCAGGTCCGGCGCCGTGGATATCGTAGTGGTGGACTCCGTGGCGGCGCTGGTGCCCAAGGCGGAGATTGACGGAGAGATGGGGGACAGCCATGTGGGCCTTCAGGCGCGTCTGATGTCCCAGGCCCTGCGGAAGCTTACGGCGGTGATCAGCAAGTCCAACTGTGTGGTGGTATTTATCAACCAGCTCCGCGAGAAGGTGGGCGTCATGTTCGGCAATCCGGAGACTACTACAGGCGGACGCGCGCTGAAGTTCTATTCTTCCGTGCGTCTGGACGTGAGAAGGATAGAGTCCCTGAAGCAGGGCGGCGAGGTCATTGGCAACCGTACCCGTGTAAAGATAGTCAAAAATAAAGTGGCGCCGCCGTTTAAGGAAGCGGAGTTTGATATTATGTTCGGCAAGGGGATCTCCAGGGAAGGGGATATTCTTGATCTGGCCGCGGAGCAGAATGTTATTGTGAAATCCGGTGCCTGGTATGCCTATGAAGGGAATAAGATCGGTCAGGGACGGGAGAATGCCAAGCAGTATCTGCGGGATAATCCGGAAGTCTGCAGGACGGTGGAAGAAAAGGTGCGCGAGCATTATGGCTTCGACAAAAAGCCGGATAAGGTGACGGAGACGGAAACCAAAAGCAATTTCAAGACAGACACAAAGTCCGGGTCAAAGGCAGGAGGCAGATCGAAGGGCGGAAGCAAGGCGGAAGCAAAGGCAGAGACCAGGACTGACGATGAAGTGATACCGGTATCGGAAGTAATCCCTGAAGATACTTCCGGCGCGGCGGAGAATACAGATCAGGCATAGCAGCAGGAAAGCAACGCGCACATAAGGATAGAAATGTATCAGAAGAAGGGGTTATGAAAGTTACACAGATTGAAGAAGTATCAAGATCCCGTGCCAGGGTATATATCGATGAGGAATTCGCATTTGTTCTATACAGAGGCGAACTTCGTTCTTTCCATATCAGGGCGGGGGAGGAAATGGATGAAGAGGAATATCGGAGCATTATGGAGGAGGTGCTGCCGAAAAGGGCAAAGCTTCGTGCCATGAATCTTCTGAAAACCAGGGAATACACGGTAAGACAGCTTCATGATAAACTGAAGGACGGCGGCTATCCCGAACGCATCATAGAGCAGGCGCTGGATTATGTGGAAAGCTTTCATTATACAGATGACCTGCGGTACGCCACAGGCTTTATCCGGAACCATGAAGGAGACAGGAGCCGCAGGCGGATAGAGCAGGACCTGATGCGGAGAGGGATAGACAGGGCTGTACTGGAGCAGGCCTGGGCGGCGTGGGAGGAAGAAGGCGGTGTACAGGAGGAAGGTGCCATGATCCGGGCGCTGCTGGAGAAGAAAGGCTTTGACCGGGAAACGGCAGATCAGAGGCAGAAACAGAGGATGTATGGCTTTCTGATGAGAAAAGGGTTTCAGGCGGAACAGGTGCGCAGGGCGGTTCTCCGGGACGGCGACTGCAGCTGGGAATAGAGAACCTGGAAGCGCTTTATGCTGAATATCTGTTGCTTTGTACAAATAGCACAACAAATGATACAATGGCTTGGAATATTTTTTGCAAAATATTGTGTTTCTACTTGACATTGTGTTAAATTGAGTTTAGAATAAGTCTGTTGTGTATTGCTTGTTAGAATGTTTTCATTACATACATTCTAAATATACTGCGGGGCGGGGATGCCGTGCGGTGAAGTGTACAATGAAAATAGAATAAGGAGGTGCCCCTGTAGATGCTTGAGATTATAATTGCCGTATTTATATCTGTGGCAGTGACCGCAGTTGTGACCGCATATATTGTATTCAACTACCAGAAGAAGACAACGGAAGCAACCATTGGCAACGCTCAGGACAAGGCAAGAGAAATTATTGACGAAGCTCTCAAGGAAGCAGAATCCAAAAAGCGTGAAGCTCTCCTGGAAGTAAAGGAAGAGTCCATTCGTACCAAGAACGAACTGGATAAGGAGATCAAGGAGCGCAGGGCGGAAGTGCAGCGCTCGGAACGCAGGATTCAGCAGAAGGAAGAGAATATCGATAAGAAGACGGAATCTCTTGAAAAGCGTGAGTCGAATCTGTCAGCCAGGGAAGATGCTTTGAATAAGATCAAAGTCGAAGTTTCCAAGCTGAATGAGCAGCGATTGCAGGAACTGGAACGAATTTCCGGATTGACCTCTGAACAGGCAAAAGACTACTTGTTGAAAATTGTTGAAGACGAAGTGAAACATGAATCGGCCATGATTATCAAGGAAATGGAGAGTCGGGCCAAAGAAGAAGCAGACAAAAAGGCGAGAGATTATGTGGTATCAGCTATTCAGAGATGTGCGGCAGACCATGTCTCCGAGACCACGATTTCCGTCGTACAGCTGCCCAATGACGAGATGAAGGGAAGGATCATCGGACGGGAAGGACGGAATATCCGTACGCTTGAGACCATGACGGGTGTGGATCTGATCATTGATGATACCCCGGAAGCAGTGATCCTGTCCGGGTTTGACCCTATCCGCCGTGAGGTGGCGAGAATTGCACTGGAAAAGCTGATCGTAGACGGACGTATCCACCCTGCCCGTATCGAGGAGATGGTGGAGAAGGCCCAGAAAGAAGTGGAGATCATGATCAAGGAGGAGGGCGAAGCCGCTACGCTGGAAGTCGGTGTACATGGCATTCACCCCGAACTTGTCAGGTTACTGGGCAAGATGAAGTTCAGGACCAGCTACGGTCAGAATGCATTGAAGCATTCCATCGAAGTGGCGCAGCTGTCAGGACTTTTGGCTGCGGAGCTTGGACTGGATGTCAGGATCGCAAAACGTGCCGGACTGCTCCATGATATTGGCAAGTCTGTCGACCATGAGATGGAAGGTTCGCATATTCAGCTCGGTGTGGAGCTTTGCAGAAGGTACAAGGAGAATGCTACCGTGATCAATGCCGTGGAATCCCACCATGGTGACGTAGAACCCACTACACTGATAGCATGTATTGTACAGGCAGCCGATACCATATCTGCTGCAAGGCCGGGCGCAAGAAGAGAGACGCTGGAGACTTATACCAGCCGACTGACTAAATTAGAGGAAATAACAAACAATTTCAAAGGAGTAGACAAGTCTTTTGCTATTCAGGCAGGACGGGAAGTCCGTGTAATGGTAGTGCCGGAGCAGATTACGGATGCAGATATGGTTTTGCTGGCGCGCGATATTTCCAGGCAGATAGAGGCTGAACTGGAGTATCCCGGACAGATCAAGGTAAATGTGATCCGTGAGAGCCGTGTAATTGATTATGCAAAATAGGAAATAATAAAGATGGAAAGAAACGCCGTGCGTGAGTGCGGCGTTTTTTGATGTTTATGAAAAGCATGAAGCAGATGACAGTATCTGACACTCTTTGAAAAGCGTGAAGCAGACGACGGTATCCGACATGCTTTCATAAGCTTGAATGACAGATGTTCTATACATTTTCACTAATCGGGAAGAAGGTTTTTTGATAAATTTGTAATATTACCTCTTGTATGATAGAGAAATATATAGTATGATATTGCAAGCGCATGATTGTATACGATTATACAAGGATATCATAATGAAACGCTGTTCCGGAATTGTTTAAGAATTCACATCCGGAATCGGCGTGTGAGATGGAGGATAAAATGAAAGCATATCAGGAACTGAGTAAAGAGGAATTAGTGTCGCTGAAGGCGGAATTGGAAAAAAAATTTGAAGACGCCAAGGGAAAAGGCTTGAAACTGGATATGTCCCGGGGAAAACCTTCTGTGGCTCAGCTGGATATGGGGATGGATATTTTTGATGTATTGAATTCTACAAGTGATTTGACAAGCATGGAGGGGATTGATGTCCGCAATTACGGTGTGCTGGACGGAATCCTGGAAGCCAAGAATATGATGGCTGACATTATGGGCGTCACTGCGGATCATGTGATCGTATATGGCAATGCCAGCCTGAATGTGATGTTCGATGCCGTTTCCAGCGCCATGACCCATGGGGTTATGGGGAATACACCCTGGTGTAAGCTGGATAAGGTAAAGTTTCTCTGTCCTGCTCCCGGATATGACAGACATTTTGCCATAACGCAGCACTTTGGCATCGAGATGATCGCGGTGTCGATGACACCGCAGGGACCGGATATGGACATGGTGGAAAAGCTGGTGTCTGAGGATGAAAGCATCAAGGGAATCTGGTGTGTGCCGAAGTATTCCAATCCCCAGGGCTATACTTATTCTGATGAGACAGTGAGGAGGTTCGCAAATCTGAAGCCTGCGGCGAAAGATTTTCGGATCTTCTGGGATAATGCTTACTCGGTTCATCATCTCTATGACGAGGAAGAAAGGCAGGATAAGGTTCTGGAGATCCTGGCTGAGTGCGAGAAGGCCGGCAACCCTGATATGGTATATGAATTTGCATCTACTTCCAAGATCAGCTTTTCCGGCGCGGGAGTGGCTGCAATTGCCACATCCAAAGGAAACCTTGAGTGTATCAAGAAGACTCTGGCCATTCAGACCATCGGCCATGACAAGATCAATCAGCTCCGCCATGTGCGTTATTTTAAGGATTTCGACGGAATCAAGGCGCATATGAGAAAGCATGCTGCTTTGATGCGTCCGAAGTTCGAGGCAGTGCTGGAGGTATTGGACAGGGAACTTTCCGGTACGGGAATCGGGGCGTGGACGAAGCCCAACGGGGGATACTTCATTTCATTTGATGCCATGGAGGGCTGTGCAAAGGATATCGTGGCAAAGTGTAAGGAGGCGGGGGTTACTCTGACAGGAGCAGGAGCAACCTATCCTTATGGCAGGGATCCCAGGGACAGCAATATCCGGATCGCGCCTACTTATCCGAATCCGGATGAGCTGGCATTGGCTACGGATATTTTCGTGCTTTGTGTGAAGCTGATCAGTGTGGAGAGGCTGCTGGAAAACAAAATCGCATAGTATGAGGATCGGCCGCATAAGATGGAGTGGTATCACTTTTGGAAGGGCGGTGCGGCAGATGCGGTTTAGCTGGAAGGGATTGAAGACAGGGAATCATACATTTCTGACATTTTTCTGTGTAGGTCTGATAGCGGGAATACTTGTGATCAATATGGGAAAGAGCATTTTGCTGGGGGACGGAGGCATGTTTGACGAATCCACCCTGTACCACCTGAAATATATGACGGTGGACAGCAATGCTCTTTTTTGTTACATTTTAAGGAAGCGGATTATACGGTTTCTGGGACTTGCCGTGCTGTCTACCACATATCTGGGGCTGGCGGCCTGTATGGGGGCGGCTTTCTGGTACGGACTTTCCGCGGGGGCATTTCTGGCCACTCTGATGCTGCGGTACGGCATCAAGGGAATTCTGCTGGCGGTGATCAGCATGTTTCCACAGTATCTTGTTTATGTGCCGGTGGTGCTGGCTCTGCTGCTCTGGTGCCAGGAGCTTTTCCGGGGGATTTATGTGCGGGGAGAATACAGCGCGGCGGACAGGGGATTTCTGGTGAAAAAAGCGGGCAGGCTTCTGGTGCTTATGGCTGTACTGGTGGTGGGCTGTATGCTGGAAGCGTATATGAATCCTTTCATATTGATGGGATTTTTAAAAATTTTCTGATCTTGAACGGAATGTGGTATAAAGAGTATGCCGTGGAAGCATAATATCTCCAGGACGACAGAATTCAGAATTTGCGAAGCAGTTCCGACGACAGCGGCTGAGTCCGGACAGGCGCCTTTGTGGACAACAGATAAGGGCACTGCCTGTATGGATTGGTTTGGGATTCGCAGAGAAAGGATATAAAATGGAGCGGAGTGGCAGATGATATGTTGCAGGGTGTATTTTTGATATTGACGGGAGTGAGTTACGGCCTGCTGGCAGCGGCGGGGGTGTTTACCGTGCTGGCGGCAGTGGGTCTGGTGCCTCGCTTTGCAGGCAGGACACATACGGCGGAATATTTATGGATTTACGAAGAAATGGTAATCTTCGGCTCATTGACAGGCTGCGTTTTGAGTATCTTTTCCCGGTATTGTCAGCTTGGGGCCTGGTGGGAGAAGCGTTTTCCGGGATATGTGGGACTGCTGCATGGAATCGGGGGTGTATGGCAGGCGGTGTTTGGATTGTTTGCCGGTATGTTCATCGGATGTCTGGCGCTTGCGATCGCGGAGATGCTGGACAGTATTCCGATTCTGACGCGGCGGATTTCTTTTCGGCATGGACTGGGACTTGTCATTACCAGCATGGCTGCGGGTAAGATATGCGGTTCTGTCCTGTATTTCTGGACGGAGCTGCACCGGACGGTGGGGTAATGCGGAGGGCTGAGCTGTCGAAGAACCCATCGGTGATGGCAGACGGTTCTGCCGGGGAAGGTGGGATACTGAGGCCTGAAGTGAGGTGGAATTTTTATGGCGAATGCGACGGTTTATCTGAAATGTGACAGGAATGTGGAGGTGCAGTCTGAGGATGTGTTTCTGACGGATGTGGGTTCTCTGCGCTGCGCGGATCCGGTGATCTCAGCGAAGCTGAAGGCATTGAAGGTACATCATTTCGGAAAGGATGAGACAAAGCGCTGTGTCATCAGCAGTTTGAAGCTGGTGGAATTGATGGAGGAGACATGCCCCAATATCTGCGTGCAGATCGTTGGTGAGCCGGATGTACTGGTGGAATGGATCAGTGTGGACAGGCATAAGGGATGGCAGCAGTGGGCAAAATGCGCATTGGTGTGTCTGGTGAGTTTTTTCGGCACGGCCTTTACCATAATGGCGTATCACAATGATGTAGGCATTAATGAGATTTTTACGGAAGTTTACCGGATGGTAATGAACCGGGAGCCTCAGGGGCTGAATATACTGGAGGTGTCTTATTCTGTGGGGCTGGCGGCGGGAATCATTATTTTCTTTAATCATGTGGGCGGAAGGCGGCTTACCAAGGACCCCACCCCCATTGAGGTTGCCATGCGCAATTATGAGGAGGATGTAGATAAGACGCTGATCGCTACGGCCGGAAGGGAAGGGCGGGAGGAAGAGTGAGATATAGTAGAATTTCAGGCATTTTGAAGAGATCATTTGGGGAGAAAGGGCCTTGAGCGGAGAAACGGCATAATGCGGCGGCAGGGTGGAGCAGCGTTATGTGGCGACAGGCAGAACCCGGAAAGGAAAGAGGGAAGATATGGAAGAGACAAGCAGTGAAAAAAAACAGCAGCAGAAAGCATATGAGCAGTATGTCAAGGAAGTGACGCCCACTCACAATCTGTGGCTTCAGATGCTGAAGGCATTTATCGCGGGCGGCATTATCTGCTGTATCGGACAGGGGATATTAAACTATGCAGGCAGTCTGGGGCTGGACAAGCAGACAGCGGGCAGCTGGTGCTCCCTGCTGCTGGTATTGACATCGGTAGTACTTACGGGGTTTGGAATTTATCCAAAGATTGTCAAATGGGGCGGTGCAGGTGCGTTGGTGCCGATTACAGGCTTTGCCAATTCTGTGGCCGCTCCGGCGATCGAGTATAAGGCAGAGGGACAGGTGTTCGGGATCGGGTGTAAGATTTTCACCATTGCAGGACCGGTGATACTTTATGGTATTTTCAGTTCCTGGCTGTTAGGATTGATTTACTGGATCGGGAAGTGTTTTGGGGGATTTTAAAAACTGTGACTGCCTGCAAAGAAATGAATGTTTCGCATATATCATTGACAGATTCTTCAGGATTGATTACAATAGGTTTTACAGAGAATTACGGAAGATAAGCGGCAGGAGACTGAGTGCATGGCACTGTGGAGTGCGGTGAGGAGCAATGTATGGAAAAAAGTAAGGCTTTGCATGATTTTTTGGAAAAAATCCGCGGCAGGATGATCATATCCTGTCAGGCGGTTCCGGGAGAGCCGCTCTATGTGGAAGAGCAGTCAGTGATGTACCTGATGGCAAGGGCGGCTGCCCGGGCGGGAGCCCCTGCCATCCGCACCAGCAGCATCCGGGATGTGGTGGCAATCAAAAAGGAAACGGGACTTCCGGTGATCGGTCTGGTGAAGGTGCAGTACGAAGGATATGAGAGTTATATCACGCCGACCATGAAAGAGGTGGATGACCTGGTGGCGGCGGGCTCCGATGTGGTGGCATTGGACTGCACCATGCGGAAGAGGGGGGACGGCAGGAGCATCAATGAGTTCCTGGCGGAAATTCGGGAAAAATATCCGGATATTATCCTGATGGCGGATATTTCTACATACGAGGAAGGCATGAATGCCTGGAAATGCGGCGTAGATATCCTGGGGACTACCATGAGCGGCTACACACCTTATTCGCCCGGGCTGGAGGGGCCGGATTATGAATTGATGCGCCGCCTGTCGCAGGATGCGGGCATCCCTGTTATCGGGGAGGGACGGATCCATGATCCGGCTCAGGCAGTGGAAGCGCTCCGCACCGGCGTATGGGCCATTGTCGTAGGCGGGGCCATTACCCGTCCTCTGGAAATTGCCCTGCGCTTTATGGATGCCATTGACGCTGCTTCGCCGGTATGAGAGGCAGCAGAGACAGAAACGAATATGGTGAGCGGTATAAATGATGAAGACAGCAGTATTAGATATTGGCGGGACTGCCATAAAGTCCGGCATTTGGGACGGAAAAGAGATCGGGATGTTCCGGGAATGGGAGACGATGGCTTCCCGGGGCGGCAAGGCTCTGATGGAGCGGGCAAAGGCGATTCTGCGGACCTTCGGGACATTTGATGCCATCGGTGTCAGCACGGCAGGACAGGTGGATACATCCGCGGGAAAGATCCACTATGCAAACGACAACATCCCGGGTTACACGGGCACGCCGGTGAAGGATATTCTGGAGCAGGAATTCCATGTGCCTGTGGCGGTGGAAAATGATGTGAATGCGGCGGCGCTGGGAGAAATGTATAACGGAGCGGCAAAGGGACTGGCCGATTTCCTGTGTCTGACCTACGGCACGGGAGTGGGCGGCGCCATAGTCATGGACGGCAGGGTGAGACAGGGCAGCAATTACGGCGGCGGAAGCTTCGGCGGGATACTGGTTCATCCGGAAGACTGTCATCCGGGAGAACCGTGGAGCGGATGTTATGAAAAATACGCCTCTGCAACTGCGCTTGTGAACAGAGTGAAAAGGATCGATCCGGAATTGGATGACGGACGGAAAATCTTTGATGCGTTCGGGCGAAGTGAAGTAAGGGCGGTTGTGGACGGCTGGATAGACGAGATCGTATACGGGCTTGTCACCTTGATTCACATATTCAACCCCTCTGATATTCTGCTGGGAGGCGGGATTCTGGCTCAGTCTTATATCATAGAAGAGGTTCGAAGGAGGGTTGTGCTGCTGATCGACTCCAATATGAGTCATGTGCGGATCCGACAGGCATCTCTGGGCAACCTGGCGGGGCTGACAGGCGCGGCCATGCTGGCGTCTGTCCATGCCAGGGCGAATGAGAGATCTGATCACAGCATCTGATCCTGATGTATACAATTTTTTTCCGGGACAGGTATTGACAGCCTGTACCATATATGTTACAGTAAGGAACAAATGAAAATACCCGTGAGGGAGTAGTAGCGCGCAATGCGTGACAAGTCAACAAACTCGGCCTTTGGTCTGGCTTGTCTTAAAGAACGAGACTCATACATAGCCAGGTGCTTACCTGCTTTTTCGGCAGGGCAGAGCATTTGTCTGTGCATGGGTTTTTCTTTTGGAAAAATACGAAAGAAAGAGGATGGTAGAAATGGAACTGACAATGATTATTTTCCTGTTTATCGTGGGCATCGTGTTTATCGTAAAGGGCGGAGATTATTTTGTGGATGCGGCTTCCTGGATCGCGGAAGTCAGCGGGATTCCCAAGCTGATCATCGGCGCCACCATAGTCAGTCTGGCAACGACGCTTCCGGAGATGCTGGTATCCGTCATGGCGGCGGCAAAGGGCAGCGTGGATATGGCCATCGGAAATGCGGTGGGCAGCGTGACGGCGAACATTGGTCTGATTATGGCGATTTCTCTGGTGTGTATGCCGGCAGTGATCAAGCGCGGAGATTATCTGATCAAATCAGTTTTGATGCTTGTGGCAGCAGGGCTGATCGTGTTGTCCGGATTTAAGGGTGAGATAGGAATGGCAATTTCGGCGGCGCTGATTTTGATCTTCGTCTTATTTTTATGGGAAAACATTGCTTCGGCCAGGCGTTCCATGAAGGCGGAAGAGGGAGGAGAGGAAAAGAAGAAGATCAGCGGGAAAAAGGAAGTGATAACGAACCTGATCAAATTTGCAGTGGGAGCAGTGGGGATTGTATGGGGTGCTGACCTGCTGGTAGATAACGGCAGTGCACTGGCCGCTATGATCGGCATTCCGGAGCGGGTCATCGGTGTGACGATCATTGCTGTGGGAACTTCACTGCCGGAGCTGATCACTACGATTACCGCCATTATAAAGAAACAGTCTTCACTTTCCGTGGGGAATATCCTGGGAGCAAATATCATAGACCTGACCCTGATCCTGCCTGTGAGCGCCTTTGTGTCCGGAAAAGCGCTGCCTATCGCAGAGACCTCCACGAGGCTGGATCTTCCGGCGTGCCTGGTTGTGGGCTGCATTGCGATCATCCCGGCGATGATCTCTGAAAAGTTCCAGAAATGGCAGGGGCTGCTGCTGCTGGCGGTTTACGCAGTGTATCTGTTCCTGACGCTGGGGGCAGTGTAAGGAAAATTTCGTATTTCCTTTTTCAAAAGTACCAGGCATAACACCGGATCATCAATGGAACATAGTCTAAGCGAAAGAAGAACACATACAGGGCATATCAGATGGGGAAACTTATCTGGTATGCCCTGTTTTTACGGATTATGACAGGATCGAACAAACATTCTGTCAGTCCGAAGTGATCACGGAAATGGGGCTGTCCTCCGGCAGATTTTCCAGAATGGTATTCTGTCCGCACCATACGGCCTGAAAATTACTTAAGTTTTCCAGAGGCTTTAAGCTGGTGACATTGTTGTCCGTAATGTCCAGGTACTGCAGCCTGGGGAGCTTTTCCACAAAATCGATGCTGTCCAGCTTCAGTGAGGCCAGGTAGAGCTCTGTCAGGTTCGGAAAATGTTCAAACATATCGTAATGCTCCGACAGGCTGACCGCATCCCCGTTATTATAGCTGGGGTCCTTTAAAATGGTGATGTCGCTCAGAGACAATATCTCCAGGGTTTCGTTGTTGGGCAGACTGTCGAAATCCATTCCCACCTGGCACTCATCCAGATACAGATAACGCAGTGTGGGAATCCCGAATATTTCTTCGATATTTCCGAAGACAGATGTGTCTTCCAAGCTCAGCGTAGTCAGGTTCGGAAGGCGCGTCAGCGGCTCCAGGGAATCCACATAGGAGGAGAAGTCGTTGATCACCAGGGTAGTCAGGCCCTGCATGGAGGTGATGGCATCCAGTTCCCAGCCGGAGCAGTCCTCCAGGGTCAGGTAGGTGACACTGGCGACATCCCGCAGAGGAGACAGGTCTCCCGCATATTTGACGGAAAGCTGCTGCAGCTGTGTCAGGCCTGCAAGGGAAGGAAGGGCTCCGCCGTAATTTAATTCCAGATCCAGATTGGTCAGCCGGGTCAGTCCGCTGATAACGGAATAGTCGTCAATTTCGGTATTGTCAATCAGGGACAGCTGGGTCAGCCCGGGACAGGATTCCAGCGCGCTGATGCTGGAAACCTGGGTATCTTCTATACCGAAGCTGGTCAGATTCGGCATCTGTCTGATGAAATCGATGCTTTTCAGCTGAGAGGACTGGATACTCAGTTCCTCCAGGTTTGTCAGCGTCATAAGCGGGCTGTAGTCGTTTACGTCGTCGCAGTCGGCAAGGCGCAGACCGAGCAGGTCAGGAAACTGCGACAGGGCAGAGATGTCCTTCACGGATGTGTAATTCAGGTCCAGGTATAACAGATTCGGGAAAGCGTCTATTCCGTCCAGACTGTTCTTAAAAATGCTGTCATACACACCCAGGTCGGTGATATTTTCCGGATGAGGGATGATGTCGGCCAGTTCCTCGAAGGTATTTTCCGCATAGACGGCATACAGGCTGTTCAGGCCTTTCAGATCCCCTTTTTCCAGATCATCGTCTATGGAAAACCATTCCAGTCCCGTAAAGGAGGACAGGTCGGAGAGTTCCATCCCGGAATCCGTCTGGTAAGTCAGCGACTGGGTATCACCGCTGGAAAGCTGATAGTAAATTACCTTGTCGTCTCTGTTGATCTGCAGGGCGGTAAGGCTGGCGTATTCCTCCGCTGTAATATTCTGGTAAGGCTTCTCCCAGATGGCTTCCGCAATCAGACAGAAGAATTCGGATCGGGGTAAAGCTGCGCTTGAAGCGGAATCATCCGCGGACCCCCTGCTGCCGGACTCCCGGGAAGCGGCGGGACTTTCTCCGGCAGAGGAACTGCTTTCCTCCCTGCGGGAGACGGAAGGACCTGTTTCCGGGCGGCCATGCGCAAGCAGATCATCCAGGGCGCCGGAGCGGAAGAGAACGATTCCTACAAGTGCAGCCAGAGAGACGACGCCCAGAGATATTGCCGTCACGATGGCGACGGCGGGATTGCTGTCGCCGCTGCTTTTCGTTGTGGTATAGGTTCCGGAGGCGGATTGCCGCGGCGCGCTGCCGGAGCCTGTCTGCTGCCCGGAAGTGTATCCGCCGGCGCTCCGGGAGCCGGACTGTGTGGAAGCGCTGTAACTGTCTGTGGTCTGATAGCCGGTCTGCTGTGAAGAACTATATGCTCCGCCGTTTGCTGTCCCGTCCTGCGCATTCTGGCTCCTTGTGTAGTAGCCGCATTTTCTGCAGGTCATCCGGCCGTCCATCAGTTTCAGTTTTGCGCCGCACATGGGGCATTTTGTTGATTCTTTTGCCATGGTATTCATCATCTCCATATTGTAGTTTTCGGATATCCTGCTTTGCCGCAGGCTTTTCGTATACGAATTAATTATAGCAGACAGGAGGCTTTTTGCAAACCGGGTACTTTTCAAATTTCTTCGGAAACGTGGTTTTTCCGCAAAAATCAGAGATATAAACCCTAAAAATTCTATCTTTTTTCAGAACCCGACAAAATACCGGAAATTTAAAGAATCTTGATGAAATCTGTGGGGTAGAGAGAATCGGGAAAACCAGGTACAATCGGATATAGAAAAACAAAGCGGATGCGGAACTGATAACAGGAGGTGAAAGAATGCTGCAAGAGAAAGGGACACAGATGCCGGACAGAAGAAAAAAGGACAGCAGTAGATGTATGAGGCTGCTAGAGTAGACGGGGCCGGGAGGTGGCAGATGATCCGAAGTATTACAATTCCGTCGCTTATGCCGACCTATTTTGTGCTGTTGGTTCTGGCAGTGGCTAATTTTCTGTCAAATGGCATGGAACAATATTTTGTGTTTCAGAATGCGTTTAATAAGGAGTATATTCAGGTTCTGGACCTGTATGTATACAATATCGGTCTGGGCGGGAAGAGTTTTTCACTGGCAACGGCAGTGGGTATGCTGAAAACCATCGTCAGCATTACACTTTTGATCATTGTCAATGCCGTGTCGAAAAAAGTCAGAGGAGAAAGCATCATATGAGAAAGGTTACAGGAACATGGACACCCGGCAGGAAACAGACAGAACAGCCGGTCCTGCGGCAGCGTCATAAATCCGGGTCATTCGGGGATATTGTTTTCCGCATCTGCAACTATACCGTATTTCTGCTGTTTACACTGGTGTGTGTATATCCCTTTTACTATCTTATCATCAACACGATAAGTTCAAACGAACTGAGCGCCAGCGGACAGATTACGCTGCTGCCCCGGGGGATTCACTTTAACAATTACGCGGAGGTTTTTAAACTGAACGGGCTGAGTGCCGCCTTTGGCATATCTGTGGCCAGGACGGTGCTGGGCACGGCTGGAACGGTCATGGTTTCCGCTTTTCTTGGTTATATGTTCACACAGAAGAAAATGTGGAAGCGGAAATTCTGGTACCGTTTTCTGGTCATCACCATGTATTTTAACGCAGGCATCATCCCCATGTTTATTACCATGAAGATGCTGCACCTGGTGAACAGCTTTTGGGTGTATGTGATACCGGCGCTTGTACAGCCCTACAATATTATTTTGGTAAAGACTTATGTGGAATCCATTCCCGTATCCATGGAAGAGGCGGCGGAAATAGACGGTGCCGGGGTCCTGCAGCGTTTTGTGAAAATAATCCTTCCGCTGTGTGTCCCGATCCTGGCCACCATTGCAATCTTCTCGGCCGTAGGACAGTGGAACGCATTCAATGATACGCTGATGTATGTTACGGACCAGAAGCTCTATTCGCTGCAGTATCTGCTGTATACTTATTTGAATCAGGCAAGCTCTCTTGCCAAGATGATAAAGAGCAGCGGAATTGCGAATATGACAACATCCCTGGCCACGCAGCAGACGCCCTCTTCCATTCGCATGACAGTATCTGTGATAGTGGTATTGCCCATACTGTGCATATATCCGTTTTTTCAAAGGTATTTCGTGCGGGGAATTATGATCGGAGCGGTGAAGGGGTGATGGAAAGAGGGGACTGTATGATCAAACGCAAAACTAAGATCAGGAGGTAAAATAATGAGGAAAAAGTCAGGAAAAATGAGGAGAAAGATGCTGGCATCAGCAGTCTGCGCAGCAATGGCAGCTGCTGCCCTGAGCGGATGCGGTTCCGGTGAAGGATCGGGAGAACTGCTGAAAGTGGATGTCTTTGACAGTCTTGCAAATTATCAGGGCATTCAGTCCGGCTGGTATGGAAAACTGGTCAGGGATAAATTCGGGCTGGAACTGAATATCATATCCCCGATTGTCTCGGGAGGCGGGGAGTCACTTTTTGAAACCCGTGCTGCCGGCGGGGAAGTGGGAGACATCATCATGGTCGGTGCAGGTTCCGGAAGAGCCCAGGGGCTGGTGGATGCAGGCCTGGTCATGGATATCACGGAGTATCTGGAAGGCGAAGAAAATCTTGCGAAGTACCGCGGGGCCATAGAGGCATCCAATGAGAACTGGATCAAACAGGACGGCCTGTACATGATTCCTTCGGAAATGACAGAACAGAGCGGCTCGGTTTCCTGTGAGGCCGGCGGCGAGCCTACTACCGGCGTTTATTTCAGATGGGATCTGTATAAGCAGCTGGGCTATCCGCAGATGAAGACAGAGGAGGATATGCTCACCGTGCTGAAGGACATGCAGGAGATTTGCACGGAGAGCGATTCCGGCAAGAAGGTGTACGCATTTTCGTTTTTCAAAGACTGGGACAATATCCTGATGGAAGCGGCACGGCAGGGGTTCAGTTATTATGGATACGGAATGGAAGGCTTCTGCCTGTTCAAGCCGGATGGAAGCGCGTACCAGGATGCCCTGGCAGACGATTCCGAGTACATCAGGACGTTGAGACTTTTCTTTGATGCGAATCAGATGGGACTGATCGATCCGGAATCCACCACCCAGGATTATGATACGCTGTATGCGAAATATCAGGACGGTGCCGTCCTTTACTGCCCATGGGCGTGGTACGGAAAAGCGGCATACAATACAACGGAGCACCTGAATGCAGGAAAAGCCATGGCATTTGTACCCATAGAGGATATGCAGATTTATTCTTACGGCTGTTATCCCCAGGGAAATGCCAACGACCTGTGCATCATGATCGGCAAGGATGCGGAAGATCCTCAGCGGATCATGGATTTCATCGACTGGATGTATTCACCGGAGGGGATCAACGCTTCCATGCAGGGCTCCGGTCCGGAGGGACTGACCTGGGAGATGAAGGACGGGCGGCCGGTGCTGACGGAGTTCGGCATGGAAGCTGTCCTCGGAGACGGCAGCAGGGTGACGGTTCCGGAGGAATGGGGCACGGGCAGCTATGCAGAGGGCAAAAACCAGCTGAATATCAAGACAGTGGCTCCCACTGAGATCAATCCGGATACCGGTGTTCCCTACACCAGTACCATGTGGGAGAGCATCCTGGAAATGGACAGCACTGAGATCGGGGACGACTGGAAGGAAAAAATGGGTTACAGCACCCCTATGGAATATCTCATCGCCAGTGACAGGCTGCTGGTATCGCCGGGGATTTCCGTGGCACTTCCGGATGAATCAGCGGATGTCGTGACCATCCGTAGCCAGTGCAAGTCCATTGTGGTGGAAAAATCCTGGCAGATGATCTTCGCAAAGGATGAGGCGGAATTCGAAGCACTGCTGACGGAAATGCGGGATACCGTGAAGGGCCTGGGATACGATGAGATCTATCAGATCGATCTGGAAAACGCACAGGCAAAACAGGTGGAAAGAGACAAAATGCTCCGGGAATAAACGCTGCAACACGAATCACAGGACAGGGGGAAGTCCTCTGTCCTGGCCCTGCTTTTTTCGGTATTCCGCAGAGCTGCATCCGAATTCCTGTTTAAATTTCTGGTAGAAATAATCCACGCTCCGATATCCGGACAATGCGGCGATGGCGCCGGCAGCCCTGTTTGTCTCCAACAGCATTCTGGCGGCATTTTGGACGCGGATTTCGTTCAGGTAGCTGTTAAAATTTTTTCCCATGCGCTGGGTGAACAGCTTTCCCAGATAGGAACTGTTATAGCCGAAGAGCGGGGCCAGGGTTTCCAGTTTTAACGGTTCATTGTAATTGTGTTCTATGTAATCCAGTATATTTTCAAAGACGCTTTCGGTATCGGCATTGCCGACGACGGCATTGATCATGATTTCAAACTGCTCCGTATAATAGGACATGATCTCATTAAGCGTGCTACGCTGTTCTACCTGTTCCAGCAGAGCTGCGTTGGAGCACAGAAATTCCTTAACCTGGCTGTAGGACTGCGTGACACAGCTTCGTACCTGAAGGAGGATATCCGCCAGGAAGTGCTTCAAGGCAGCGGTTTTGTCGGGACAGGACAGAAGCCGGGATTCCAGCTCGTCCAATGTTTCGGCGATCATTTTACGATTGGCGCTTTTGATATAATCTGACAGTTTCCGCGCGTACCGTTGTGCATGTTCGGAGTCGGCAAAGGCATTTTCATGGAGATGGGCAGGCAGGTCCTTCGGACTTACGGCATGCTGGGACGGCTGACAGAAAAAGCGGCGTTCCATCAGCAGGCAGCATTCCAGATAGGACGGATGAAATTCCTTCAGGCTGTAGACCGGCCTGCCGCAGACTAAAAAGACCGAGTCCAGAGGAGAACCCTTCTGCAGCCTGCCCTGGCAGCGTGAAAGGAAAGTCCGGAAGCGGGTCAGTGAGGAATTGCCTTTTAACAGCAGCAGGTTTCTGCCTTCCAGAGTGAGCAGCTCAAAGCTGTCGTTGGGTCCGCATACTGCGGCAAACACTTCTGCGAAATGGAAACGGGAGAGCGTATCCAGATTTTCGTACAGAATAATCTGATATACCGGAAAAGTGAAGCCGAATTCTTCATAGTGGATATTGATGTCCGGCTGTGCATTTCCCAGCAGGTCTGCCAGAACCGTGTTTCTGGCTTTCATCATATAGCGGTAGTAGGAATCCTTTGTCCGGAGGCTGGAGAGTATCTTTTCTTTTGCGGAAAGGACAGCCTGGGTGAGGAGGGTTTCGTCAATGGGCTTCGTCAGATAGCAGGAGACTCCGTATCGGATAGCCGCCTGAGCATACTGAAAATCGGAGAAGCCGCTCAGAATGATAAATTCTCCCTCATATCCGTTCTCCCTTGCCTTCTGTATCAGCTCTATGCCTGAGAGAAGGGGCATCTGAATATCCAGCAGGACAAGGTTTGGGTGAAGAGATGCCATTTTCTCAAGGGCATCCATGCCGTCCTGGGCCTCGCCGCAGATATCAAACCCCAGGGCGCGCCAGTCGATAATGTATTTCAGGCCTTCGCGGATGAAGATTTCATCGTCCGCGATCAAAACATTTAAAACAGGTTCATTCATGAGGACTGCTCCTTATTATTTACGGGATCAATCGGGAAGGAAATGGTGATGTCCGTTCCAGTCAGCGGGCTGCTGTCAATGTGGAAGGTATATGCGCTGCCGTACAGCAGACTCAGGCGGCGGTGGATATTTGAAAGGCCGATGCTTTCGGGATGTCCCGCTATGGTGCCGGCGTTCATGGTTTCCGTCAGTTTCCGTAATTTTTCCGGAGCCATGCCGCAGCCGTCGTCCTGAATCCTTATCCGGAGGAACTGCCTGTCCGTACAGGAGATTGTTATCAGGATGCGGCCGCCTTCCGCTTTGGGTACAAGACCGTGAATAACGGCATTTTCCACCATAGGCTGTATCAGCAGGGGAAGGATGTGTACCCGGGCAGGGTCAACGGCCTCGTCTATGGACAATTCATATTGGATTCTGCTGCCGAAGCGGAGCTGCTGAATGCTGAGGTAGGCTTTTGTATAATTCAGCTCCTTTTCGAGAGCAGTGGTATCCGGACCGGTATTTTCCAGGACATAATGCATGGTGTCTCCCAACAGCTTTACGGAAGCCGCCACATCACGGGTGCCGGCAGCAAGTGCCTGCATGCGGATGGTTTCCAGCGTATTGTAGAGAAAGTGCGGATTGATCTGGCTGGCAAGCATTTTGAATTCCATCTGCTGCTGTTCGTTGATCAGATGTTCTCTGGCGATTTCCGCTTCATAGTACTGTTTTTGGGTTTCCTGTACACGCTGTACCGTTTCCCGCAGATCATGAAAGGTTTCGGCGAGCTCATCATCTCCTCTGAAATTTTCGATAATGTCATAATCCTCCCGGCTTGCCCGGTGCATGGCATCCCTCAGGACAGCGATCCTGGCGCTGAGGCGGGACGAAAACACCAGGATGACTGCAGAGGGGAAGAGGATGGCGATCATCAGCATCAGAAGGCTGGCGGCGGTTACACGGCGCAGCTGATGGATTGCCTGCGGATTGCTGACACTGATATAGAAGGTATCTTCCGTGCGGTAGGGCTGGAAGGTGGAGAGGTTTGTCAGGGATTTTGTACCCGTGAAATCCGTTATGCCGCTGTAGCTGTAATGCGGGCTGCCGGAGAGCTGCCCGTCCGGAAGCGGCATCGTCTTCCGGGCAAGACCCGGGTCCGACGAATAGAAGACCGGAGAGTCGTTTACGCTGCAGATAATCTGGAATTCATTATTTTTTAAACGATTTTTCATGTAGTTCGGGCTTAACATAATGACCAGATAAGCTTTGGCAGAGGGAGAGGGCAATCCCATTTTGCGGACCAGGGTCAGGTAGGAGGTAACATTGCCGAAATTGTCGGTCTCCGTGATGGTCTTCCAGAGCTGCATCTTTTCCTCCAGTTCTTCGCTGTACCAGGAGGTTTGGGAGAAATCATCCGTCACGGCAATGTACTCGCTTTCGGTGATGGCATGATTGTTGGTGTAGAGACAGATGGAAGAAATAGAGGCATTGTGTCTGCGGCAGTTGTCCATGTAGTCAGTCAGCTGTGCGTATGCCGAAGTTTCCGGCGGGAGAGTGTCTGAACTCAGCAGATGCATATAGGAATAAGATTGTATGATATTTTCCGACAGCGTGAACATGGATGTAGTGATATCAAACAGTGTGGATTTCAGCCTGGCACCGTCTGCCCGCGTCAGGCTGAGATAGTCGTTCTGAAGCTGATGTCTGGAGGAATATACAGAGTACAGTCCGATAGCGAGAACGGGAACCATAACGGCAAAGATATATATGCGCATCAGCTGGTGCTTGATTTTCGGTTTTATAAAAAGTCTTGGTGTTAGTCAATAACCGTGTTGGTTTCCGAGTTTTGGTTATATCAGGATGTGGTGTTTATGGCACTTTCAGGCCGCACCAACACATATGTTGACTAACGCCAAAGTCTTTTGTATGCAGGCATTTTGCGATCCTTTTGTTAATTTGCTTTCAGAAGACATCATATCATATTTGCCGGGACTTCTCAATAAAATCCAGAATTTTCCGGAGAGAATATCCTAGGAAGAATGGACTTTACTCTTCAGGGCCATGGCATGGCAGCTGAATAAGGAGAAAAGATGAATTTTGAAAATCTGAAACATTTTATGGATCATATGGCAAAGGAACGGACACCCGGAAATGCCGTCGAAGTATATCTGGGCGGGAAATGTGTGTTCAGATATGCCAGCGGATACGCCGATCTGAGATTAAAGACGCCGCTGACGGGAGAGGAATATTTCAATTTCTATTCCTGCTCAAAGATCACCACCGTCGTTGCCGGGCTTCAGCTGTTGGAAAAGGGGCGTTTTCTGTTGACGGATCCGATTTATGCGTATATTCCGGAATTCCGTGACATGAAGATCAGGACGGGAGAGGGAGCGTTGGTGAAGGCGAGTCGTCCGGTCACGGTCAGGGATCTGTTTACGATGTCTGCAGGTTTTACCTATGACATGGATACGCAGGGATTCAGGGAGGCCAGAGCGCTTACGGGAGGGAAGATGGATACGGTACAGGTGGTGCGCTGTGTCGCCCGGGACCCGCTTGTCTACGAGCCGGGGACACATTGGGGATACAGCATTGCTCACGATGTGCTGGCCGGTCTGATCAGCATCATAGAAGGAAAGAAATTCCGTGATTACGTAAAGGAATTTGTATTTGAACCCTTGGGCATCCGGCATTGTACTTATCATCAGACACCGGAGACTCAGGCGAAGATGGCCGCACAGTACAGGTTTGTTCCGGAAGGTGAGGATGCCGGTTATGATATTGTGGAAGAGCAGAAACACGGAAAGGCCGTAAGCGGTGTCTTTGTAGATGTAGGGAAGGAAGTTTTCGGCATTCCGGGGGAGGAATATGACAGCGGCGGTGCAGGGATTACCGGTACGGTTTATGATTATGTAAAGCTGATGGCTGCGCTGGCAAACCACGGACTGGGCATAAACGGCGAGCGGATTCTGTCCAGAGGAAGCGTTGCCCTTTTGAAAGAGGATCAGCTGAACGAAGTCCAGAAAAAGGATTTTAACTGGAAACAGCTGACGGGCTACAGCTACGGGCTGGGGGTCCGCACGCTGACAGACAAGGCGCTGGCGGGTTCAGTGGGGAATGTGGGTGAATTCGGCTGGGGAGGTGCTGCCGGTTCTACGGCCCTGGTGGATACGGAGACAGGACTGGCAGTGTTTTACGTACAGCATACACTGAATCCCAGAGAGGAATACTATCAGCCCAGACTCAGGAACGTGGTTTATTCCTGTCTGGACTGACGGCGGACAGGCCGGCAGAGGGCCTGTATGGCTGAAGCGCCGGATCTTTGGGGGACAGCGGCCGGCGGCGGTTCCATCCCCGGCTGCCGTACCGGAAGCGTCGGATCTTTGGGGGACAGCGTACCGATCCCCCGGCAGCAGTCCGACAGCGGAGAACGGCGATTCAGGGGGGCTAAAAAAGAGACAGCTGTTCATACCGATCGGGAAATTCATGCAGATACCGAAAACAGGCATCCACATCGCAGAGGATGCCGTTTTCTTTGCATATCCTGCGGAACAGCTCCATCAGTTCCCTGTTTCGCGGGCTGGGGATTTCGTAGGCATTCCCGTAGCGGCTGCGGTAGATTTCCTTCAGCCCCGGGAAATGCCTGTCCAGGGCTGCGTAATAGTATTCTCTGTCTCCCTCCCGCAGGGTCATGCCCATGCCGAAGCAGATGATGCCGTGTACCCTGACCTGAATGCAGTATTCCAGGATTCCACGGATATTTTCTTCCGTGTCATTGATGAAGGGCAGGATGGGAGACAGCCAGACCACGGTGGGAATCCCGTTATCACGGAAGATTTCCAATGCGCGCAGCCGCTCCCGGGTGGTACATACACCGGACTCCAGGATCCGGCACAAAGCTTCGTCATAAGTGGTCAGTGTCATCTGCACCACACACCTGGCGTTTTCGTGAATGCGTTTCAGCAGATCCAGATCCCGCAGGATCCGGTGGGATTTGGTCTGAATGGTCACGCCGAAGCCGTAACGGGCTATGATTTCCAGGCATTTCCTGGTCAGGCCCAGCTGCTCTTCGCAGTGCATGTAAGGGTCGCACATGGCACCGGTTCCGATCATGCATTTTTTTCTTTTGGACCGTAGGGCGCGTTCCAGAAGCTGGGGGGCATTCTGTTTTACCTCGATATCCTCGAAGGGATGGGTGAACTGATAGCATTTGCTCCGGCTGTCGCAGTAGATACATCCATGAGTGCACCCACGGTACAGATTCATCCCGTTTTGGGCAGATAAGATTCCTTTGGCGTCTACGAAATGCAATGTATGGACCTCCCGATGATTGTGGGCAAAAGGCTTTGGCGTGACAGGCTTTCTGCCGGATTGATATGTGAAGATAATAGCATGTTTTGAGTAAACAGGCAAGCCTCTGTTGCGTCACTCGATCGGAACCTTTGTCTGGTCTGTCATAAGCATCATGTCAGTCACCCCTGTCAAAGTCATTCCCGGTTTGGGACACTTCGGAGGGCAATCAGGGATATCAAGTCCCTTGATGAATTTCTCAGAAGAATTCTCTAAATGATTTACCACAAATATTCATAAGAAGATGGAAACAGGGGAAGGTTGACGACTGTAACACAAAATTTGAAAAGAAGGTTGACTGCCGTAATACGATATGTTAAAATAAGGTTGACAGATGTAATACACATATGGGGTAAAGCTGCCCTGATTTCGCTGCCCGGTGTCCGGGAAGGACGCATTCCTTAAATGAACCGTGACATGCCATTTTGAGATTCCGGGAGGCTGTTTCAGGAAAAACGAAGGGAGAAGAGCGATATGAAGAAAGAGAATGCCATCTTGCAGCAGAGTGACAGGTACATCATGGAGAAGCTCTGGGAGGAGAGTCCGAGGACGATTACCCAGCTCTATCACGAGCTGAAGGAGGAGCAGGGGTGGAGCAAAAGCACGGTGAACACCCTGTTAACCAGAATGGTGGAGAAGGGTATTATCTATTATGAGGAGGGCAGCAGGGCCCGCCAGTATTACCCTGCCGTCAAACGGGAGGACGCTGCGGTGGCGGAGACGGAGAACTTCCTGCAGAGAGTGTATAAGGGTTCTGTGGGCATGATGATGAACACGATGATTAGGGAGAGTGCGTTCAGCCATGAGGAAATCGAGGAGCTGTACGAGATCCTCCGGAAAGGAAAATGATATGCTGGAAATAATAGTTACCTCTTCAATATTGATTGGCGCACTGATTCTGCTACGCCGCCTGTGGAAGAATAAGATCAGCTCCCGCCTGCAGTACGCCCTCTGGCTGCTGGTGGTGCTGCGCCTGCTGGCGCCGGTGACGGTATTTCCCAATCCACTGAATGTGATGAATTTCCTGCGGTCTGCGGTGGCCGCCGGGGAAGCGCCGGAGCGGAGTGTGGACGGCTACAGGATCTTCTACCGCGCAGAAGCATTTCGGGGAGAGAAGGAAACAGGAACGGATGGGGGCAGTCTGACAGAGGAGGAAATTGACGGGCTGTGGGCGCGGGGAGAGGATATTTTTGCGCAAGACCAGAACAAACGGGCGGATTCGGGAGAACAGGCAAACCTGGGAAAAGCCGGGCACCATGGGGAGCCGACGAATCCGGAGTTATCGAAGAATTATGGGGAACTGGCGAGCCCGAAAGGACGGAAAAGCTCAGGGCCATCTGAGGACTATGCAAAGTGGGCGAACCGGGACACATTAAGAGAACAAATAAGCCAACAGGATAAAGCAACCTCCGGGAAGTGCAGCGGAACAGGCAATCTGGAATCTTCCGGGAAAGAGGACGAGATTTTCAGCCTGAAGGAAATGGAATACCTTCTGGAGGGCGGCAGCCGGCTCAATCGTTTTTTCTTAAAAGGCTATGCGCGCTATACCTGGTATTTTGGAATGGCCGTACTGGGGGTCTGGATGCTGGTCTGCAATCTGACATTCCGCCGGAGAATATCGAAAAACCGTATATTTCTGGGCCGGGAAGGAGAACTTTCAGTATATAGCACGGACGAAATCACTTCCCCCTGCCTGCTGGGAATCCTGCGCCCTGCCATCTATCTGACGGAGGAAGCGTCCCGCAATACCAGGCACAGGGAGCATGCCCTGCTGCATGAACTGACCCATTACCGGCATAAGGATCATCTCTGGGCCTTTATCAGGAGCCTCTGTCTGGTCATCTACTGGTTTGACCCTCTGGTCTGGCTGGCGGCGTACTTCTCCGCCAGGGACTGTGAGACGGCCTGCGACGAGGGAGTTACATACAGGATAGGAGAGGAACAGAGCCGGGAGTACGGCTGTACCCTGATAGAAATGGCATCGTCCGGCAAGAGTCTGGGACTGCTGCGCTGCGCCACGGGATTTTCCGCCCGGAAGAGAGAACTGAGAGAGCGGATTTCACGTATTGCCGGAGGAAGGAAGAGGACGGGGCTTCTGGTGACCGCACTGGTGATTGCCTGCGGGACGGCGCTGGCGGCCTGCACCTTCGGGGGTGCCGGAGAGGAAAACCAAATGGGCAGATATGTGGAGACGGCGGTGGAACTCCCGTTGGCCGTCACTTCCTATGCCAGTATGGCACAGGAAGGAAAAATCATTCGGCTGGCTTCAGCTGATGCCGGCTGCGCCGACCTGATTTCTGAAGATGGAGGAGTGTCCTTTCAGATGGATGCCGGGCTTCCTTCTGCTTATACGTTGGCAAAAAGGCAGTCCGTTTACAGTATGGAGGCTGCTTCCCAAGGGGGATGGCTTCTCAGGACATACGACGGTGAAATGAAATGTATTCTGATCAGCGTTGGGGGTCAGACTGCGGAGATTACGGAATTGGCAGGAAATGTCGGGGCATCCATCTGTTATGGCGGAGGATATTTTTATGCCTGGAGAGAGGATGAAATCCTGCGGGTGGATCCGGAGACAGGGGGGACGGCTTTCCTGCTGGAGCAGAGCGGCATGCCCTGCCATATGGCGGCGGATAAGGAAAGGCTGTACATACTCTATCCCGGGGAGGGACTGCGGATCTATGACCTGGGCAAGGGAGAAATGGCGGCGCGGCAGGACGAGGTACTGTCGGAATTCCTGGCGGGAGAGGCTCAGTATACCCAGGGGCCGGCGGGTTCATCCGTTGTACTGTATCCCCTGGAAGACGGCGTATATGCCCTGACACACAGCGGATTGTACTGGCACAGCCTGTACGGGGAAGAAATGGAGCTTGTGATTGACGGAAGCATGTACAGAATCGGAGGAGGGAACGGAAATTATATCGGACTTGCCGTGCTGGAAGGGGAGGAAAGACCGGAGTTTCTGATCTGCTATGCGGACGGGAAATTCATGCGGTATGCCTGGGATGGGGATATTCCCGCTGTGCCGGAGAAGTCTCTGCGTGTCTACAGTGTCTATGAGGACAGCCAGGTGAGGCAGGGGGTAATCGCGTTTCGGGAGAAATATCCGGAAATATCCGTGAAATATGAAGTCGGCATCAACGGCAGCTATGGGATGACGCAGGAGGATGCACTGAAGAATCTGGCCACGGAATTGGCGGCAGGCCGGGGGCCGGATATCCTGGTGATGGACAATATTCCCTACGGCTCCTATGTGGAAAAAGGCGTTTTGATGGATCTGGGAGAACTCAGGCAGGGGATGTCGGATGAAGAATATTTTACTTCTATTATAGACGGGACCGGGATGGGAGATGGGTTGTATATGATGCCGGTTTCCTTTGTGATTCCCGTGCTGGCGGGAGCGCCGGAAGAAATACAGGGGATAGAGAGTCTTACCGAACTGGGGGATTTGATGGAAAAAGCGGGGAATGCAGGCACAGGGGCCGTAATTGGAGTGGTCAATGAGGAGGAAATCCTGGGGCTTCTTGCACAGTCCTCCATGGGAGCATGGATATCGCAGGAGGGAGAACTGAATCCGGAGGCCATTGAAGAATTCCTGACCCAGGCGAAGCGGATTTTCGAATTACAAAAGGGTGTTCCGGAGGAATTGCGTCATTTATTCGTAGGGCGCCCCCAGGATGAGACCATATTGAAGAGGAGGTTCGGAGAGCTTGGGATAGGGGAGATAACGATAGCTGCTTATAATAGATTTACCATTTTTCCTGAATCCCCCTTCTACGGAGGGTATCTTGGCGGAAAAACAGATGATTTCAACAGCTATTTAAACTATGAGGGGAGTTCCTGGAGCATGCTGCCCGGGCAGAACTACGGCGCCTGCATGCCGGTAAGCCTCCTGGCGGTAAATGCGTCCACCGAAGCAAAGGAAGAGAGCCGTCTTTTTATGGAATATATGCTTTCGGAGGAGTTTCAGAAGGAGAGTGAACTGGCAGGGTTCCCTGTAAACCGAAAAGCGTATTTCGGAAAGCAGGAGAAGCCGGAAATGTATAGGGAGTCGCCTCAAACGATTTGGCGGGAAGACGGAGGGATTATAGAAATAGAGGTATCCTGGCCCACGGAAGAAGAATGGAAGGAGCTGGACAGGGCAATAGAGTCTGTTAAGAAGGTCAATCTCTGCGACAATAAAGTATATGAAATCGTGATTTCTCAGGGAAGAAAAATTCTGGAGGAGAATCTAAGCGTGGAGGAAGGCATGGAGGAAATAGAAAAGCAGTTGAAACTGTATCTTTCGGAATAAGCTTTCTTTATTCTGTAAAGCGGAGGAAAGAACCATAGAGGTGGGCTGCAATGACTGGCGGTGCTGTGCGGCGGCATATGCCCGGCACGGACCGAAGTGGGATATAGACCAATGGGGCAGATGGAAATTCAGGCAGGACAAATGTGGGGATTCACTTCGTACTATACTGCATAACGCTGAATAATGCCTGATGCAATGATGCGATTGAACCAGTCAGCGTTATGCAGTCTGGTTTCACGGCAAGTGAAATCGTTAAGCAGTATAATTTGGAAACAGGGAAGGAAACAGGAGAAATGGAAAAGCTCCGTTGGGCAGAGAAGAGGGAACAAAAAAAGAACCGGAAGCCGGCGATCTCCGGCAGGAACCGGAAGCAGAGGCAGGCAGCAGCCTGCTTCCTGCTTCCCGGCCTGGCGGGAGTGTCGATATTTGTGCTGATTCCCTTCGGAAATGTGTTCGTCTCCTCCTTCCGGACCTCCCTGACCAGGCAGTTTGTGGGAATTTCAAATTATCTGTCCATTTTCCGGAATACTGCCTTCCGCCTGGCGGCGGGCAACACGGTCCGGTTCATCGCCCTGGGCGTGCCGCTGCTGCTGGTCATCAGCCTGCTCCTGGCGCTGATGATCAACGCCAGTCCCAAATGGGATAAATATAAATACCTCTATCTCCTGCCCATGGCAATCCCGGCGGCCACCATGGTGCTGGTATGGCGGATACTGTTCGCCCGCCAGGGCTTTCTGAACCGCCTGCTGGAGACCCATGTGGATTTCCTGGGGGAGGGCAGCGCCTTCTATATTGTGCTGGGAAGCTATCTGTGGAAGAATCTGGGCTACACCCTGGTGCTGTGGCTGGCGGGGCTGAAGGCAGTGTCCGGGGACATGCTGGACGCCGCCAGGGTGGACGGGGCGGGGAAGCTGGTCAGTTTCCTGCGGGTGACCCTTCCCAACCTGAAAGGAAGCATGTATACAATCCTGGTGGTGTCCCTGCTGAATTCCTTCAAAATCTTCCGGGAGGTGTACCTGGTGGGCGGAGCCTATCCCCAGGAGGGGATCTACATGCTGCAGCATATTTTCAACAACTGGTATACCAACCTGGACTTCGACAAGATGGCCGCCGGGGCCGTGATGTCCGCTGTGGTGCTGGGGGGAATCAGCCTGATCCTGCAGAGGCTGTGGGACAGGGAGGACTGACGGGCTGCGGCAGGAACTAATGTATGATAATTCTTTCTACAATGGAAGCAGCGAATGGCAGCTTACGGAGATTTCCAGACCGCTTTCAGGGAGATTTGAAATGGATGAGATAAAGCTGAGAAAAATCTGGCATAGGGGAACAAAACTGCTGCAGCTGACGGCAGTGCTGGTGCTCGGGCTTCTGATCTGCCTGCCCGTGCTTCTGCTTTTCTTCGGATCCCTGGCGGACAGCATCGAGTGGACGGAGCGGATGCGCCCCCTGCTTGGGAACACGGAGGGGTACATCAGCTGGAAATGGATTCCGGATTACCCTACTCTGGAGAATTTCAGGGAGCTGCTGTTCCTGACGCCGGAATTCCTGGCGCTGTTCTGGAATTCGATGAAGCTTTCGGCCTACATCCTGGCAGGGCAGCTGCTGGTGGGGGTCCCCAGCGCCTGGTGTTTTGCTGTATATGACTTTAAGGGGAAAAATATCCTTTTTTCGGTGTATGTGATCCTGATGCTGCTTCCCTTTCAGGTAACCATGCTGGCGAGATACCTGGTGCTGAACGGAATGGGCCTGCTGGACACCCACGCGGCGGTGATCCTGCCGGCCGTGTTCTCCACCTTTCCGGTATTCCTGGTATACCGGGGGTTCCGGGGAATCCCCAGAGAGCTGTACGAGGTGGCCCGGATCGATGGGGCCGGGGAATGGATGATTTTCCGCAGGATAGGGCTGCCCCTGGCGGAGGGGAGCGTCATGGCGGCTTTCGTGCTGGGATTTTTCGAGGTGTGGAACCTGATGGAGGAGCCTTTGGCCTTCTTAAAGGATATGTCCCTGTGGCCCCTGTCGCTGTACCTGCCGGAAATCGGGGCGGACAGGGCCGGGAGGGCCTGCGCGGCATCGGTGCTGACCCTGGCGGTGTCGCTGCAGATCTTCGGCGTGTTCCGGGACTCCCTGGAGCAGGGGATCGTGTCGTCGGCGCTGAAGGGATGAGTGTGAGAAGAATTTCTAAGGCGCCAAAGTACGCCGCATAAGAAAGAATTTCTGCTGTATGTGCCGCCGGAAGCGGTATGACGGAAAGTGTGCATCGAGTGTAAGAAGTTTATGCTGAAGGCGGTTCGGCAGGAGAGGGGCATTCAGGATAGAAATGACGGGGACGGGCAGAAAGTCCGGAAGGAAGGGAAGGACAGGATGAAGCTGACAAAGGGAAAGAAAATCGCATTGACATGTTTTGCCGCGTTTCTGGGATTTATGGCAGTGTGTACGGTAGCAGCCAAGGGGATCTACGCTTCCGGCCTGCCCCAGGTGTCCACGGCAAGGCCTTACAGCGGAAGCCTGACCCATGTGATCAAGGTGAGCGGAACGGTGATGCAGGGACAGGAATACGGAGTTTATGTGGAGCCCGGCCTGCGGGTGGACACCATAAGCGTTGGGAAAGGGGATACATTTCAGAAGGACGCCCCTTTGTTTCGCATTGCCCCCGGGGATCTGGCGGACATCATTGCACAACGGCGGCTGGAGATTGCGAAGCTGGAGGTGCAGCTGTCGGAAGAGATAAAGGAGGAGAGCCGGGAGAGGAAGGACAGACAGCAGGCGGCGGAGCGGGCCTGGGAGGATTATGACAGGGAGGGTGTGCTTGCGGATGCGAAGATTCAGGAATGCCGACAGGCGTATGAGGCGGCCCAGAGGGCGCTGGTTCTGTACAACCAGTACCTGGAAAATGCCTCCCGGCCTGCGGAGAGCGGGGAGGCGTCTGCTCCGACGGAGGATAGCGGAACAGGGACCATCCCACCCGAAGAAAGCAGAACAGAGTCCACTCCGTCCGGAGAAGGCGAAGGGGAGTCTGTTCTATCAGAGGAAAGCGGAACGGAATCCTCCTCCCCCGGGGAGACAGGAACGGATCCGGAGTCCGGGGCCGGTGCGGCGGACCCGTCCCGGGAGGCAGACGTCGTGCCGGATACTGATTCGTCCGTAGAAAATGGAACGGAATCCTCCGTCCCCGGGGAGACAGGAACGGATCCGGAGTCCGGGCCCGGTGCGGCGGACCCGTCCCGGGAGACAGACGTCGTGCCGGATACTGAATCGTCCGTAGATAATAAAACGGAATCCCGTCAAGCCAGAGACGGCAGGATGGACTATGGCGGGCAGCCGGAGGGGACTGGAACAGAACAAAACGAAAGCGGCGGAGAGAATGCCGGCGGGAATGCGGCAGAAAGCGGAAAAGGCATGCTGCACGAAGTAGCTGACGCAGCCGCGGATCCGGAGGACCAGTACAACAAGGAGGAAAAGCGCCGGCAGTTGGAGCAGAATGTGATAGCGGCGGCCCAGGCTCTTGCGGAGGCGGAGCGGCAGAAGGAAGACCGCCTGCAGACGGCGGCCCGGGCAGCGGAGGACGCGGAGGCGGCCATAGAAGCGGCCAATGCGGCAGTGAACACCCTGGCGCTGGAGATCACATACCAGAAGGAGAGCCTGCAGAGCCTGGAGGAGCTTCTGGCTGCGGACGGCTGGGTGTACGCCCAGGCCCCCGGCCGCGTGACCGACAGCCGCCTGGAGGTGGGGGAGAGGACCCAGGACAGGGCCTGCCTGCTCTATGCATTGGACGAAGGGGAGCGGATTATCAGTGCGGTCCTTGACGAAGACCAGGCGGAGCGGGTTTCCTCGGGAACCCAGTTTGACATGAAGGCTGCCATGTCCGACGGGAGCAGGATTACCGGGACGGCGCAGGTGGATTATGTGGAGAAGGGAGCAGACGGGATGTTTTATGCCAGGCTGTCCTTTGACCGGCCGGAGATCTCCATCGGGCAGACAGTGGAACTCAGCTGCAGGATGCAGACGGAAAATTACACCGTTTGTGTCCCTGTGAATTGTATTTATACCGAGGATATAATGGGTGCATTCTATGTATATATAGCGGAAGAACGGCAGGGCATCCTGGGGACGGAGTGGAAGGTGAGGAAGGTATTTGTCCGGATCCTGGACCAGAACGATACCGCTGCGGCCATTCAGAGCATGGAGCTTACCGCGGAGAGCCGCATCGTAACCGGTGCCAACAAACCTCTTGCGGACGGGGACACGGTAAGGATTGTGCTGTAGAACCGGCAGGAGGGTGGGCTCCTGCCTTTTCCGGCGGTGCCCTTCATGGTCTGGCTGGCCTGGGCTTTCTCCCCGTCCTTTCGCGGCTTTTGGTGATCTTTTTGTGTCGGATGCCTTTGGATGACGGGATGGAGGAGGTTTCATGGTCAAGTCCCGGCTGCGCTTTCAGCCTGGTGTTCTTCTCTTTCACTTCTTTCAGTGCCGTCTCCACTTCATAGATCCTGTGGCGCTGCTGTGTTATTTTATCTTTGCATTCGTCCCGTTCTCTTTCGGCACGCAGGGCGAGTTCCTTCATCCGTGCCAGCCGCTTCACGAGGGCTGCCACTTCCTTCTGGTGTTTTTTCTTCAGATCATCAAAGACCTCAAGCCAGTGCCTGGTGTTGGTCTTCAGGTTCCTGCGGACCTGGGCCAGCTCTTCTTCCGGCTGCAGGATCTGGCATTTGAGTGCCTGGACTTCCTTCCGGTGCATCTCCTGCAGGTCCTGGTATTTTTCCTGGATTTGAATGCCTCCAGCTCTGCTATGGCTGCTTTCAGGCGGCACTGCAGGGTATTCTTCTCTAAAAAGGGGATGTGTACTGCGGCTGTTCTCCTGGTATCAGCGGTCTTAAAAAAGAACCTGTTTCGAAACAATCGGGAAGCGCGATGAAAAACATGGAAATTCAGGATACTATGTGATATAATCATTCTGTATTCGACATGGAGATATGGATAAGCGGCAGGAAGCAGGTACAGCGGCATTGCGAAAGCGCGCCGGCCGGAAGGGCTGACAGTGAGGGGGTGCTGCCCGGGATCCTGTATGGGAAAGAAAGCACAGATTGGCAGGAACGGAAAATGGGACAGTTACAGCGCGATAAGATCAATGGAAGAAGGAAGAAGCAGACGGCTGCCTTCGCCGTATGGGGAGGCGTGCTGATCGCAGCGATCCTGATCCTTACGACGCTCTGGGTATATGACAGCGCGGGGAACGGCACAAGGAGGGCGGTAAGCAGGGTCAGCGAGTTCTATCTGGAGGAGCTGGCCGGCCGGAGGGCGCTGGTGGTCGCCGGGGAACTGCGGAATTATTTTGAGCATATGGTGAATGCGATCTCAGTGCTGGAGGAATCCGACCTGGAATCGGAGGAGGCTCTGAGCAGTTTTCTGTGGAAGGTGAGGACGGTTCTGGGAGTGGATCAGTTCGCGCTGGCGGATGAAAACGGCAGTGTATATACAAAATACGGTATGGAGCTGGGCCTGGACCGTTATGAGTTTCTGTCAGGAGAATTGACGGAGCCGGTGGTCAGTACCATAATCCTTGACGGGGAGAAAAAGAAGGTGGTCCTGGCCATGCCCGTGGAGGTGATCGCTTTTGAGGGGCTGAAGATGAAGGCGTGCATGGTGCAGCTTAATATCGATGAAATGCTGAGTTCTCTGACATTGCAGGGAGGGGATAACGAAACCTACTGTAATCTGTATTATCAGAACGGGGACAGTCTGACCAGTGAAGATCAGGGAAATCTCACCGCAGGGAAAAATATCCTGTCCGAGCTGGCGGACGCGGAGATGGAGAACGGATATGACATCAGTCAGCTGACAGAAGATTTCGCGAACGGCAGGAAGGGACAGATCTCGTTCCGGTATCAGGGAGTGCAGGAGGATCTCTGCTATGTTCCGGTGGAAGGAACGAATTGGATGCTGACAATTTTGATACGGGATAACGTCATAAGCGATCAGATCGGTTCTATTACGGAGGAAATGCTGAAGCATGGCATCACTCAGATCGGCATTATGATGGCAGTGATGCTGGCAGAATTTCTGGTCCTGATATTCCGGTCCAGACGGGATTCGGCCGCGCTGCTGGAACAGGAAAAGGCGGCCGGCAACGAGATCAGAGCGGCCTATGCCCAGATTGAGCGGGAACAGACGGATATGGAGAATATTCATGATGCAATGGGGTCTGGCCGCTGGAATATGGAATTCAACGAACGGGCGGAGATGGTTTCCTGTACCTGGACGGATGCTTTCCGGAAGATGCTTGGTTATGAGAATGAGGAGGATTTTCCGAACAGGCTGGAATCCTGGTCGGATCTGCTTCATGAGGAGGACAAAGACCAGGTGATCCGGGAATACTGGGGCACCGTAAAAGATTATACCGGAAAGAAGACTTATGATGTGGAGTACCGCCTCTATACGAAAAATGCCGGATTGAGATGGTTCCATGCAGCCGGAAGGCTGTCCAGACGGGAAGACGGTTCACCGATTGCTTTTATTGGCCTTTTCGTGGATATTGACGAAGAGAAGAAAATGGCGGAGATGTTGGAGAAGCAGAAGGAGGATCTGGAGGATGCCCTTGCTGCGGCGCAGCATGCCAATAAAGCGAAGACTACATTCCTGAACAATATGTCCCATGACATCAGGACGCCCATGAATGCCATTATAGGCTTTACCGCCCTTGCCGCCGCTCACATTGACAACACGGAACAGGTTCAGGATTATCTGTCAAAGATCAGCACATCCAGCAACCATCTGCTGAGCCTGATCAATGATGTCCTGGATATGAGCCGCATTGAGAGCGGCAAGGTGAAGATAGAAGAGAAAGAAACTTCTCTTCCGGAGATCCTGCATGATCTTAAGACGATCATACAGGCGGATATCACTTCCAAACAGCTTGATTTCTATATTGACACAGTGGATGTAGTGAATGAAAATGTCATGTGTGACAAACTCAGGCTGAACCAGGTCCTGCTGAACCTGCTGAGCAACGCAATGAAATTTACAAAGCCCGGAGGCATTGTGAGCGTCCGCGTCCTGCAAAAGGAGAATGCTCCGGAGGGCTATGCTTCCTATGAATTCCAGGTGAAAGACACCGGGATCGGGATGAGCCGGGAATTTCTGGATCATGTATTCGAGCCATTTGAGCGTGAGCGGACTAGTACGGTCAGCGGGATCCAGGGAACCGGACTGGGGATGGCCATTACAAAGAATATCGTGGATATGATGGACGGTACCATCTCTGTTGCCAGCGAGGTGGGAAAGGGGACTGCTTTTTCGGTAGGCCTGCAGTTCAGAACCTGTTCCGGTCCGATAAGGCAGGAAGTGATACCGGAGTTAAAGGGGCTTCGGGCGCTGGTGGTGGACGATGATTTTAATACCTGCTCCAGTGTGACCAAGATGCTTTCTGTCATCGGCATGCGGCCTGACTGGACGACTTCCGGGAAAGAGGCGGTGCTGCGCGCCGGTCTCGCAGAGGAACAGGAGGACGGATATGCGGCTTATATTGTGGACTGGCTGATGCCGGATATGAATGGCATTGAGGTAGTGAGAAGGATTCGCGGCATCATAGGAGAAGACAGACATATCATCGTTCTGACAGCCTATGACTGGGCCGACATAGAGGAAGAGGCAAGGGCTGCCGGGGTGACGGCTTTCTGTTCAAAGCCTATCTTTTTATCGGAACTCAGAGAGATCCTGGTGGCGCCGTTTGCCGCCTGCGGGGAAGAGGAGGCCGCCGGGGAAAGCTTTTCCTTTGAGGGGAAGCGTATCTTGCTGGTGGAGGACAATGAACTGAATCAGGAGATCGCCCTGGAGATCCTGCGGCAGTCCGGGTTTGAAGTGGATGTGGCGGACGACGGCGCGGTTGCGGCAGATGTGATGAAGAAAGCCGGGCCCGGACAGTATGATCTGATTTTGATGGATATCCAGATGCCGATCATGAACGGTTATGAAGCCGCCAGACAGATCAGGGAGATGGAGAGGCCGGGGATATCGGATCTGCCGATCATCGCCATGACGGCCAATGCCTTTGATGAAGACAGGAGGGCGGCGCTTGAGGCGGGAATGAACGGGCATATTGCGAAACCCATTGATGTTCAGAAATTATTGGAACTTTTGAGGAATATATTACAGGGATGAAGCTGCAATTTTATTTTGGCCCCTCCGGGGCGGGTAAGAGCACAAAACTTTATAAAGAGATCACCGCGCGGGCAGGGAAGGAGAAAAGCAGGAACTTCCTGATCATTGTGCCCGATCAGTTTACCATGCAGACCCAGAAGGAGCTGGTGCTTTTTAATGAAAGAGGCGGCATCATGAATATCGATGTGCTCAGTTTCGGGCGGCTGGGACACCGTATTCTGGAGGAAGTGGGCGGACAGGAAATTCCCGTGCTGGACGATACGGGTAAGAGTCTGGTGCTCCAGAAGGTGGCGGCGGATCTGAAGGAAGAGCTGCCGGCGCTGGGAAGCTTTCTTCACAGACAGGGCTATATCCATGAGGTGAAGAGCGCCATCTCCGAATTCATGCAGTACGGCATCGGCACGGAGGATGTGTCAAAGCTGATCTCCTATGCGGAGAAGCGTGGAGCCCTGGTTCAGAAGCTTCGGGATCTGGAGACTCTGTATCAGGGATTTATGGAATATATCCGGGGAAACTTTATTACCACCGAGGAGACGCTGGATGTGCTGCGGCGTTCTCTGCACAAGTCCGGACTCCTGCCCGGGAGCGTGGTGGTATTTGACGGATTTACCGGATTTACGCCGATTCAGACAAAGGTGATCGGGGAACTGATGACTCTGTGCGGGGAGGTGATTGTCACGCTGACCCTTGGGGCGGAGGAAGACCCTTATCGCCTGGACGGGGAGCAGAAGCTGTTTCATCTGAGCAAGAAGACTGTGGCGGACCTGTCCGGGCTGGCGGCAAAGCTTGGGGTGGAGCGGGCTCAGGATGTGTTTGTGCTGCCGCTTTTTCCGGGTACTGTCATGGGGCAGGCTGCAGGAAATAAGCAATTCGCAGGAAGCGGGATCAGGAAGGCGGAAATGTCACAGACGGCGCATCACCGTTTTCAGGGCGCACCGGCGCTGAATTATCTGGAGCAGCATTTGTTCCGGTACGGAGCAGAGGGATACGGACAGCCCCAGGAGGAGATCCGGATGTTCGAGACCACCACCCCCAGGGAAGAGGTGCATCAGACAGGGCTGGAGATCTGCCGCTTTGTCCGGGAGGAGGGACTGGCATTCCGGGATATGGCTGTGATCCTGGGGGATCTGGCGGGATATGCGCCCTATGTGGAGACGGAATTTGCCAGGATGGAAATCCCATGCTATATTGACAGAACCAGGGGAATTATCCTGAATCCCATGATCGAGTATATAAAAAGCGCGCTGGAATTGAATACAAAAGATTTTTCCTATGAGGCGGTGTTTCATTATCTGCGCAGCGGCCTGGCGGATCTGACCTGGGAGGAAGTGGATAAGCTGGAAAATTACTGTCTGCAGACAGGGATCAAGGGCTATCGCGGTTTCAGCAGGCTTTTTACGCGCAAGACCCCGGAGATGGAGGGGAAAGAGGAAGAACTGGCAGAGCTGAATGCCCTTCGGGAGCGCCTGACGGCACAGGTGGAGATGTTGCATCTGAAGGAAAAGGAGCCTGTGAAGAGCTATGTGAATGCCCTTTATGATTTTCTGGTGCGGAACCGGGTGCAGCAGAAGCTGGCGGGATTCCAGGCACGGTTCGAAGAGAAGGGGGAACTGGCCAGGGCCAGAGAGTATGCTCAGATCTATCGCCTGGTGATGGAGCTTCTGGATCAGATTTATACCCTTTTGGGGGAGGAGCGTATCTCTATGAAGGAGTTCGGGGAAATCCTGGAGGCGGGTTTCGGGGAGATACAGGTAGGCACCATTCCCCAGAATGTGGACCGGGTGCTGGTGGGAGATATGGAGCGGACCAGGCTCAGTCAGGTGAAGGTGCTTTTCTTCCTGGGAGTGAATGACGGAAATATCCCCAAGACTGCTTCCAGGGGCGGCATTATCTCGGATATGGACAGGGAATTCCTTCGGGAGTCCGAGCTGGAACTGGCGCCCAGTCCCAGGCAGCAGATGTATATACAGCGTTTTTATCTCTATCTGAATCTGACGAAGCCTTCCCGCAGGCTGTATCTGTCCTGGTCCAGGGTAAACAGCGGCGGAAAGTCCATCCGCCCGGCTTATCTGGTGGATGTGGTCCGCAGGCTTTTTCCGGATATTGCGGTGGGGCATCCGGAGCAGAGGAGCCCTCTGGAGCAGATCGTTACGGCACAGGAAGGGCTTGGATATCTGGCGGAAGGTCTGCGGGAATACGTGGAAGGGGTGCTGCCGGAGGAAAGGGAGCAGGAATTTTTCACCATATACCGTGTGTACGGGGAAGGGCGGCTGGAGGAGAAACGGGATTTTCTGACGGAGGCGGCGTTTCGGAGATACCGGGACACAGGGCTGTCCCGGGCAGTGGCCAGGGCCTTGTATGAGGTGCGGCTGGAAACAAGCGTCACCCGGCTGGAGACCTATGCCGCCTGTGCCTATCGGCATTTTCTGCAGTACGGGATGGCGCTGAAGGAGAGAGGGGAATTTGCCTTCGAGTATGTGGATATGGGCAATGTGTATCATGCGGTGCTGGCGCAGTTCGCGGAGAAATTGACGGAAAATCATTATACATGGTTTGATTTTCCGGAAGAATTTGCGGCGGACTGCGTGCGGGACGTGTTGGAGCGCTGTGCGGCTGATTACGGAAGCACTGTCTTGTACAGCAGCGCAAGGAATGAGTATGCAGTCACCAGGATGGGGCGGATACTGACCAGGACGGTGCTGACCTTGCAGAATCAGCTGCAGAAGGGGCGTTTCCAGCCGGAATCCTTCGAGATTTCCTTTCAGCATGCGGATCAGCTGGAAAGCATCAATGTGGCGCTGTCCGGGCAGGAAAAAATGCACCTGCAGGGGCGCATTGACAGGATTGACGTGGCGGAGGATGACGGGAAGCTGTATGTGAAGATTATCGATTATAAATCGGGGCATAAGCGCTTTGACCTGGCGGCGCTGTATTATGGTCTGCAGCTTCAGCTGGTAGTGTATATGAATGCGGCTATGGAGATCGAAGGCGGGCGTCACCGGAACAGGGAAGTCGTGCCGGCCGCAATGCTGTATTATCATGTGGATGATCCGTCGGTGGAGACTCCGGTGGAACTGACCCCTGAGGAGATCAATGAGCAGATTGTGGAAAAGCTGCGGATGAGCGGTGTGGTGAACAGTGCGCCTCATATCGTGGAAATGCTGGATCATACAATGGAGAGCAAATCCTCAGTGATCCCGGTGGAGCGGAAGAAGGACGGCAGCTTTTCCGCCCGTTCTTCGGTGCTCAGCAGGCAGGAATTGAAGACGGTGTCTGATTATGTGAGCCATAAGGTTGCGGAGATAGGAAGAGAGATTCTGGATGGCACGATCTCCCTGAATCCATATGAAAAAGGCAGCGAGGACGCCTGTACATACTGTGCTTACAGAAAGGTGTGCGGCTTTGAAATCTCCCTGCCCGGCTGCGGGAAGCGGAAGCTGGAGGATATGGACAGGGAGGAGGCGCTGTACAGGATGGCGGGCACAATCGCGGAGGCGGAAGAGCGGAAGGAAGGTCTGGAAGACATATATTTGAATAATTTTCAATAGAAAAATATAAAATACGTAACGAATATTCGAAGTCATTGCGGAAGAGTATCGTTCCCGCCCAGGCGGAAGGCCCGGCTTTTCTCCAATCGTTCTTTGAAGATATGTTCGTTGCCCGCCTCCGTAGGAAGGTAATATCTCTTGTCTTTGAGGCTTTCCGGCAGGCAGGTCATGCGTGCCATTTTTTCCGCGGTGTCATGGGCATAGACATAGCCTTCCCCGTAATGCAGTTCGTCCATAAGCTGCGTGGGCGCGTTGCGGATCACCAGGGGCACCGGCTCCGAAAGCCGGGTCAGCGCATCCGCTCTGGCTGTCTCATAGGCGCGGTAGAGCGCATTGGAGCGAGGGGCAAGGGAGAGATAGACTACAGCCTGGGTCAGGTTCAGGTTACATTCAGGCATTCCGTTAAAATGGCATGCCTGATAAGCCGCAACCGCAATCTGCAATGCCTGGCTGTCCGCTAAACCGATGTCCTCGCTGGCGAAGCGGATCAGCCTGCGGGCGATGAAGAGCGGGTCTTCCCCGGCTTCCAGCATTCTGGCCAGCCAGTATACGGCGGCATCCGGGTCGGAATTGCGCATGGATTTGTGGAGGGCGGAGATCAGATTGTAATGTTCCTCGCCCTTCTTGTCATACAGGAGAGCTTTTCTGCCCAGGCACTGCTCCAGGGTTTCACGATGGATGGTGACGGAGCCGTCGGGGGAAAGCTCTCCGTTGAGCACGGCCATCTCCAGTGTATTCAGCGCTCTGCGGGCATCGCCGTTGGAAAAGGCGGCAATGGCGGGAAGGGTATTTTCTTCCATGCGGACGGTTGTATTGCCGAAGCCCCGTTTGTCCGCCATGGTCCTGCGCAGCATTTCTGTCAGTTCATCCGCAGTCAGCTCTTTCAGCACAAATACCTTGCAGCGGGACAGGAGCGCGCCGTTGATCTCAAAGGAAGGGTTCTCGGTGGTGGCACCGATGAGAGTGATGCTGCCTCTTTCGACATATGGGAGGAAGGCATCCTGCTGGGCTTTGTTGAAACGGTGGATCTCGTCCACGAAAACAAGGGTGCGGATGGCGTAATTCCGGTTTTCCTCGGCCTGCTTCATGATCTCTTTGATTTCCTTGATGCCGCTGGTGACGGCGCTGAAGTTCAGAAAATCTGATTTCGTCCGTCCTGCGATGATTTTTGCCAGAGTGGTCTTGCCCACGCCGGGCGGTCCCCAGAAGATCATGGAGCAGACCTGGTCTTTCTCCAGCATCTGACGGAGCAGTTTTCTTTCCCCCAGCAGATGGGTTTGTCCCACATAATATTCCAGAGACCGGGGGCGCATTCTGTCCGCAAGGGGCGCTGTGGCCGGGGAGAGAGAATCGTCATTTGAAGTATCGAAAAGGGACAGCTGCTGCATGGTAATCCTCCTTGGATTTTTCTGTCAGGCGTTTCATAAAGATTTCCTCCTATATCATATATGAAATCCGGCCTTTGTGCAAGGGAAAACTGTTTTGATCGGGCGGCTGCGTTTTTTACATTGGAATTTTCAATGCATTCAAGGAGAAAGATTATGCTTGACAATGATGGATGCATGGATTATCATATCATTATAAAAACGCGCGGACACGATACGGGCATCGTATCCGGCGGTTTTCTTACATCATGTGATGTTTTGGGTTTCTGGGGTTAATGGCGTTTCTGCCGTTTTTCAGTGGAATGAGAATTGCATAGGATTGGAGCAGGTAAAGAAAAACGGAAAAGCGGATGCGGCGTTCTCTCTGGTGGTGACGGACTCTGCGTTTTGGGGTGGAATACTTTCGACAGGGGAGCAGGGTGGGAGAAGGTATCAAAGAAAGGGGTATGGATATGACATTGACAAAGGAAGATTTACAGGCGATCTCAGGTTTGCTGACACCGATGCATGAGTGTTTGGAGAGGGTGGACATCAGGCTGGACAAAGTGGAAGGGCGCCTGGATCAGGTGGACGCCCGTCTGGATCAGATAGACGTCAGGCTGGATCAGATGGATGCCAGGTTTGATCAGATGGACGCCCGTCTGGATCAGATAGATGTCAGGCTGGATCAGATGGATGTCAGGCTGGATCAGATGGATGCCAGGTTTGATCAGATGGACGTCAGATTTGATCAGATGGAAGGGAGTCTGGGTCAGATGGACGTCAGATTTGATCAGATGGAAGGATGCCTTGGTCAGATGAATGAAAGATTTGACAAGGTGGATGATAAGCTTGAGCTGATAATCTTCAGGCAAAACCATATGTCCAGCAAACAGGATGATTTAGGACTTGATCTGAAAGTGGTCAAAAGAGATATCGATCGGGAGATTCATGACCTGAACGACCAGATGGAAACAGTTATCGTGGTCATGGAGGCGAATGAACTGCTGCCGAAAAAGAAGAAGTCCTGGTGACGGGATGCCGGCAGCAGAGAGACCACGGGAGAAGCCGGTGAGGGGAAAGGAAGAGTATGGCAGTCACATTTACAACGGAGCAGCAGAGAGCCATCGATTTGCATGGCTGCAACATTCTGGTATCGGCGGCGGCGGGAAGCGGCAAAACAGCCGTACTGGTGGAACGTATTGTCAAAATGGTATGTGATGAACGAAATCCCGTAGATATTGACAGGCTGCTGATCGTCACCTTTACCAATGCGGCAGCGGCAGAAATGCGGGAACGGATCGCGGCGGGGATTTCAAAGCGGCTTACGGAACGTCCGGAGTCCGAGCATATCCAGAAGCAGGCCACATTGTTGCATAATGCTCAGATTACCACCATAGACAGCTTCTGTCTGTTCCTGCTGCGGAATCATTTTAATGAAATCGGCCTGGATCCGGCGTTCCGGATTGCGGATGAAGGGGAGATCAGGCTGATGCAGCAGGAGGTTCTGGCGGAGCTGATAGAGGACTCTTATGCGTCAGGGAATGAGGCATTTCGATTCTGTGTTGAGTATTTCTGTCCGGGGGGAAAGGAGAGTGTGCTGGAGCAGCATATTCTGAATCTGTCCCGGTATGCCGCCAGCTTTCCATGGCCGGAGCGATGGCTGGAGGAGAGAAAGAATGACTACAGCGCATCGTCAGTAGAGGAAATGTGCGGCAGTCCTTATGCCTTGTATCTGACGGGGCATTTGCGGCGGATGATTTCCGGCTGTGCGGAAAAGCTTGCCAGAGTGCGTAGCCTGTGTGAGGAGCCGGACGGGCCTTATATGTACGGGGAACTGGTGGAGGGCGAGCTGGAGCAGCTGGAAGGGCTGCTTGCCTGTGCATCCCTGGAGGAGTATGCGGTGAAGCTTCCGGCGGTGAAATTCGGCAGGCTTCCGTCAAAGAAGGATGACAGTGTTTCCGTATTGAAAAGGGAGCTCGCAAAGGAAATACGCGCCGGGGTGAAGGACAGTATTCGGGAGATGGAAGAGCGGTTCTTTGCCACGACTCTGGAGCTGGCGGCAAGGCAGAGCAGCGCATGCAGGGAACCGGTGGGCACTTTGATCGGTCTGGTGCTGGACTTTGACAGGCGGATGCAGGAGAAAAAGCAGGAGAAGAAGGTGATTGATTTCTCCGATATGGAGCATTATGCCCTGGATATTCTTCTGGATGCGGAGGGGGAGGAGATACGGCCCAGCGCCGTGGCAAGGGAATACCGGCAGCATTTTGCAGAGATATTGACAGATGAGTACCAGGACAGCAATCTGGTGCAGGAGTACCTGCTGAAAGCGGTTTCCGGCGAGGAGGACGGGCAGTTTAACCGGTTTATGGTGGGGGATGTGAAGCAGAGTATTTACAAATTCAGGCTGGCGAGGCCGGAGCTTTTCCTGGAGAAATACGAGACGTACGAAACGGATGAACCGGAGCCGGGAGGCCGCGGATCTGACAGCTGTGTGGGAGAGAGCACTGTTTCTTATGAGAACAATCCCGTGCCGCCAGAGGAAGAGAAAATGATACGGCAGCCTGCCGGGACAGACAGCCGCAGGATGCCGGCCTGCCTGAGGATCGATCTGGCAAGGAACTTCCGCAGCCGTGTGCAGGTGGTGGATGCCGTGAACGACGTGTTCAGCCGAATGATGAGCGCAGAGGTGGGCGGAATTGCCTATGACAGCAGGGCGGCTCTGTATCCGGGGGCGGTTTATCCGGAAAATGACGGATGTGCCAGTGAACTTATATTGGTGGATAAGCCCGGTAAAGGCGATGAATTGAGCGCGAAGCAGGCGGAGGCGCTGGCCATTGCCCATAAGATCAAGGCGCTGCGGGAAAGCTTTCTGGTGACAGACAGAGGGAGCGGACAGGAAAGGCCTGCAAAATACGGGGATATGGTGATATTGCTGCGCACCAACAGCGGATGGGATGAGGAGTTTAAGGAGGTGCTGGAGCAGGAGGGCATCCCGGTATACATTACTTCCAAGACCGGGTACTTTGCCGCTGTGGAAGTGCAGGAACTGCTGCAGGTTCTGCGGGTACTGGACAATCCGTGCCAGGACATCCCGCTGTTCGGGGTCATGAAATCCGTTTTCGGGGGTTTTACGGAAGAGGAGGCAGCAAGGATCCGAAGTCATGCAAAGGGGTGCAGTCTGTATGAGGCGCTGAAGAAATTTGCGGAGGATTATGGGGATTACGACGGCGGGGACCAGGGGATCTGCGGGAAATCGGATTGCGGGAGTGATGGCGGAGACCGGAATATTCCTGGAGCAGCGGAGGATGAGAGAGAGAATGGGGACGAAGCCGGGCTGTATGGAGATATTTCAGAGCCCCATATTCCCGAGACGGGAGCATTTTTGGAAGACGGGGATGTAATAAAGGAAAAGAAAACGGAGGAACAGGAAAGAGAGAATCCGGGCCACGTTCAAAGGGAGCAGGAAATTCCGGACGGGGAGATGATATCTCTGGGAGAAAAAGCTGCGGCTTTCCTGCGGATGATAGCTTCCTATCGGGCATATACCGTATATCTCCCCATTCGGGACCTGCTGACAAAGCTGATCAATGATTTCGGCTATCTGGAGTATGTGACCGCGCAGCCCACAGGAAGCAGAAAGAGGGCCAATGTGGAGATGCTTCTGACGAAGGCTTCCGACTTCGAGAAGACCAGTTATTTCGGATTGTTTCATTTTATCCGGTACATGGGGCAGCTTGAGAAGTATGATGTGGACTATGGCGGAGCGGAGCAGCTGGACGAAAACGCGGATGTGGTGCGTATCATGAGCATCCATAAGAGCAAGGGGCTGGAATTCCCCGTCACCTTTGTGGCGGGCATGAGCAAGCGCTTTAACATGCAGGATGTGAACCAGTCTCTGATACTGGATATGGATCTGGGGCTGGGTACCGATTATGTGGATCCGGACAGGCGTATCCGCAATAAGACGCTGCGCCGGACGTCGCTGTCCAGGAAGCTGCGGGAAGAAAGTCTGGCGGAGGAGCTGCGGCTGCTCTATGTGGCAATGACCCGCGCCCGGGAGAAACTGATCATGACGGGAGCTGTGGAGAATGCCAGGGAAAAATGGGAGCGGCAGATGGAACTGGGGAGCGGGCAGCTGTCCTATCTGGACTTCGTGGAGGCGGGCAGTTTTCTGGATTTTCTTTTTCCGGTATTGCCGGGTACCTGTGTGAAGGTTTCCGTGGCAGAGCAGGAGGAGCTGGAAGCAGGAGAACTCATGGAACAGATTCAGCTTTCCGGAAGAAGGGAAGCGCTGTCCTTTGCCGGGCAGCAGGCGGATTCAGAGGCGGAGAAACGTCTGAGGGAGTGTCTGAATGCCGTATATCCTTATGCCATGCTCTCTGAGCTTTACACCAAGACTACCGTTTCTGAACTGAAGATCGCGGCAATGGCAGACAGAGACGAGGCGGCTTATCATACTTTTGAAGAGAAGGAAATACAGCCGTATATTCCCATGTTCCGGAGAGAAGAGGAGAAGGTCAGCGGTCCTGTCCGGGGAAATGCTTATCACAGGGTTATGGAACTGTTGGACTTTGAAGCTGTTATAAAGCTTGCAGAGAAGGTGTGCGGCTCAGCGGAGGCAGTGCCGGATGACGGTGATGTCATGGGGGAGAAACAGGAGTATTCCGCAAGGTCTGAGGATGGGCAGATGAAAGTCTGCCAGGCGTTTTCGGCAGAAGGGAAGGGATGGAGTTCGGGCAGCCAGGAGGTGCTTTCGACATTGGATGAGAAGAAACTGGCTTTCGGTGTGCGGACGTTCCTGGAGAAAGAAGCAGAGGAAAAGCGCCTTACAAAAGAATATTTTCAGGCAGTAAATATACGGAAAATCGTTCATTTCCTGCGGACCTCCCTGGCTGCCCGTATGTACCGGGCACAGAAGAACGGAAAGCTTTATCGGGAACAGCCCTTTGTGCTGGGGATAGATGCCCGCAGACTGAAAAGCGATTTCCCGCCTGCGGAGACGGTTCTGATCCAGGGAATCATCGATGTGTTTTTTGAGGAGGAGGACGGACTGGTTCTGCTTGACTACAAGACGGATTCGGTGGCTTCCATGAAAGAACTCTGGAACCGTTATGAAACCCAGCTGGACTATTATCAGGAGGCAATTCAGAAGATTTACGGTAAGCCGGTGAAAGAGAGGATATTGTATTCCTTTCATCTGGAAAGATATGATGCGCCTGCAGACATATGACAGCGGGAAAGCAGGTTTTTCTGACTTTCAAAAGAACAGGGCTCCTGTGCGGAATATTTTCACAGGAGCCTGAGGTCATTGTAAGCGAGGAGGCCGTGAGGGGATGTATGCGGCAGTTAGCAAACTGTCATACCGCAGTCCTCAGGGAGTGCAGCGACTGACTTCCTCCGGGAAATAAATGTCATACCATACCAGAAAAGCATAAACCGCCCACAGCTTCCGGTTGGTATTGCCCCGTTGGCAGCCGCGTCCGGCCATCAGTTCGTCCAACGCTTCCCGGTGAAAGAATTTCTCTGCGGCAGGAGAATGGAATGCCCGGTTTATGGCTTCGGAGCCGGTTTCCGAGGTCAGAAAGTGGCTCAGGGGAACCGGGAATCCCAGCTTTCTGCGGCTGGAGCTGGCTGCGGGCAGATGGCGTGCTGCTACCTGGCGGAACAGGTATTTTGACACCTGCTTCTTTTGTTTGTAATCTGCGGGCAGATGGCGGGCTGCTTCAAACACTTCTCTGTCCAGATAAGGAACTCGCAGTTCCAGAGAGTGAGCCATGCTCATGCGGTCTGCTTTCTGGAGGATATCTCCCGGAAGCCAGTGGAGCAGGTCTATGTACTGCATGCGGCTTGCGTCATCCAATGCGCTGGAAGATTCATAGTCACCGGACAGAAGCTCCTGGGGGGACAGGGCCCTGGTTTTGATTTTTAGCAGCCGCTTTCTCTCTTTGACAGTGAACAGATTTGCGTTGCCGATGAAACGCTCTTCCACGGGCATGCTGCCCCGGATGAGGAAGCTGCGCCCACGCATGTTCGGCAAGTGGCTGGCTAAGCCGGCGATCCCTTTCCGAAGCAGGGAAGGCAGTTTTTGATACAGATGCAGTGAGTTTGGCTCGCAGTAGATACAATAACCGCCAAATAACTCGTCAGCGCCTTCGCCGGAAACCACCACCTTTACCTGGCGGGCCGCCTCACGGGAGACAAAGTATAAAGCCACTGCGGAAGGGTCGCCGGAGGGCTCATCCAAATGGTAGAGTACTTCCGGTACGGCATCCCAGAATTCCCTTTCGGAGATTTGTTTCCCTTTGTGGGAAAGCTTCAGTTCTTCGGCAAGTTCTTTGGCAAGGGGCATTTCATTATAACGGGTCTGGCCTTTGCCGAATCCCACGGTGAAGGTTTTGCTTCCTGTAAACTCGGCCGCCACCAGGCTGGAGTCCACTCCGCCGGACAGAAAGGCGCCTACTTCCACGTCCGCTGTCATATGCGTTTTCACAGAGTCGCCGATTGCCTGGTCCAGGCGGGAGACCCAGCTTTCCATGCTGGTTTTTGGGGCTGTTTTTTTACTTTTTCTGCCTGTTTTTTCGGAGCATTCCGGATATAATTCCGGCGAAAAGTATTGTGTCAGTTTCAGGGCGGAAGTCTTCCTGTCATATTTCAGGAAATGTCCCGGCTTAAGCTGACGGATACCCTGGAAAAAGGTCTGCTCCAAAGCGGAGTACTGGAAGGAGAGATATTGTTCCAGGGCTTCCGGGTTCAGCTTCTTTTTATAAGAAGGATGGGGAAGGATTCCTTTGATCTCTGAGGCGAAGACAAAGCAGTCGTCGGTCAGCGCATAGTAAAAGGGCTTGATGCCGAAAGGGTCTCTTGCAGCGTAGAGAGCTTCGTTTTTCTCATCCCAGATGGCAAAGGCGAACATGCCGCGCAGATGTTCCGGCAAATGAACGCCCCATTCCTCATAACCGTGGAGCAGCACCTCCGAATCTCCCTGTGTGGAGAAAATATGTCCGGCTTCCAGGAGTTCCTGGCGAAGCTCCTGATAATTATAGATTTCTCCGTTGAACACCAGTACCAGATCTCCGGTTTCGTTTGCCATGGGCTGTACGCTGCCTTCCAGATCGATGATGCTGAGCCTGCGGAAACCCAGGGCTGCCTTTTGCGACAGCCAGCTTTTTCCCTGGTCCGGGTCCCGGTGGATCAGGGCAGTCATCATCATTTCAAGAATGTGTTCCCTGGAGATCGGGGCTTTCGGAAGCGGAGCGGCTGGAACTGCGGTTTCCGCTGCTGTATTTGAGGCCGCTGTACGATTTTGGCCTGATATAGCCGAAGATGCTGCGCTGCTGTAACAGTTTTTTTCTATAAATCCGCATATTCCACACATAATAAATAACTCCTTTGTATGATTTCCTTTGTTTTATGGAAGTGTCTGCAGGTAACTGATACGGGTTCATAGCCATTTCCCTTGTATTTCCAGGCTTTTCCTGAGTAAGCTGAGTCACTTGTTTCTGACAATTCCTTATGGATATCAGTTTAACGGAGGGTTATTTCTTATGCATAACAAGGGTGTTTCAAAAATGTATCCGGTTGTAAACATTTGTGGGAGCCGGTGAAGAAGCTTCCAGTAGTTGAATGCCGCGCAAAAATGTAAGTCTTTACTACAACTCCAGTATAATACACCTTCTGTGGCAGATGTCACTATCTTCATAAGTCTCCAGCATGATCCGCCTGGTCTGTGCATCATATTCCATGTTCAGCAGATTCTGCACATTTTTGTACAGCAGACGTCTTTCCGTTCCGTCCGCCGGATACAGATACAGATCCGCAGACTGGATATCCCAATAATTCTGTACGATAAGAGGAGGGGCGCTTCCGCTTACTTTGGAGGCATTTTGTGTGGCAGCTCCGTTATTTTCCGTTGCGACGGGTCCGGAGCTGGAGGCCGTGACAAGTACGGCCAGGATATCTCCCGAGTCCATGGGCAGAAAATCCCAGACAGGTTCGGGGAAGAGCCGGAACTCAGCCTCCTGTTCCAATGTTTGCACATTCAGGCGGGAGAGGCGGAAAGCATCGCCCATATAGTATAGAAGATTTTGGCTCCCGGAGAATTTATATTGAAAATATGGCATATCTTTATAAGAGAAAAGCGATCCAATAAAATGCACATAGGAATTGTCTGTGTAATCCAGGTCCGGAGGAATCTGAACAGAACTCATGTTCGATTCGGCATTATTTTCATCCTGGCTTGTTCCAAGCAGATACAGTCTGCCGTTTTCCCGCCTCAGGCTGCGCAGGTTGGCGGAGGTATCTGTATAAGGCTCAGACTCGTCCGGGTCATTTTTGTATTTCAGTTCGACAAAGAAGTCATTGCCGCTATTGCCGTTGTCAAGGATAAATCTTAACAGACTGGGGGAATCAGCAGCGGGATAAGTACAGAGTTCTGCGGCCCACTGCCATTGGCTGTCTTCCAGGAAGGCATCTACCAGCTCGTCCGGCGGGCAGATGCGTCCGGAGGAGCCGTTTTTCTGCTGTATCATCCAATATTGTTCTTCCCCCTCCAGGGGAACTTTATGGCAGTCATATATGGGAACCAGGCGCTTGTCTCCCAAAATCGTGCACGCCACATCAAAGGTAACCCAGCGTCCGTCAGGGGAAAAGGAACCTTTCAGCTGGTAAGCCGTAAGGAGGCCTTCATACAGAAGCCGGGGTTCCTGAGAATCGAGGGTATGCAGCCAGACAAAGCAGGTATCCCAGAAGTTGGAACGGACGTAGTTCAGGAGCTGCGTTCCGTCCGGAGAGGGCAGGAGCTTTTCGGTATAGTAGTCCCCTCTCATTTCGTTCTCCCCGGGGTCAAACCATCCCTCCTGGAAATGGAAATATTCGCCTATGGTATCGTAAAAACCATAACGGTAATCCACCTGTCTGAAAACCAGTTTTTCAGCGGCATCCTTCTCGTCCAGTGCGGCGATATGGATCTCGTTTTCTCCGCAGCCAGCCAGAAAGGCACTTTTTGTCAGCAGATCACTGGTGGTGTAAGTGTAGGCATATATTTTTTTAACCGTAAAATCCCTGGACAGATCGGAGGCTTCCGTCTCTTCTTCGGAAGCCTCCGACCTGGTAAGCAGAAGGGTTTTTTCCTCCGGGGTGCAGCCTGTGAACAGTAAAAGGACTGCAAGTGAAAGGAGAAGGCGCGGATATTTTTTTGCGTTCTGTCTTATTATAGATATCATTTGATCAGGCTCCTGTTCAGCTTTTTTCTGTTCGATCTATAGGATCAGGCCGGCTTTGACTGCACTGTGATCTGGTAAATGCGGCGGGTCGGAATCAGGAGATCATCATCCGGGCGTCTGGTTTCGGTTTTGGAGGCCGGACGGTATCCGGACACCGGTTTCTGCTTTCAGACGGATATAGAATATGGTCTGTACGCCGGGTTTGCTCTTTACATTGATCAGGCCATTGTGCTCATCCATGATCTTTTTACATATGGATAGGCCTAAACCGGAGCTTCCCTGTTCCCGGGAGTAAGCCTTGTCTACCCGGTAGAAAGGCTCAAATATTTTCTCCTGTTCTTCCCGCTTCAGGCCCTTTCCGCGGTTGCGGACCGCCAGCCATACGCAGCCCCTTTTTTGGACACCGTCCATGCGGATCGTGGTGTGGCTGTCGCCGTATTTGATGGCGTTGTCCACCAGATTGATCAGAACCTGCCGCAGGCGTTCCTCTACGCCCAGAACCCACAGGCTTTCCGGGAAATCCGTTTCAATCTGCATATCGTAGCGTGCAGCTTTGATTTCCAGCGCCTGAGCCACACTCCGCGCCGTGAGGCTTAAATCCACCGGCTGCCGTTTCATGTAGATGCCTTTGTCGGACATTTCCAGGAGCTGCAATACCATCTGGTGCATCCGGGTGCTCTCCTGCAGAATCTGATGCAGACCCTGGTCGGTGAGATTTTTGTCCGCGCCCTGGTCGGCTTCCATGAGCTGGGCATAGCCCTGGATGGTGGTGAGTGGTGTTTTCAGCTCGTGGGTCATATTGTTATAAAATTCCTGACGGCTGCCCAGCAGCGTAATGATCTGGTCTTTGTCCGCCTGCATTTTCTCAAACTGGGAGCCGATCATTTCCAGCATCACGCTGAAGTTCCTGGACAGTTCGCCTACCTCGTCCCGGCGGCCGGAATCTGCCAGCTGGGCAAGCATCTGCATGTTTACCTCTTCCCTGGACAAATCCCGCACGACCTGCCGGGAGATTTCGGTCAGCTTCCACACAGGTACCAGAAGCCTGTTGATAAAGAAAGCCAGCAAAATGAAAATAAACACAAATACGGCTGCGGTTGTCTGATATACCAGATGTTCGCTCCGGTTTACCTGGGAAAACATCTGGGAAGTGTCCAGGCGATAGCGTATCACGCCGAGAGTCCGTTCTTCTATTACCACGGGCATGGAAAAGTAAACCCGCATACTGTCAGAGTCCGGATAGGTCATGGTAAACGCGGCATTCCCTTCCAACGCCTGACGCAGGTCGTTGCCGCTGCCTTCTTCCGGAAGCTGGGAATTGCCGGCGAGATACTGGCCGTTGGTATCCAGTACACAGAAATCCCTTCCGCCCAGAGGCTTCAGCTCCTGGACAATATCCTCCGCGATCTGCCGGTAGCCTTCCGTATCGTTATTGGCATTCTGGAGCATCAAAAGCTGGCGTATATAAATAAGGGTATTTCCCTGGCGGTTCTGCAGTTCCCGGGTGATCTGTTCTTCCAGATTCTGCTGAAGCCGGGCATGGATGCTGCCATAGAGGATACAGCCGCCGGCCACAAATAAGATCAGAAGAATCAGCGTCATCTGCCGGCGGATTCCGAAATGATAGGTTTCTTTAACCTGGGACATATTTGTACCCCACTCCGAAGACGGTCACCAGAGAGTCCTCCAGACCGGTTTTTTTCCGGATGCGTTGGACATGGATGTCCACGGTCCTGGTATCTCCGGCGAAATCATAGCCCCATATCTGGTCTAACAGCGCCGTTCTGGTAAATACCTGGCGAGGATGCTTCAGGAAGCAGACCAGGAGTTCGTATTCCTTTGGCGTCAGGCTCAGGAGGGTGCCGTCACGGTACACACAGTGTTCCCGCTCCGATATGGTGAGGGAGCCGCAGCACAGCTGGTCGCCGGTATCCATCCCCTGGGATTTGTCGAAACGGCGCAGAATAGTCCGCACTCTGGCAACAACCTCCCTCAGGTCGAAGGGCTTGGTGATATAATCGTCAGCCCCGGATTCCAGACCGTAGAGCTTGTCCTCCACAGTCCCTCTGGCGGTGAGCATGATGATGGGAATCCGGTAACGCTCGGTGAGCATTCGGCAGACATCCACACCGCTGATATCCGGCAGCATCCAGTCTAAAAGCACCAGGTCGGGAGGTTCATGGCATGCGGCAGAGAAGCCTTCGCTGCCTGTGTGGGCACACTGGACCTGGAAGCCTTCTTTTTCAAAGCTGTATTTCAGAATGTCCGCGATGGGTTTTTCGTCTTCTATGATCAGGATTTTTCTATCTTCCATTTGTTTTTCCTCGTTTTTTCATTTCCTTTTTAATCTATAAGATAAGTATAACGCGGATGTCTCGGAATTGTAAATAATGTGTATCTAAAAATTTCCACCTGTGCGGAGAAAATCAAAAACGATAAAATCCGTTGTATTTATGAAAAAAGCAGGTATACTGAATATAGAGGCATGTTTTATCATGATTAACGAACAGGTAATCGGAAAATGAATGTGCTCTCAGGCATATATAAATGAAAGGAGCGGGCTGAGGCAATGCAAGCCTGTCCGATCTGTGTATGCTTATTGAATTTACTACAGAAGATAAAAAAAGCAGAAGACAAAGGAGAACGCGCAATGAAAAAAGGTAAACTCAGTACATTGCTGGCAATGGCCGCACTGTTGCTGTCCATCCCGGGCTGTGCGGCACCTCAGCCGGCAAATATGCAGGAGGGTGGAAGTTCGGAGGTTGTTGCTGAAGAATCGGCATCTGGTGTTCAGGGACTGGCAGCAGAGGGGGCGGCGGCAGGGACTTTCGGAGAGGAAGCGGCGGAAGAGCTGGAGATTCATTTTCTGGATGTGGGACAGGGAGACTGTACGCTGCTGTTCTGCGGCGGGGAAGCGATGCTGATCGATGCCGGAGATAATAACCAGGGTACCAGAATCCAGAATTACCTTCAGAAACAGGATGTGGAAACATTGAAATATGTGGTATGCACTCATCCGGATGAGGACCATATCGGCGGGATGGATGTTATACTGTATAAGTTTGACTGTGAAACCATCCTGATGACGGAGGAGGATAAGGATACCAACACGTACAGGGATGTAGCAGATACTATGGAAAACAGGGGATATGAACGGACTCTGCCGGTGGTGGGGCAGCAGTATTCCCTGGGAGATGCCGATTTTACAATTCTGGCGCCTTCCGGCTTAAGCGGTGACAGCAACAATAATTCCGTTTCTCTTCTGCTGACCCATGGCAGCAATCGAATTCTTTTTACAGGTGATGCGGAGGAGGAAGAAGAGGAAGAGATGATGGATGGCGGCATCCTGTCCGATGTGGATGTCTATAAAGCCGGTCACCATGGAAGCCGCACTTCTTCCTCTGAGAAGCTGTTGGAAACCGTCTCACCCGAGTATGCTGTCATCAGCTGCGGGGAAGGGAATTCCTACGGGCATCCCCATGCGGAGACAATGAATCAGTTCCGCGCCCGGGGGATACAGGTTTTCCGGACGGATGAACAGGGTACAATCGTCATGACCAGTGACGGCAGCGAAATTCTGTGGAACTGCAGCCCCTCCGATACCTGGCTGGCAGGAGAACCCACCGGTTCGGCCGAAACGAAGCCGCAGGAGCAGCCTTCGGAAGAAGCGGGCGTTGCATCCTCCAAAATCACATCGGCAGGGGGAACTGAAGTAACAGCACCCCCTGAGGAAAGGCCCGCTGCGGAAGCCGTTTCCTACATCTGCAATACCAACACAAAAAAATTTCACTATCCGGAGTGCTCCAGTGTAAAGCAGATGAAGGATACGAATAAACTTCCGACAAGTGCAGCAAGGGAGGAGCTGATAGGCCAGGGCTATGATCCCTGTAAAAAATGCAATCCGTGATACATATTTGCCAGGACAGGAGCAGACTGGAATTCATTCAGAAACTATTTCAAGGGATTTCCGGCATCCCCGCTTAAGGAGTAATACTTTGAGTGTTAATTATTGGGGAAGTTAAGAATGATTTATTTTCACATTCCCCTTGACAGATCAGAGAAGCGGTTATATAATACGTGTAAACGAAACGCCTATAGACATATCGTGCGCTGTCAGATCGACGGCAATTACCCTGTAGGAGGAACAGAATCAGTGGAAAATCGAGAAATCCTGTATGAGTATCAGGATAACCGTTTTGTGCTGGAGCAGCAGAACGGCTGGTATTCCAAATGGACAAATTATTTTATGGTGAAAAAAATAATTGTCGTGAACGGGCGGCTGTGCCTGCCCGATTCTTATAGAGGAAATCCGGTGAAAAGGTGGTATATGCATGGCGGGGCGCCGTATCCCATGGTGAAGGAGCTGTTTATTCCGGGTTCCATAACGGAGATTTCAATTGACAATGCGCTTTTTCCGAATCTGGAAAAGGTAGAAGTGGAGGCGGGGCATTCCGACTTCGGCACGGACGGGAAGATGCTGTTTTCGGCAGACGGGCGGGAGCTTTTGTACGGCCTGGCGGCGGGTAATCTGGAGAGAGCGGTGGTGCCCGGTGAAGTGCGCAGGATTCTGCGAAATGCTTTTTCCGGAACTGTATGCCGTGAAATTATATTTGAAAATGCGGATATTTCCGCCGAACGGGATGCTTTTGAAGACTCGGAGTGGATAAAATGCCAGGGGGAGTACTGTGTTTTGGGGAATCTGTTTTTCAGGCTGAACCGTTCTGTGGAGCATTTGAGGGTTCCGGACGGAATACGAAGATTCCACGAGAGCGCATTCTGGAAAGCCGTTCCCAGATATCTGGACACGCCATTGATGCCGTCACGAAGCAATATGGAGGATCTGGGCGGCAGGCGGGGATATCGGCAGTGCGAGGAACTGACACTGCGTTCCGCCGGAGCCGGAATTGATATGGAGATGCTGCGCGGCTGGTACGGACTCAGAGCGGTTCATTTTGCAAAAGAGCATAAAAGGTACTGCTCGGCAGACGGGATTATTTTTTCAAAGGATCGTAAGAGCCTGGAATTTTATCCTCAGGGAAAGCGGGAGAAATCGTATCATATTCCGGAAGGCGTGGTGAAGATTGGCCGGCAGGCCTTTCGGGGGCAGAACTATCTGGAGGAGATTTCCATGCCTGACAGCGTGACCACGGTGGGGATGGGTGCCTTTTATCAGTGCGGTTCTCTGAAAAAAGTGGATTTTTCAGGAAATATCAGGGAGATACCGGATGCCAGCGCGTATCAGAACGGCGGGGTGTTTGAACAATGCAAAGCGCTGAAGGAAGTGGTGTTGCCGCGGAAGCTGCAGTATCTGGGGAGCCGCGCTTTTTATGCCAGCGGATTGCGGGAGATCCGGCTGAACGAAGGGCTGCGGCAGATAGGGGAATATGCCCTTGCCGCCGAGGAGCTGCGGAAGGTCAGCCTGCCCCAGTCTGTGGAACGTCTGGGGAAAGGAGCGCTGCTGTATGTGTATATGGTGGAGGCCTATGCAGGCACTGCCAGGGGGCTTGTGCCTGCAGTAAATGCGGTATTACCGAATTTTACGGATAAATGCGCAAATCTGGAATGGGACAGATGCATGGTTTTCGCGCGTCATAAAAGAGGGAACAAGACGGAGAAATTTCTGATTCCCGGGAGCCTGAAGCGCAATGCGGCGTATCATCTTGATATGGCATGGAACGGAGACCAGATCGACTATGGGGAATATGATGCCTGCTTTGAAGCTATTCAGGATTCGCAGGAACGGATGGAATTTGCGGAGATGGGGATCCTGCGGACAAACGGGGAGGAATCACCCTACACGGCATATATGAGGCACTCCGCCCTGAAGATAGCCATGCATCTGGTGGAGGAATCGCAGGAGAAGGAATTTCTGGCGTTCCTGCAGCGAGGCTATCTGTCGGAATCCGCGCTTTCCAGGCTGCTGAAAATGACGAATCAGAAGCAGTTAACCACCTGCAGTGCCTACATTTTGAAATATCAGAATGCCCGGGGGAGCAGAAAGAAGAAAAAGTTTACTCTGTAAAACCGGGACGGAGAGACAGACAGCATCATGCTGAAATGAGGCTGCGGGTGACCGGAAGGGAAACGGAGCATGTGTGACCGGGAGGACGGAAAACAGGGGCAGACAGGGAGGAAACGGATTGGAGCGGAACAGTCGGAACGTGACGGGCAGGGAGCAGGAAGCGGGAAACGAAAGAGGCAGAGACGGAGCACAACGAAATAAGGCAGATGAAAAGAAGAAGGGCAGGGACGAATCCGCCGGAGACGAAAAATACACGCACAAAGCGAACGGAAATGGAGCGGATAGACAAGCGGCGGAAAGCGGCATTGCAGTGCGCGTGCTGGAAGCCTGCCGGAATCAGCTGTTTTTCCGGCAGCGGTTTCTGGAGCAGGCGCTGTTTCGGCTGAAATGGGTGGAAACGGAAGACATTTTTCTGGGAAGTGACGGGGAGCATCTTTATTATGATAAAAAATATATCTTAAAACGATACACGGAAAGTCCCGAACAGATGTCTGCGGATTATCTCCATACCGTCATGCACTGCCTGTACCAGCACCCGTTCTTTTGTCCCCGAAACTGCACGGATGAACAGGAAATGTGCTGGGATCTGGCAGCAGATCTGGCTGTGGAATGTGTTTTGGAGGAGATGAGGGAATCCGAAGCTCCGGACACCATATCAGAGCAGCGGAGTGAAATGCTTCGGAAGCTGAAACAGGAAATCGGATTTCTGTCCGTACAGAAACTGTTTTCCTATCTGCAGAAAAATGCCATGCAGGGACAGACGGAATGTATTTGCGGAGTGAATCTTCAAAGACTTTGCGAGCTGTTTCGAAGGGATGAGCACAGACTATGGTACACGGGAAAGCGTGAAGAGGAAAGCAATGCAGGAGAAAGCAATGCAGAGGAAAGCAATGCAGGAGAAAGCAATGCAGAGGAAAGCAATGCAGAGGAAAGCAATGCAGGAGAAAGCAGTGCAGAGGAAAGCAATGAAGGGGAAAGCAATGCCGGCGAAGAAGGAAACGGACAGAGGCCGGACAGGGAAGAAGGGACAGCGCTTTCCGGAGCAGAAAATAAGGAGGAAAACAGTCCGCAGCAGATATGGAAGAATGTGGCCGACCGGGTTCTGGTGGAAGCTCAGGCCTTCGCGCACGCCGGAAGAGGAGAAATAGCAGGCAGCATGCTGCAGCACTTGAAAAAGCTGACCAGGGAAACATATGATTATACCCGATTCCTGATGAAATTTGCCGCCCATTGGGAAGAGCGGATGCAGATTGATGAAGATGAATTTGATTATGCATTTTATACTTACGGGTTGAAGCTGTTCGGAAAGGTTCCGCTGATAGAACCGTTGGAATACAAGGAGAAGAACCTGATACGGGAGTTTCTCATTGCCATCGATACTTCCGGCTCCTGCCAGGGGGAAGTGGTGGAGCGGTTTCTGACAAAGACTTACAATATCCTGCGGCAGACCCAGGCATTCGCATCCAGGGTGAACATACATATCGTGCAGTGTGACGCCCGAATTCAGGAGGATGTCAGGATCGGATCCCGGGAAGAGCTGGAAGCATATATAGCCCGTCTGACGCTGAAAGGCTTTGGAGGAACGGATTTCACTCCTGTTTTCGAATATGCGAATCGCCTTATGGAAACGGGTGAGATCAGACGTCTGGACGGACTGCTTTACTTTACGGACGGATATGGCATTTTTCCGGCCAAACCTCCGAAATACAGGACGGCTTTTGTATTCCTGGACAAAGAGGAGGAAGTGACAGTCCCGCCCTGGGCCATGAAAGTATATCTGGACACTACACTTTAGTGCCGGCGCACAGCGACATTACGCTTTAGAGCTGCCGCGCGGCGGCTTGAACAGGAGATTTTAGAATGAATATCAGAGAAGCAAAAGAAGAGATTACGCGTTCAGTAGAAATATATCTTGATAAAAATGAATTCGGGGAATACAATATTCCCTACATGAAGCAGCGGCCGATCTTCATGGTAGGAGCGCCGGGAATCGGAAAGACTGCGATTATGGAGCAGATCGCATCGGAACTGGATATTGCGCTTGTATCCTACTCCATGACACACCACACCAGGCAGAGCGCCCTGGGGCTTCCGTTTATCGAAGAGAAGCAGTTTGACGGGAAAAAGGCTCTGGTTTCGGAGTATACCATGAGCGAGATCCTGGCTTCCGTGCACAGAATGATGGAGGAATCAGGTAAGCGGGAGGGCATTTTGTTCCTGGATGAGATCAACTGCGTATCGGAGACGCTGGCTCCGGCCATGCTTCTGTTTTTACAGTACAAAACCTTCGGCAACAGACGCCTGCCGGAGGGATGGGTGATCGTCACGGCAGGAAATCCGCCCCAGTACAACAGGTCGGTGAAGGAATTTGATGTGGCCACGCTGGACCGCCTGAAATGTTTTATCGTGGAAGAAGATTTCGGTGTGTGGAAGCCTTATGCTTACAGGAACGGTATTCATGCGGCAGTCATTGCGTTTCTGGAGATTAACCCTGAATGGTTTTATTCCATACGGACAACCGTAGACGGAACACAGTATGTGACCGCCAGAGGATGGGAGGATTTGTCCAGGGCGATTTCCGTCTATGAAAAGAAACATTTTCCGGTGGACAGAAAGCTGATCGGGCAGTATATCACCGACACGGAGGTTGCCGGGAAATTCGGCATATATTATGACCTTTTTCAGAAATATCAGGCTGCATACCAGGTGGAGGATATTCTGCAGGGGAAAGCGGCAGAGAACCTGGTGGAACGCGCTGCCGGAGCCGGATTTGACGAGCGGGTATCGCTTCTGGGGCTGATTTTGGAGAAGCTGAATCTTCGGTTTGCCCGGGATGTGAATCAGGAGGCGGTGCTGGAGAGGACGGTGAGGATTTTGCGGCAGATAAAGAAACAGACAGGAACAGGCAAGGCGGCATCGTCAGCGGGCACAGACACAGTCAAAGCTGCCGGGATAAAAACTGTGGGATTTGAATCTGCCGGAGCAGACACAGACGCCATGTGGTATCAAATGCTGGAGAAACAGTGTGAGGAGATCCGGACAGAGCGGAACCGAAAAGAGGCCGCCAACAGCTTGGGACTCAGATTGAAAACAGAATATCGCGGCACGCTGGCGCTCCTGGAGAAATACATGGCGGAATGTACTGACGAAAAGAAAACGGGAAAAACGTTCCAGCGGATCAAAAAAGCCTTTGACGCAAATGTGACAGTCCATCAGAAGCAGGTACAGGAGACAAAACTGTTTCTGGAAAACAGCTTTGGATTTGTGGAACGTACATGGGGAAGAAGCCAGGAGATGGTTTTGCTGATGACGGAACTGACCGCCAGTGAAGAGAGCATGCTCTTTATTGAAATGTGGGGATGTGATTCCTATTTTAAATATGATCAGGAGCTGCTTATCTATGATGTACATCGGAATTTGCAGCGTGAAATTGCCAATCTTGGATTGGAGTGACAGATGGCAGGGGTTCTGCATTGACTGTGTCCAATCAATCGTCGCAATATGAGCATGGTTATAATGGGAGCTGCCGGTGACGATTCCGGTCACTGATTTACTGAGGGTCACTGCGGCAGGCGGCTGCCGGTGCAGCAACGGATTCCAACCGGATGTCCTTCCGGCAGGGAAACAACCGTTTCGCAAATACGGTAAGGATGTTTCCCGAAAACCGGAAAGGATGTATGCGCCGATCATCGGAAAATACTTTGCAATACAGTATCTTCCCGCAGGGTCTGTTTTGCCAGCTCACGGTATTTTTCTTCGTGAAGGTAAGTATGGCGGAAAGGTTTTATGGAAGGCGCCATGTCGACGGCCCGTTCATAATCTTCGCGGTGCAGCTCAAGAGTGCGCACATAGTCCCAGAATCCGGTATCCGTAAAAATGGTGTTCACCCGCTGGAAACGATGCTCCTGCACTTTGCTCATCAGATAGGTTGCAATCCCCACCTGTATGCCGTGGAGTTGAGGCTGATCCAGCATTTTGTCCAGGGCATGGGAGATCAGGTGCTCGCTGCCGCTGGCAGGTGCGCTGCTTCCCGCAATCTCATTGGCAATCCCGCTCATGGCGAGAGAATCCAGAAGTTCTCTCAGGAACAGATCTTCATGAATATCCTGAAAAGGGGTGCGCACAAAGCTGTTTACGGCTTTCTTGGCAATCATTACCGCGAAATCGTTTATCTTACCGAATCCCTGTTCGGCTTCATAGGCCCAGTCATAGAGCGCGGTTATCTTGGATACCATATCACCGATGCCGGAATACAGGAATTTATCGGGCGCGCTTTTGATTACATCCGTGTCGGCAACGATGCCGTATGCCATACGCGCTGGCACGGAAGTTCTTCTGCCGCTTACGGTCAGGGAGGCGCTGGCACTGGAAAAGCCGTCGCTGGACGCAGAGGTGGGAACGCTTAAGAAGGGCAGCTTTCGCAGACAGGCAGCGTATTTTGCCGCATCTATGACCTTGCCGCCGCCCAGTCCCACGATAATCTGCGCTTTATTATCTATGGAAAAGGCCAGTTCTACGATATCTTCTATTTTGATGGAGTCCAGTTCCCGATATTCCAGGACCGTGACGCCGGCTTCTCTTAAGGATTCCATTACCTCCCCGCCGAACATATCAATGAGGCCGTTGCCGAAGTAGACCACGGCTTTCTCCAGGCCCCCTGACCGGATATGGTTTCCGATCTTTTTTAAGGTACCCTTTCCCACATTAAGGATGGAAGGGATTGCAATGTGACTGCTGTTCATTTTGACACCTCCGAAATTTTCTTTAGGGATTGTGGAATGTATACTTGCATTCATTCATTTTCTGTATCTGTCTTTTTTGGTATCTGGGAGCATGGATTTGATAAAGATCAGGATAAGTGTACTATAAACTGTCTAAAATCAAAAGTCAAGGAAAACAGAAAACGAACAGGTGACCTCGCCTGGGGCCGCTTCCATTCCCGAATTTTCTGGTTGACTTTGCCGTCCGGGTATGGTAAGCTGTGGAAGTGGGGAGCAGTGCCTGTGCGGTGCTCCTGATTATTAGGAAAGTGGAGGTTGTTTATGTTAAGCATTGTGAGAAATGAGGGCATGGCGAATTGAATATTTGCCGGGCAGGATGTATTCCCTCTGGGAGTCTGCCCGCAGGCCGGTGGGGAAACGCCGGTGTATCTGCCTTACCGGGTGCTTGACATATTTCAATCGTTTTGAGAGTTTAGTGGCAGCAGAGGGCGCATAGAGTGCGCTTTCTTTTTTGCGACAGGATGGATTGGACGAGGAGCATGGCTGTATGGCCATGTTTTTTTGTGTCTTTTTCTGGATTCTGTGCATGTCTTTGCAGTGTCCGCAGACCATGGATCAGGTCTGGATTGCGGCGCTGCATGCTGACGCTGAGGATGACGGCTATGGCGAGGTATGTCCGAATGGACAGATGCCATGGCCATTTTTTGTGCATTTGGGTGGGGCTGGATTCTGTGGGAGGGACGATAGGAGCGGGGGCAAGGGGGTGCGGGAGGAGCGATGGAGAGGGAATGGCAGAGAATGGGCAGCAGAGGGGAGACGGAAAGGGAATGGCAGGGAATGGACGGCCAGAGGATGGACGAAAGTGAGGAAATGGCAGAGGATGGGCAGTAGTAGAGTGAATGGCAGAATAGGGGCAGCAGAGGAGGGGCGATAGTGAGGGAATGGCAGAGGATGGATAACAGAAAGCGGGGAAGGGATATGAACATCATAGAGACAAGACAGTTATCGAAGACATACCGCAGGGTAGTGAAGCAGGAAGGAATCAAAGGAAGCGTCAAAAGCCTGTTCAAAAGGGAATATGAACAGAAGCAGGCGGTGAAGGAGATGGATTTCTCGGTTCGGGAAGGGGAATTCGTAGGACTGATCGGACCCAACGGCGCGGGCAAGACCACTTTGATTAAAATGCTGACAGGAATCATCGCGCCCTCGTCCGGGGAGATTCAGGTCATGGGATTCTATCCAAACGATTTAAAGAACGATTTCAAACGGCAGTACGCTATTGTCATGGGGCAGAAGAGCCAGCTTTTCTTTGAGCTGACTGTCAATGACACGTTGCGGATGTTTCAGGAGATCTACGGCCTGAAGGAGCAGGAGTTCCGGGAGGCCAAGGAGTATTTCACGGCGCTGTTCGGGGTGGAGAAGCTGCTGGACGTGCAAGTGCGCACCTTGTCGCTGGGGGAGCGGATGAAGATGGAGCTGATGGCGGCGCTGCTCCACAACCCCAGAATCCTGTTCCTGGATGAGCCCACCATCGGGCTGGACGCGGTGGCATCGCGGCAGATCCGCAGGTTCCTAAGGGAGATCAATCAGGAGAGAGGGACGACGATTCTATTGACTTCCCATTATATGGAGGACATCCGGGCATTATGCGATAGAAGTGTAGTCATAAACCACGGACAGAAGATTTATGACGGTGAGACCGAGGAGCTTTTTGAAAAGTACCAGAGGGACAGGCAGGTGACATTGAGCTTTGACCGGGCCGTGGAGGGGATGGAGCTGCCGGAGAGAGCGGTGCTGGTGGAGGAGACGCCTTATAAAAAAGTGGTTCGTGTGCCCAGGGAGGAATCGGGTGCGCTTCTGCAGAGGATGATGGAATATGGCCCCAGGGATGTGATTGTGGAAGAGGATGAGATTGGCAGAGTGGTGGAGCGGATCTATGAGGAAGGCGCATAGGGAATTCCATTCCTGAACCAGTTGTATCAGTTTTTTCGACAATTCTAAAAGAAAAGAGGAAGCAGAGAGGAAAAATGAGAGTGATGCGGAAATATAGAGAAATCATGCGGGTCTACATCAAGGCTCAGCTGGCGTGGCGGGCGGCCGTGGCGTTCAGTATGCTGTTCACGGTGGCGAAGATTCTGTTCGCCTGGCTGTTGTGGGGGATGATTTTCAGAGGACGGAATATCGTGGCAGGTTTTACGTTTCATGGGATGCTGTCCTACTATATCGTCAGTTCCTTCCTGTCCCAGCTGGAGATGTCCGGGGGCATCAGCGGGGAAATCAGCGCAAGGATCCGGAACGGGACGTTTTCCAACTATATGGTGATGCCTGTGAGCATTGAGGGATACTTTGCCGCCATGGAGGTGGGGGTGGTGCTGTTTTATCTGTGCTTTGATTTGCTGGCGGCGGTGGTGTGGGTCTTTGTCTTCCGGATTCAGTTCGTGTTCGCGAAGAGCGCCGTGATGCTGGCTTGTGCGCTGTTGATGACGGTGCTGGGGCTGTTCTTTATGGTGCAGCTGAATTGCTTCCTGGGGATTCTGACTTTGAAGTATGAGGAGATCAGCACGTTCCTGATGATCAAGGACAATCTGGTCTCGCTGGTGACGGGGAGCATCGTGCCGCTGGCGCTGTTTCCGGAGAGGGTAGTGGGAATCATGAGGCTGCTGCCTTTCTATTATGTGACGTATCTGCCGTCCATGCTGTTCACGGGGCGGTGCGCGGAGGAGGCGGTGAGAGGGCTTGTGGTTCTGGGACTCTGGTGCGTCCTGATGCAGTGGGCAATCGTGGTTACCTGGAGGAAATATCGTGTAAAATATGACGGCGTGGGAGTGTGAGAAGAAGTTCCAGGGTGCCAAAATACGCCGCCCCAGGAACTTCCAGGCTCGCAAGCGAACAAGTTCGCTGTGCAAGCCAGTCTCACAGTGTGAGAAGTACATTCACAGGTCAGAATGCCCAAGCGAGTTTTACACGCATTGGAGTCTTACACGCATTGGAGTCTTACTCGCTTTGTGCATAGGCATTCTTCCGGATTTACGTAGGCGGTTGGTTTGAAGTGCTATTGTAGGATTGTGGAGTGATAAACGGAGGTTTTTATGAAATATTACAGAGTGTGGAAAGCGTTGCTGAAAATCCGGTTCCAGAACCTGATGATGTTCCGTCTGGGCTTCTGGGGGCCGTTCTTTGTGGACGGGAGCCTGTTTCTGGTGCAGCTGGCGGTATTTGACGCCATCTATGCCAATGTGGATCGAATCGGCAGCTGGGGGCGGGGTGAGATGATTCTGTATATCGGTACCTTTTCCCTGATCAACGCCGTGAATATGGTGGTGTATTTCTTCGGGGTAAACGGGATTGCGGGCAAAATCAGGAGCGGGGAGATGGATCTGTATCTGACGAAGCCGGTGAGCCCGCTGTTCCGGCTGACTTTTGAGTGCATGAACCCGGGGGCGTTGCCGCTGCTATTTTTCAGTATCTGCATCATAGGGTATGGGGCTCGAACGGCGGGGATTACGGTCAGCGCGGGTAGGCTGCTGGGGTATCTGTTTTTCCTGGGAATCATGATTCTGCTCTACTATGAGATGGAAGTGCTGATCCGCTCCGTGGCGTTCTATCTGGTGTCCAATGCCAGAATGGAGCAGCTGGAGGAGGCGGGGCTGGAGCTGTGCATGAACCTGCCGGGGATTGCGTTTTACGGGATTTACAAGTTCGTGTTCTACTGCATCCTGCCCTATGGCATCATGGCGACGCTGCCTGTCCAGAGCCTGATCGGGGAGATGAGCTGGGGGACGGCGGCTTTCGGAATCGCGGTGGTGTGCGCTTTCAGCGGGCTGACGGCCCTGGTATGGAGAAACGGGATAAAACATTACAACAGCGCCAGTTCGTGAGAAAGGGATGGAAATGACTGTTGCAGGACGCTGGCGCGGAGAGGTGCGGAACCAGAAACAGTATGCGGGCATCCACTGCCGGAACTGGCGCAGGATGTGGGCATACGGAACAAAAACCAGGAGAATAAGGAAATGAATAAAACGGAAATAAGTTTAGAATTTGACAAAATAAAAGAGATATGGACGGACTGCGCCCTGACGGAAGCTGCCAGGAAAGCGATACAGGACACCCACATGAT
>CAJUFB010000014.1 GCA_910585805.1 uncultured Acetatifactor sp.
AGGAGTATATCATACCATTAAAAAACTTAAAAGTTATTTATTACCAATTCCTAAGTATAGTATATTGACTACATTATGTGGCTGTTGCTTCTATGCAGGTAGGGGTGCAGCCACATAATTGAAATGAAAGGGCTGATGGGGTGAAAAAGAAAAAAAACAAGACCCGCATTCGCAATATATCCATTCTGGTCGCATTGGTTGTTATAGCGGTAGTTGCACTGAACCTGGCCTCCGCCGATGAATATGCAGATACCCGTGACGCCGTCCTGGCAAAGTATCTCAGCTACGAAGATGCTTCTGCCGTCAGTTATGAGTCTTATATTTCCCAGTACGGAAAAGCGTATGTGGCTGACACAACAGGGAAAATAGCCGTGAAAGCTTCCGAATACAAGGAAGCAGACATGAGCGGACTGACGGAAGAGGGAGACATTGTATGGACACAGGATGAAGGTTCCGTTACTTACGCCTTTAATGTACCGGAAGCAGGCCTGTACAACATACAGCTTACATATTACCCGGATACTTCCAGCACACAGACTATATTGCGTAATGTGTATGTAAATGGACAGTTACCATTTGATGATTGTGAGGATATCACCATCAACCGCCTTTGGGTGGATGACAACAAGAATTGGCTTATGAATACCAACGGCAACCAGGCTGCTCCCACGCAGGTGCAGGGAGAGGGACCGGCGGTTGCATATATTGATTCTTCTGACTGCGACACCTTGGGAAACTATATGTTTTATTTCGATAAGGGGGAGAATACCGTAACCCTGGAGTCCACGCAGTCGGTGTTGGGACTGGCGGAGATTGCCCTGGTTCCCGCGGCTGAGCTTTTGGGCTATGAGGATTATCTCGCCCTGTGCAAGTCGGAAATGGATGCGGAGGTTATCAGCGCCAACAATGTAGCGGACGGCGCAATTATTATTCAGGCAGAGGACGCGGCAGTGAAGTCGAGTTCTTCCCTGTCCCCGAATAATGACCGGACTTCCGTAAAGACGCAGCCTTACCATTCAACCTATATTGTATACAATACAATCGGAGGTGAGAGCTGGGCCAGCGCAGGACAGAATATTAGCTGGAATGTGGATGTTGACAGGGCAGGCCTGTACAAGATAGGCCTCCGGTTTAAGCAGTCCATGAACAGGGGCTTCTATTCGGCCCGTTATCTGACTGTAAACGGACAGCTTCCTTTCAGGGAGGCAGGACAGGTGGAATTTGATTACGCGCCCGACTGGCAGACTGCTTACGCAGGTGACGGCGCCCAGGATTATTATTTCTATCTGAATGCGGGAAGCAATACCATTACCCTGAACGCCACATTGGGGAATCTGGCCGATGCAGTGGATCTGGCCAGCACAAGCGTGGATAATCTGAATAATCTGTATCGCGAACTCACGGCGGTGACCGGTTCCGATCCTGACAAGTACCGCGATTATCAGATTACGGTTTATGTGGACAATATGGTGGATGTCCTTGAGATGGAATACACGAGGCTGAACGCCGTGGTGGAAATGTTCGGTGAAAGTATGACTTCCGCCAACAAGACTTCCAGCGTAGTGGATATGATGAATTCCATGATCAAGCTGATCAAGAGACCTGACGATGTGGCTGAGTATTTGGGGGACTTCAATACAAAGCTCTCCGCGTTGGGAGACTGGATCAACAGCATCAACAATGTTCCGTTGGAACTGGATTATCTGTTGGTAACCGGAGACGGATACAGCCTTCCTAAGGCAGAAGGAGGATTCTTCGCCAATCTGGCGCACAACTGGAACGCGTTTATCGGTTCCTTCAGCAATGATTTCAAGGTGCATGCAGAAGGTTCCAGTACACAGCAGAACCAGTTGGAAGTATGGGTTGCAACGGATACCAGAAAGCAGTTTGACATCATCCAGAAGATGATCAACGCCTCCTTCAGGGATGCCGGTTATGAGGTAAACTTAAGCATGGTCGGCGGAGACACCGTACTGCCCGCAACTGTGGCAGGGGAAGGCCCTGACGTAGTGCTGCAGTCCAGCTACAGCCAGCCTACGAACTTTGCTTACCGCAGCGCTGCATATGATTTAACCCAGTTTAGTGATTTTGAGGAAGTATTTAAGCGTTTCCCCGCTGACACCAGGGCATTTCTGGAGTATGAGGGCGGCGTATACGGTCTGCCGGATCAGCTTTCCTTCCCTGTAATGATCTACAGGACGGATATTCTGGAAGCAGTAGGCCTGGAAGTTCCGGAGACATGGGAAGATCTGATGGCCATGATTCCCTATCTGGAAGCAGAGAACATGAGCGTATATCTGGCAAGTAACGAATACCTTACCCTGGGCGGCGGAACCAGTTCCACTACCGTTCCGGTGAACAGCATTTTCCTCTCAATGCTGTATCAGGAGGGATATGAGCTGTATAATGAGGATTATACCCGCTCTATGATGGAAGATGTGGATCATATGCTGGTGTTCAAGGAATGGACGGAGTATTATACCAACCAGGGATTAAGTTATTCCATCAACCTGGCTACCAGATTCCGTACAGGCGAGGTACCTCTGGCAGTTGTGGATTATACATATGTAAATACCCTGAACGTATCCGCTCCCGAAATTTCGGGCAAGTGGTCTATCGCCAGGATTCCCGGAACCCCGAAAGAAGACGGAAGTGTGGATCACTCCGCAGCGTGTATGATCGGTACCTGCTTTATCGTATCTTCTACAGTGGCTAAGGACGGTATGGCAAACGAAGCGTGGGAGTTCCTGAAATGGTGGACCGACGAGCCGACTCAGATTAATTATGCCACCGAGCTGAAGGCAGAGAACGGTGAAGCTGCCGAATTCCCGGTGTCCAATGTGAAGGCGATTGAAAATGGCGGCCTGAAGGAAGAGTTTAAGCAGGTGGTATTGTCCCTGCTGGATGATCTGAGGGCAGAACCCCAGGTTCCCGGCGGATACATTACGGGCCGTGTTATCAGAAACGCATTTACAACGGTTGTAACTAATAACGAAGATCCGGTAGATACGCTGTACATTTTGCTGGATGAGATTAACAGCGAGATTGACAGTAAACGTACCGAGTTCGGTTTAAACACGGCAGAATAGGAGGGGTGAGATGGCTGCTAACAAGATTTCTTTGAAAAGAAGGGCCGAACTGACTCTTAGGGACGTGAAACGAAGCATCCCTTTGTATATCATGATCGCCCCCTTTATGTTGTTGTTTTTTGTATTTGTGGTATACCCGGTTTTGAGGGCTGTATGGTTCAGCTTTACAGATTACAATGTTTTGGAAAAGGCTAATTTTGTAGGCCTGCGCAATTATCAGAAGCTGTTTTTGGAAGATAAGACTTTCATTACCGCAATCAAGAATACTTTCATTATCGCGGTAATCGTAGGACCGGGCGGATACATTCTGTCCTTCCTGCTGGCATGGATGATCAACGAACTGCCCCATAAGATAGGTACTGTGCTGACTGTTATTTTCTATGCTCCCAGTATGGCAGGTACGGCAGTTATTTCCGTGTTCAGCATGATTTTCTCAAACGACAGTAATGGTTACCTGAATTCCATACTGCGGAATCTGGGTATTACCGATGAAGCCATTCTGTGGCTGTCGGATTCGGATGTGGTTATGGTGGTGGTTATTCTGGCATCCCTGTGGATGAGCATGGGCGTAGGCTTCCTTTCCTTTGTAGCCGGTGTTAAGGGTGTGGACGACGCACAGTACGAGGCAGGAGCTATTGACGGTATCAGAAACCGCTGGCAGGAGCTCTGGTATGTGACGCTTCCCAATATGAAGCCCCAGCTGCTGTTCGGCGCTGTTACCACCATCACAAGCTCTCTGTCCGTGGGTACCATCGGTGACAGCCTGGTAGGCTTCCCCAGCCCCAACTATGCGACCCATACCATTGTCAATCACTTGAACGACTATGGTAACATCCGTATGGAGATGGGTTACGCATCGGCAATAGCCGTTATCCTGTTCCTGATTATGATTTTATGCAACATGCTGATCCAGAGGCTGCTGCGTAAGGTCGGAACCTGATCGGAGAGAGGAAGGGTGAATATGGAAACGTTAAAAAGAGTTTATCATAATTATTTGAAGAGGAAAAAGGCAAAGAATTTTACTCCAAATGTAAAAAAATCCAGAAGAAGCTTCTGGGGAAATGTCATTCTTGGCCTGTTCCTTCTGGCAATGGGATTTACATTCTTCTTTCCGGTGATTTATATGGTCAGCAATTCGTTTAAGCCTATGAACGAGCTGTTCCGTTTCCCACCGAAGTTGATTGTGAATAGACCAACGACAAACAATTATCAGGATTTCGTCAATATATTGGCAAACACAGTGGTTCCTGTTACCAGGTCGCTGTTTAACTCACTGTTTGTGGTGGCAATCGGTTCCGTGGGCCATATCGTACTGGCTTCCCTGTGCGCTTATCCCCTGGCGAAATACAAGTTCCCGGGAAGTGCCTTTTTGAATCAGCTGATTGTATATTCCCTGATGTTCAACGCATCAGTTACGGCGATTCACAACTTCCTGACCATCTCTAAACTTGGGATGCTGGATACCCAGTGGTCTATCATTATACCGGGTTTTGCTTCCACGCTGGGATTGTACCTGATGAAGAACTTTATGGAACAGATTCCTGACAGTCTGATGGAAGCGGCTCAAATTGACGGCGCGGGATACGTCCGTATCCATTTTACAATTGTCATGCCGGTGGTGAAGCCGGCACTGGTAACGGCATTTATCATGGTGTTCCAGGCATTCTGGACCAATACAGGCGGCAGCTTCATCTACACGGAGGCACAGAAGGGCTTTGCCTATGTGGTAAGCCAGCTTGCAGCCGGTAAGGTAACGGGTGTGGGTGCTTCCTATGCGGGTATTTCCTCCGCATCGTCTGTTATTATGTTTGCCGTACCGCTGGTTGTATTCCTTATCATGCAGAACAACGTGGTATCTACGATGGCAACATCCGGAATGAAAGAGTAAGAGGTGGCGTATGCAAAAATCAAATAAGATTTGGAGTAAGTGCCTTGTGGGACTTTCTCTTGTATTATGTGCCATCCTTGGATTTGGCACGGTGTCCTATGCGGCAGAATCTTATTCCTATGACATCTGGGGCAATGTAGTTGCTGCACCGGCTGCATATGAATTGGAGAGGACGATATACGGAGCGGATCTGGGTGTAGATAATATGGCCACTGCAACCGATATCTTTTACCGCGACGGAAAGTTTTATCTCGCCGTGAGCGGTGCTATCGTCATTGCCGACGAGGAATTTGAGAACATAAGCTATATTAAAGAATTTGAGAAAGAGGACGGCAGTAAGTCTGCGGTCAGCGTACCTACCGGTCTCTTTGTCACAGATGAGGGACATATCTATATCTGTGAACAGGCCAAGGGAGAGATCATTGAGTTCGACGAGAATGGAAAATATGTCAGAACCATAGGTGACCCCAACTGTATCGGACTTACCACTACATATGCTCCCAGAAGGCTGGTAGTTGACACTGTGGGACGTATCTATGTGCTGGTGCAGAACTGTTATGAAGGTTTTGTGGAACTGACTCCGCAGGGTGAGTTCAACCGTTATGTGGGCGCTACGGAAGTAAGCTACAGCATGGCGGATCTGTTCTGGAGAAATCTGCAGACAGAAGAGCAGAGAGCCAGAAGCGCCCTGTGGCTGCCGACTTCTTACAGCGACCTGGCCATCGACGAGGAAGGGTTTATCTTTGCCAGCGTGTCCGGAACGGCAGATGAGCCGGTGAGAAAACTGAACTCTTCAGGTGACAATGTAATGCCGTCGCATGATTTCGTTGCCACCCCCATGGGTGACTACAGGAATAATGGGGAAAGTTCTCTCTCCAATCTGACCCGTATCGCAGTGGCAGATGACGGCAGGTTTGCGGTAATGGACTCCAATTATTCCAGACTGTTCGTTTACAGCTCTGACGGCTATCTGATGTATGAGCTGGCGGGTTCGGGAAACGCGGAAGGGCTGCTGAACTCGCCCATCGCTTTCTGCTTTATGAACGACAAGATAGTAGTACTGGACATTGTATATCAGTCCCTGGAAATTTTTGCCCCTTCTACTTACGGCGCATTGATTAATTCGGCCCTGGACGCGCAGTCCGACTATGATTACGAGACCGCGGCAGGCTACTGGCAGCAGGTGCTTGACATCAACGGCAGTTTCTATTATGCCAACTTAGGGTTGGGTAAACATCAGATGCGTACAGGAGAGTATGAGGCGGCAAAGGATAATTTCTACAAAGGCGCAGACAGGAGCTATTATTCCAACGCCTATGCGCAGGTATCCGGCGCATGGATGGAACGCAATTTCGGCAGAATCATTGCCATTATCGTGGTTCTGATCATAGCTCTGATCGCCTGGAAGGTTTACAGAAAATTCCGTCCGGCCCAGGAAAAAGATACGAAATTTGCCAGGTTCCGGAAGAAAGCTAAATTTACCCTGTTCAAATGGCCGGGATATGTACTGTCCAGCCCATTTAAGGCTTTTGATGATGTGAAGTATTATGATGACGGATCTCTGGTTTTCAGTATTGTGGTGATCATACTGTACGGCTGGATCAGCCTGATCAGATACCGTTATACCGGATTTATGGTAAGCTTTGTGGATATCGACAATGTAAACGTGCCTCTGATCGTGGGCAGTGCCATTCTTCCCTACGTGGCCTTTATTGTAGGCAACTGGGCTGTAGGTGTGCTGCTGTCAGGTAAAGGTAAAGTGGTTCACATCACCAAGGTAGTGGGATACGCCCTGTATCCGGCCTGCTGGCTGAATCTGGTGGGAACGATTCTCTCCAATTTCGTGACAGAGGATGAGGCGGCTCTGGTGAGTGCGCTGTTTGTATTCGGCACGATACTGTTCTTCTTCTACATGTTTATCGGAACCATCATGGTAAATCAGTATACTTTTACGAAGAATGTGGCTACTTTACTGCTGTCGGTTGTGGCGATGCTGATTATCTGTTTCGTGGCCATGCTGTTCGCTACTCTTCTGGCACAGTTTGTCAATGACTGGATACAGATTTTCAGAGAGATATTCATGGTATTATAGGAAGGAGGCGAAGAATAATGAAAAAACACAGTATTTTTACCTGTGCCGTAGCGGCTGGCCTTTGCCTTGCTTTCCTGGGAGGATGCGGTAAATCCTCAGACGGAACAGAGGTTCAGGAGACTGAGAGCTACTGGGCTTCCCAGCAGTATGACACACTCAGCGGGACTGATTTTGTGAAAGTCGGGGAAAGCGGCAAAATGCAGCTGCTGTTGAATCCGGCTACGGCAACCATTCGCTGGATGGATACTTCCACAGGTATCTATCAGGATACCAATATGAGCCATGACGAAGGAATACAGGGCCTGACCAATTCAGAACAGTCTGACCTCGTGGTGAGATATTTTTCCGGCAGTACGAAGTCCAATATGCTCTACTATACGTTGAGTTCTTTTGATTCCTACAGCATGTGCGTCAACAGGGGGCAGATGGCGTACCAGTTGATGGATAACGGTGTCCGTATCGTATATACACTGGGAGACGACAGTATTACTTACAAAAATTTCCCTCCCAGAATAACCGATGAGAGGATGCAGGAATATGTTTTGCAGTATCTGGATGATGTCCAGAAGACCGTTATAACAGAGAGGCGCTACACTCAGCTATCCGGCGGCGACTGGATCCGTAACTTCGCTGACGGGGAGCAGAACAAGATTACCCAGGCAGGCGCCGAGGAACTTTACAATTTCTTCTATGTAATAGGAAAATATACGGATGAGCTGCTGATGGAAGACCTGGAAACCAACGAGGCAGAGCCTGAGGACTATCCCAGCACACTGGAGCTGAAGGTTGCGGTGGAGTATTATCTGGACGGCGAAGAGCTGGTAGTGAATGTGGACACCACAAAGATGGAGACCGATGCGGAGCATCCGATAAACCAGCTGCAGCTGATTCCCTATTTCATGACGTCTGATTCAACCAATGATGCAGAAGAAGGATATATGTTTGTGCCCGACGGCAGCGGCGCGTTGATTTATCTGGACAGCACCAAGACCAAGGAGTACCACTATTCCGGTTCCTTCTACGGAGGGGATAAGCTGGTGGGAGGCACCTCCTTCAACAGCGTGGACAATAAGATGATGATGCCTGTATACGGGATGAAGACGGCTGACAGCACCATATTCGGCGTGATTGAAGAAGGCGCGGAAGTGGCTTTCCTGGATGCCTATGTGAGCGGTACCGACAATTCAGAGCCTTTCTGTAAGGTGAAGCTGGCTTTTGATATCCAGACACAGCAGGCAGTATCTTCGGGTATGAGAAACGCAGGCGGAGATTTTACCTTGTACAAGGCCTCCGATGATGTCTATGACAAGAACATTACGCTCCGTTATTTCTGGCTTGGAGCCGATGCGGATTACGTGGATATGGCCGCTTGTTATGCGGGATACCTTCAGGAAAAGGGAATACTGACAACTGAAGACGTGGAGGACGAAGCGCCTTTCTATGTGGAGCTGTTGGGCGGTACGGATAAGACCAAGTATTTCCTCGGTATTCCTTATGAGGGAACCCAGTCACTGACCACTTTCGGGCAGGCGGAGGAAATCCTGAAGAATCTCACCGATAACGGGGTGAGTAATGTGAAACTGATTTACAGCGGCATGGTGAACGGAGGAATGAACCAGCGTTCCCTGGCGTCGGGCATCAAGTTTACGCCCGGCATCGGCGGGAAATCTGGCCTGAACAGCCTGAAAAAATACGCTGAATCAGTGGGAGCGCAGATTTTCCCGAATCTGCAGCTGCAGACAGCCTACACCAAGTCCAATATCAACAATGAGATGGCAGCCTGGAACATTGTAAATGAACGCGGACAGATTTATTCCTTTGACCCTGTACAGAAAGCGATAGTGGATGACGCCGATTATCCGTTGTACATGGTAAGTCCTACCTATCTGGAAAAATACCTGAATAAGGTAAAGAAGTCCTATTCGAGCAGGACAGGACTGAATACCATGGCTTCCGGTGACCTGTTCACATTTGTCGGAACGAATTACAGGTATACACAGGTGGCGCCGTCTACAGGCAGGGAACTGATGAAGAGTGCAATGGAAGGATTTATTAAGGATGGATTGACGCTGATGCTTTCCAACCCTATCAGCGAAGCCTATGCCTACAGTACTTATCTCACCGATATTCCTACCACGGACAGCGGCATGAGGGTGCTGGATGCTTCCATACCTTTTACGGCCATGGTTCTGGACGGGCACAAGACTTATTCCTCCGAATCCCTGAACAGGGAGAGCACGGATGTGTATGTGAATTTCATGCATGTTCTGGAGGGCAACGGCGCACCGAAATTTACCTTTATCTATGAGGACAACAGTATCCTGGCAGACACGGAGCAGGAAGATTACTTCGCGGTGAACTATAGCTACTGGAGGGATAAGATCGGGGCTTATTATGAAGAGTACCGTAATTTCTACAATCAGGTGAAGGGCGCGACCATCACGGAGCATGAGCTGTATGAGCGCAGCGATAACCTGAGGATAGTGACTTATTCCAACGGAGTCAAGGTTTACTTTAACTACAGCGATTTAGAAGAGCAAATTGACGGAGTGACGGTGCCGGCTTTCAGTTATGTAATAAAGTAAAGGAGGAATAAGATGAAAAAAGACACGAAAACAGTGGAAAAAAAGCCGGCTCTTTCATGGTATAAGAGAATGGACTTCTCCAAAAAGACGGCTTTGTGGGGTGTAATTTTCCTTCTTCCATGGCTCATCGGATTGATTTTCTTCTTCCTGAGGCCTTTGGTGAATACGCTGTGGTATTCGCTGTGCAGTATGGAGATGGTGAACGGCAAGTTTTCCGGCACCTTTATCGGAATTGACAATTTTAAATGGGTATTGGGCGTAAATGCCGATTATACCCGTTACCTGGCGGAAGCGTTTAGCAATATGGCCAAGGCTGTGCCTTTCCAGATCTTCCTGGCGCTGTTTATAGCAATGCTGCTGAACGGGGAATACAAGGGCAGGGGATTTTTCCGGGCAATCTTTGTTATCCCGATCATTCTGGCCACGGGTGTGGCGACATTTGAGCTGAAGGAGGTCAGTCTGTCTACCACTGCGGAGACGGGTATGAACATGCAGTGGTTGCAGACTCTGATCGTAAATTCGGGTATCCCGGAGCAGCTTACAAGCCTTTTGGTTACTTATGTGCAGAATATCTTTGATGTGGTGACAACCTGCGGCGTACAGGTGCTTCTGTTCCTGTCAGGATTGCAGGCCATCTCACCCACTCTTTACGAGGTGGCGAAGATGGAGGGATGTACCCAGTTTGAGACTTTCTGTAAGATTACGCTTCCCATGGTATCACCGACGATCCTGGTATGCCTGGTATACAGTATATCCGAGTCGTTTGCAACGGCTACGTATACGGTGGCCGAAAAGACGTATTCGATTTCAAGTTATATTCAGTCGATTACTTTCAACGGAAGCCCGGAGTACTATGGTTACGGCGCAGCAATGAGTTTTGTATATTTTGTTGCCGTACTGGTTACAGTAGGCGTGGTCTGCGGAATCGTATCTAAGGGGGTGTTCTACTATGACTAAATTGAGCAGAAAAGAGAGAATGCAGAAGGCCGAGGAAATGGCGGGTATCAGCTTTTGGGTGGATCTGCGCAAAGGACGTCTCAGCAAGTATACCATTCAGAAGAAGATAAAGAGCATTATCGCAGCTCTGTTCCGCTATGTAATACTGATCTGCCTTGGGTTTGTGGTGATTACTCCCATATGGAAGCTGGCAAAGGACGCCTTTACGGATCCTGCCATGCTTGGGGATAAATCCAGTACATGGATTCCACTTAAGACTTCCTCGCTATTTTTAGAGATGGCTGCGTCCAAGAGCCTTCTGGAGTATGGCAAGAGCCTGATATACAGTCTGCTGACGACAGCTGTCCTGACGTTTTTGCAGGTGCTTTCCACCGGTCTTGCAGCGTATTCCTTTGCACGGCTGAAGTTCAAGGGCAGCAATATACTGTTTTTCTTCGTTGTGCTGACTATCGTGGTGCCCGGCGATTCCCTTATGCTGGCCCAGTATGCCGCATTCAGAAACTTTGATATTTTCGGCCTGATAGGACTGATCAATGGAACGGGCGTGGGAGTCAATTTGATCGGCCAGCCTGTGGCACAGTTTGTTCTGTCCGGAACAGGGATGGGTATAAAGAGCGGCCTGTATATTTACTTTTTGCGCCAGGGCGTCAGAGGCCTGCCTATCTCTGTGGAAGAGGCGGCCCATGTGGACGGTGCGGGATTCCTCAGGACATTTTTCAGCATCGTGGTTCCCAGTATGTCAGGTTCCATCCTGACCGTATCGGTTCTGAGCTTCCTGTGGAACTATACCGATACCTATTATACGGGACTGCTGAATCCCAGTGTGAATCATCTGGCATACAGATATTCCTCCCTGCAGGCTAATGTCCGTTGGGGTATCGACACTGCAGCCAAGAGCAATGCGGAGTGGCTGTCCCAGATAAACGCGTCCAACCCGTTTGTCCAGACATCCTCGATTTCCGCATGTGCACTGCTTGTAGTACTTCCTCTTTTGGTTATGTACTGCTTTGTACAGAAACGTTTTGTACAGGGTGCTGCCAGAAGCGGGCTTGGTGGAGATTGATGTACGGTTTCGGATGTTGTCCGACGGCTCTCTGTTTTTTCGGGATGCCGCAGGAATGTACAGCATAATACAAAAGAAATGGAGCGGTGCCGGCACTCCGGCGCCGCTTTTTTCCCAAATAAGTGATAAAAGTTTCAAAATAACAAAAGGTATGAGTATGCGGGATAAGGTTCCGCAGAAGCCAATCTGATCAGGAGGTTTCATTATGAGCAAAATAATTGGAAACGCGTTGCCGGGAATACCCTGGCAGGACAGGCCGGAGGGCTGTGATAAACCCATCTGGCGTTATTCAAATAATCCCGTTATCGGGCGGCATGACATTCCCATTGCCAACAGCATATTCAACAGTGCTGTAGTTCCTTTTGGGGATGGTTACGCGGGCGTATTCCGTTGTGACAGCCTGTCCGTAAGCATGGATATCTTCGCGGGATTCAGCAGGGATGCCATTCACTGGGAAATCAATCATGAACCTGTTACCTTTGAGGGAGAAGATCCGGAGGTAACAAAGAGAGAGTATCGTTACGACCCCCGTGTAGTCAAAATTGAGGACAAGTATTTTGTTACCTGGTGCAACGGGTATCATGGGCCTACCATCGGCGTGGCCTACACCTATGATTTTAAGACCTTCCACCAGATGGAAAATGCATTCCTTCCCTATAACAGGAACGGCGTGCTGTTCCCCAGGAAGATCAACGGCCGTTATATGATGCTGTCCAGGCCCAGTGACACGGGACATACGCCTTTCGGGGATATTTTCTTAAGCCAGAGCCCGGATATGGAATTCTGGGGACACCACAGGTTCGTCATGGGAACCGTGCCGGGCGACCTGTCCGCATGGCAGTCCATGAAGATCGGCCCCGGTCCCTGTCCTATTGAAACGGATGAGGGATGGCTTCTGATCTATCATGGTGTACTCAGGACCTGCAGTGGTTATGTGTATCGTATGGGATGCGCTCTGCTGGATCTGGAAGAACCCTGGAAGGTAAAGATGCGTTCCAGATATTATCTGCTGGCCCCGGAAGAGCTGTATGAGCAGAACGGGGATGTTCCCAATGTGGTATTCCCCTGCGCTGCGCTGACGGATGCGGATACCGGAAGAATCGCGGTTTACTATGGCTGCGCTGACACTGTAACCGGGCTTGCCTTTACCACAGTGGACAATCTGATGGACTGGATGAAGAAGTATCCCATGCCCATCCGCTAAGGGAAGAATGGAATATATACTCACGATCAAAAACATTTGCCAACATAAATGTATAATGAGCGAGCGCATCTGTATCGTAGAACAGAATACCGGAAAATGAATGCGCTCGCGAATATATTTGACATTTCGGACATATGTTTGACTGAATATAAAGTATCCGGATAAAAAGAACAGATAATAATATAATGTGTACTTGCATGAAAAATGCAGGAGCTGTCGTACCAGACTGTCTATCCACAAAATAATGTAGTTTTGAAAATATATTCTATTATATTTTGAGGTTGCTGTGTGGGGTGCGGCAGCTCCTGTTCTGTCCTGAGGAAGTGTCAAAAATTAAGGAAAAGAGAGGTCTGAAAAAAAGAAAATGTTTTCGAAAGCGTATTCTAGTGAGATCAGGCAATATTTTGATGATCAGATGGTTTTGCTGAACGGCAGGGTGGAAGAGCTGAAGGAGAAGGAAGCGGAGATAGCAGAAACAGATAGGAATCTGTGCCGTTTCGGCCGTACGCTTCTGGAACGGAAGATAGAAGAGATATCCTCCATGATGGCGCAATGTACGGAGGATGAGGCAGAGGCTCTGCAATTTATATACAGTGCCATGCCGCTGAGTGATCTTCTGAATTATCCGGTTACGGTGTATCTGACCTATGCGAAGCATGGCGTCTTTCTCTGGAAGGAAGGTCCCTTTGCAGGGAAAGTGCCGGAGAAGCTTTTTGCCAATTATGTGCTTCATTACAGGGCGCATAATGAAGATATAACAGATAACAGGAAATTCTTCTATGATCGGCTGAGGGAGCGCACTGCCCATAAGAGCATGTACGAAGCCGCCGTGGAGACAAATTACTGGTGCGCCGAGAAAGCTACCTATCAGACTACATTTATGCGAACCCAGAATCCTCTGACCATGTACGGAACGGCGGCCGGACGCTGTGGGGAGGAAGCGCCCTTCGCGGTGACTGCGCTGCGCAGCATCGGGATACCGGCCAGAGGGGTATCTGCGCCCTGGTGGGCTCATTGTGATGACAATCATGCCTGGGTGGAGGCATGGTGTGATGGAGAATGGCATTTTCTGGGAGGCTGTGAACCGGAAAAGAAATTGGATAAGGGATGGTTTGAAGGCCCTGCTTCCCGTGCAATGATGATAGAATCCAGATGGTTCGGAAAGGATACGCCTGAGGAACAGGTGACAGGACGTCCTGACATGTCTGCCAGGCTGAACCACCTGGGGCTGTATGCCGAGACCAGGGAGCTTATGATAAAAGTGACTGATGAAGAAGGAAATCCGGTCCCCGGGGCAAAAGTAGAATTTTCGGTACTGAATTATGCCAGATTTAACAGCGTGGCATCCCTTTATACAGGAAAGGAAGAAGGCAGTCCGGACTATGGCAGGGTAAAGATTGACACGGGCTATGGAGATTTTCTGGTATGCGCTTATGAGGACGGATATTATGGAGAGACTCATGTCTCGCTGGCAGATGTCCGGAAAGCAGAAAATCGGGATTTGCAGGACAGGGAAGCAGCGGATGCGGAGGAAACCCATTGTATTGAGACTCCAGATCAGAAAAGAAATTACGTTACGAAAAACAGTAACAGCAAATCCGACAGTAAGGAAATGAAGGAGGATTCAGGATCAGAATATACGGTAGTTCTCAGAAAAGAGATGCCTGAGCCGGGCCAATGGCGGGATATGGATTTCCATGCACCCAGAGGCGCGATTCAGGATGAGAGAAAGACAGAGGAGGAGGCCGGGGCGGAGAAAGAGGCTCTGGAAAGGGCGGCCGGAAGCAGGCAGCGGCGAATTGAGAATTTTTATCAGAAGGAAGCGGCGGAGCGTACGCTGATACGTTTTTCGGAAGAAGACAGAAAAACATTGGATGAACTGCTGCACCAGGCACGAGGCAATATGGGAGAGATTGTCCGGTTTCTGGAGTGGGATTTTGCAGGGAAGGTGCCGGAGCTCGAGAAACGGTATGGGCAGGAGCATTGGAAAGTGGAAGCGCTGAATACGCTGCAGCCCAATGATCTCTGGGATATCAGGGCGGAGGTTCTGGCAGAGTGCAGCATCTGCGCTTCTCCGTATGCAGAGGAATTTCCCCGGGATATATTCTTTAACGAACTGTTGAATCCCTGTGCCATGTTTGAATTTCCGAGAGCCTGCAGGGAAACTCTGAAGGGGATATTCAGTGAGAGACAGAAGGAAGAAATCCGGAAGGCGCCGGGGTGTCTGCCGGAGAAACTGGACAGCTTTCTGATCACTCTGCCGAAACAGGAGTATGCCAATCTGATAACCGGACCTGTGGGATGTCTCACCGGCGGGATGGGCAATGAAATATCCAGGGCGGTCCTCTGCGTTCAGATATACCGTGCGTTGGGGATTCCTGCCAGGATGCGCCCCATGGACAGGACCATGGAATGTTATGTGGACGGAACGTTTGTTCCTGTGACTTCAAGGGAGGAGGAAAATACAGGCATCCTTATACTGGAAAGTGGGGAATCTCTGAAACTGGAGGATCGGAAGCATTATTCACTGTCCAGATTTGAAAATGGACGCTTTATGCCCCTGTTCCTTGGAAGGGAGAGAAAAAAGCCGGAGACAGAAGCAGTACGGAAATCACAGCTGGAAACGGAAGAGAAGACAGAGACCGAAATGGCACAGGAACAGGGACGGGGAGAGACAGCGAAACCGGATGAGGCGGCTGAAGAGCGGGAGCGTCGTCTGGAACTGGAAGAGGGGCGCTATCGAATTGTGACTACAAATCGTCTTCCGAATGGTGACCAGGTTGTGAAGATTCTGGATATTGATCTGTCGAATGGAGAAGAGAAGCGGGTGACGCTTCAGATGCGCGGTATTTCTCAGGAAGCCCTTCTGAATAAAATGCCGGTGGATGATATCACTTTGCATACAGCGGAAGGGAAAGAGGTGATGCTTTCTTCTCTCAGCGAAGGAAAGAAGGCGCTCATATTGTGGCTGGAGCTGACCAGAGAGCCTACAGAGCATATTCTGAATGAAATGTATGAAAAGCATGAATTGTTTCAGAAACTTACCGCACCCATTTATTTTGTGCTTCGCAGGGGAGAGAATGGTACCCGTGATCAGACACTTCTGAAGACATGCGGCGTATTGCCCGGGGCGAAACTGCTTTTTCATGATTTCGGGGAAGCTTACGGGAAGCTCTCCTGTCAGGTGGGAAGGAATCCGGGGAAGCTGCCTCTTGCCCTGATCATGGAAAACGGAAGCCAGTGCATTTTCTCTGATTCGGGTTATAATGTGGGAATGGCGGATATGCTTTTGGGGATTCTGGCTTAGGATGTTTCTGACATCTGTGAAAGCCTGGTTATAACAGGTGACGTGGAATCGGAATTGGTTTTTTTATCCCAAAGACGGTATTTTGTGTGTAAGATGGTTTTGGGGCAATGGAAATATTATGGATAGGAAGAGGGGGCAGCCGGGAAGGAAAACCCGGCTGCCGGATGCATATGATGCAGATGATGGAAAGGTATGGTGAAGTTTTATGATGGAGACAATGCTGGTAAGCTCTCTGACAAAGATAGGGCCGGAAAAGTCCATGGCGCCGTTAGAGGAGGGGACGGTTCTGACTGTATGCCGCGGAGAGACGGTATCTTTCCAGATTGCGTTCCGGGACGGTAATGCCGGAGCGGGTGCCGGAATCACCGTCAGGAAAGATATATACAGAGAAGAAGACCTGGAGGGAGCGGGTGGACATCTGACACCGGAAGGGAACCCTGAGATCCGTATCCGCCAGGTTCTGAATGTAATGTGCCGGCGCAGCTGTGATCCGAAGTCTTTTGATGAGGATTACCTGTTTTATGATGCCAGGATGGCACCGGATCTGCTGCGGGATGTGGGAGATGGGACGATTCCCGTTACCCATGAATGGCAGAGCCTGTGGGTTGATATCTGTTCAGAAGAGGAGCAGAAACCTGGTTTGTACAGGCTTGAGATCCGCTTTATAACGGAAGGTGGAGAAGCTGCTGCCATGTGCAGTATGGAAATCCGGGTGATAAGCCAGGTGCTTCCGCCACTGCCCATTCTCCATACGGAATGGTTTCATTGTGACGGGATCGTGGATTATTACGGAGTAGATGTATTTTCGGAAGAATTTTGGCGTATTTTCAGTAATTTTGTCCGGGTATATGTCAAAAGAGGCGGAAACATGATATATGTTCCCGTTATAACTCCGCCGTTGGATACGGAGGTGGGAATGGAGAGGACTACGGTCCAGCTGGTAAAGGTGGAAAAGGAAGGGAAAGACTACCGGTTTGACTTTTCGGATCTGGGCAGATTTCTTGATATCTGCCTGGAGGAGGGGATCACTCATTTCGAGGTCAGCCATCTGTTTACCCAGTGGGGCGCCGCCGCTGCTCCGAAGGTAGTAGCATGGACGGAAGGGGAATGCAGACGTATCTTCGGGTGGGATACTTCGTCGGACGACCCGGAATATCTGAGATTCCTTGGAGAACTGATACCTGCTTTAAAGGATTACCTGACAGGGCGTGGGCTGCTTGAGCATACATATTTCCATATATCAGACGAACCGAATCTGGATTCCGTGCAGTATCAGACGGCGCAGAAGGCAGTGCGCCCTCTTCTGGAAGGATGCACTATCATCGAGGCGGTCAGCGATTATGAGTATTGTGCCAAAGGACTGGTGGATATTCCGGTGTGCGCGACCAATCATATAGAGCCTTTTCTGGAGAACCGCACGACTGTTTTGTGGAGCTATTATTGCTGCGCACAGACGGTGGAAGTTCCTAACCGGTTCATCAGTATGCCTTCCTGGAGAAACAGAATATACGGAATCCTGTTATACTGGCTGAAGATAGACGGTTTTCTGCACTGGGGCTTTAATTTTTATAACAGTATCTTATCGAAAAAGAAGATCGATCCCTATGAGACAGTAGATGCGGACGGCGGTTTTCCAGCAGGTGATCCCTTCCTGGTATATCCTGGTAAAGACGGTATTCCGGAGGAATCCATACGACTTATGGTGCAGGATGAGGCGGTCAGCGATTACCGGGCTCTGTATGCCCTGGAGTCCCGTATCGGAAGGGAGAGGGTCATGGAGCTGATCAGGCAGGAGGCGGGTATGGAATTATCTTTTAGACAGTATCCAAAGGGGGATGCGTTCATACTGCGTCTGAGGGAAAAAGTAAATAGTATGCTTGCAGGGTAACTGGAAGATTTTATTATGCAAGGTTTTAGGATTTCAGTAGACAGATTGACAATAATCTATTATAATCTACATATACCATTATAATCTCAGCAGCTCGCGAACAGCATGTCATCCCATACCTGATAAGTAGGGCGGCAGAAGGGCAGGATGGTGCTGTTAGGAGGGGAGTAAAGGAGGAAGAAATGAAGAATCTCAGAATTGGGAAGAAACTGTTGATTACGTTCATGCTGATCATTCTGTTATTCATCGGGACAGTAGCGATCGCGATCACAGCATTGAATGAGAATTCAGAAAAGTACTCGGATTTTTACAATGTCGGGTATCAGATCACCAACAAGGTCATGAGCATGCGCCGGGGGCTGCAGGTAATCGTCAAGGATCTTAGCTTTATCACGATTGAGGAAGATCCGAGTGAGAGCGGTGCCTATCTGAGTGATATGCAAAAGGAGCTGGATCTTTTACAGGAAAACGGAAACTGGCTGTTTTCTAATTTTACAGGCGATGCCGCATTGCTGGATGCATTTTCCACAAATATCACAGCTGCTGTGGAATTGCAGAGTCAAGTGATCGAGGTTGCTGACACGGATATGGCAGCCGCGCAGAAAATGCTTCTGGATGAATATCAGCCGCTGGTACAGGAAGCTGTAGACAATCTGATCCAGATCAGCACCGTAGCCGAGGAGAATGCGGATAATGATTATGAGAGTACTGTTGCCATGCAGGAAATACTGGTCATGATACAGTTAGGCATGGCAGGCGGAGCCCTGGTTATCACATTGATTCTCTCCACTTATCTCACCAGAGCCATAACGCGTCCTCTCCGTGAACTTGAAAAGTCCGCAGGACAGATTGTGGGTGGCGACTTCGATATTAAGGTTACATATGAGTCCAAAGACGAGATGGGCAGCCTGGCAAAGGCATTTAAGAACATGACTTTGATCCTGGGGGATGTCATATCGGATGCTTCCAGACTTTTGAGTGAGATGGCAAACGGTAATTTCGATGTGCGCACCAAAGCGGAGGACCGCTATGTGGGAGAGTTCCAGGGGCTGCTGATGTCTATCCGCAAGCTGAACCGAGACCTTAGCATGACGCTGGGACAGATCAACCAGAGCGCAGATCAGGTTTCATCGGGATCCGGTCAGGTATCCAACGGCGCACAGGCGCTTGCGCAGGGCGCTACAGAGCAGGCTGCTTCCGTGGAGGAGCTTGCCGCTACCATTACCAATATCTCACATCAGGTGAAAGATACTGCGGATAATGCAATGGAAGCAAGGCACCAGGCCAACACTGCAGGAGACGAGGTAGACGAATGCAATTCCCAGATGAAGGATATGATGGCGGCTATGGAAGAGATTACCCGCACATCCAATGAAATCGGCAAGATTATCAAGACCATTGAAGATATTGCTTTCCAGACCAATATACTGGCTCTGAATGCTGCCGTTGAGGCCGCCAGGGCAGGGGAAGCAGGCAAGGGCTTTGCTGTGGTTGCCGAAGAAGTCCGCAGCCTGGCCAGCAAGAGTTCCGTAGCATCCAAGAATACGGCTGAACTGATCGAGAGTTCCATCGATGCAGTGGCCCGCGGAACAAAGATCGCGAATTCTACCGCTGAGTCGCTGATGAAGGTTGTGGAGGAAGTACGTTCTGCTTCCGGAAAAGTGGATGCCATTGCAAATGCTGCCGAAGAGCAGTCAGGCGCTATTGAGCAGGTTACTTTGGGAGTGGATCAGATTTCCAGCGTGGTTCAGACCAACTCCGCTACGGCAGAAGAAAGTGCTGCCGCCAGCCAGGAGCTTTCGGAACAGGCCGCCATGCTGAAATCCCTTGTGGCGAAGTTCAGTCTCCGCGAGGAATATGCGCAGGCTGCTGTCAATACCAATGTGAATAACGGATGGGCAGCGCCGAATCAGATTGATCTGTAAATCAAACAGGGCAGAAAAAGCCGGGCAGAAAGTGTCCGGCTTTTTTGTAGAAAGGAAGCTGGTGTAATAAAGTATTCACAGCAGGACTGAATGATAATGAAACAGATTCTGATTGTAGATGATGATATACACATTGGAAATATGCTGGAGGAAACTTTGAAATGGAGGGGTACGGAGTTTCCCGGGCCTGTTCCGGTACGGAGGCACTGTATGTGCTGTCCGGTGCAAAGCCGGACCTTATATTGCTTGACTTGATGCTGCCGGGACTGAATGGCGAAGAAATTCTGCCCCAGATGAAAGGAATCCCCGTTATTGTGGTAAGCGCCAGGGTTGACATTGACAATAAAGTGGATTTGCTGCTTGGCGGCGCAGCAGATTATGTGACCAAACCCTTTCATATGAAAGAGCTTTTGGCCAGGATTTCCGTACAGCTCCGGAAACCAGCCGGCCTGGGACTGGCGATCGCCAGGAACCTGGTCGAGCAGATGGGCGGGAATATATCGGCTGAGTATGACAAGGGCAGGTTGAGTATCTGGATTTTCTTTCGAGAGATAAATAATGCATAAGCCACTGTTAGCACTCAGCTTTTCCTAAAAAAGTGAAATAGCATATCTGTTCGTCTTGTTGCCCTGCTTTCCCGGCATATTGCTGTTTTCGGGCATACTGTCCGTGCCGCCGTCTTCTGGAACCTGGCCGTCAGGGCGCATATCCGGAGCAGTGCCGTCCGCCGGGAACTCCCCGTGTTTTCCGCCAAATGCGCCGCCCATATTGCCGTCTTCGGGAAGTTCGCCGTCAGGACGTATATCCGGAGCGGTGCCGTCCGCAGGCATTTCACCATGTTTTCCGCCAAATGCGCCGTCCATATTACCTCCGTGCCTGCCGCCCGGATTTCCCATATTCACCCGGTTTCCGTAGGTGGTGATATAATCCGTCAGCGTCAGCTCCGTCAGGTCAGTGCCGCCGGAATAGGTGCCGCCGGAGCAGATGCCGTCAGCGGACTGGCCGTCGTAATCTCCTCCGTAGGAGATGGTATAGGCAGCGCCGCCGGTCAGGTCAGGGGAGGAAAATACCAGGCTTCCTGCATTGACCGGCAGTTCAAACACAAAACTTTGGCTTTCGTCTGCAAGGCTTACATAAGTTCCGGCAGGGAGGATACTGTCAAATCCCAGGAAAACGGTATACTGACTGGCATCACTGGGAGACTGGGGCATATTTCCGCTGTCTGTGGCCAGTAATGTGCCGCCGGACAGGGTAAATGTGCCGTCATAGTCCAGCGCGCCGTCCCCCTGGCCGGTACTGGACACGATTACGGTGCCTCCGGACATGACGGTATTTCCGTTGGAGTCCAGGCCGTCGCCTCCTGCCTTTACCACCAGATACCCGCCGGAGATTTCAATACGGGAATCCGAATTTCCGCCGAAAGAATTCCCGTGCCCGAAGCCTCCGAAACCGCTGCCGTCCGCGCCGCCTGCTGCGTTGACGCCGTCATCGGAGGATACAATATAAATCGTTCCGCCGGACACCGACACTGCGGTGCCTTCCAGACCCTCGTAGGAGTTCAGGATATTGATCTCTCCGCCGGATACGTCCAGGGTTTCATCGGCATGAAACGCATCGTCGCCGCTGGAGACGGTATAAACGCCGCCGGATACCGTCACGTCTCCGTTGGAGTGAACCGCGTCGTCGGAACAGTCCAGAATGTAGGTTCCGCCGGTGAGCGTCAGGGCGGTTCCCGCTTTGATGCCCTTGGCGCTGATATCGTCGGAAGGAGTCACGCTGCTGCCGTCGCCGGAAGTGATGGTATAGCTGCCTTCAGACATGGTCAGAGAGGTTTCCGCCTGAATGCCGTCCTCCCCGGCAGTGAGATTCAGGGTGGAGGCGGACACGCTGACCCAGCCCAGTGTCTCGTCCGTGTCGTTGGTGGAGCGGATGGCATCGCCTCCGCAGACCACGGTAATGGAGGCGCTGTCTATGGTGTTGGAATCTTTGCCGTTGATGCCGTTGTTAACCGCCTGGACGGAGATGGTGCTGTCGTAAATCTGTAGTGTATCCTTGCTGGTGATGCCGTTGCTGCAGTTGGCCGTGACAGTCAGCGTGCCTGCGCCCTGGATTACCAGGTCAGCCTTGCTGTACAGGCAGGCGTTGGGTTCCTCGTCTGCTGCGGAGGAGTATTCGTCGTCAAAGGTATATGCACTGCCGTCTGTCAGCGCATTTTCTGTTCCCTCCGCAAGATGTACGGTAGCCGTACCGGCCTTATAGATATACAGCGGACTGCCGTAGGAGCAGGTAATGTCCGCGCCGTTCAGCGCCACGGTCACATCCTCTTTGGGGGCGTTGACGATGATGCGGCCGTCCGCCAGAGAGCCGCTGACTGCGTAGATGCCGGCGGAAGTAATGGTGATAACGCTGCCGTCTGCTTCCGCGCCTGTTCCTTCTATAAAAATGCCGCTGTCGGACAGCGTGATCATGGTAGCATCCGTTAAATCCAGGTCAGCAGGCTGCCGCAGGGAGGCGGAATTGCTGACGGATGCTGCAGCTGCTACAGGCGCCTGTATCTGTGCGCTGTCAGTATTCGCCGGCTCATTGCCTTCTGCCCCGCAGGCGGTGAGCAGGAAAATGGCGGTAAGCGCTGCCGAACGTTTCATAATTGTGTTCATATGGAAAACCTCCTTATAGACTGATTTTTATCTGTGGCTTGTTTCTGGTTATACATTTCAAACCTAAAGGGAACCTAAAGGCAGGGAACGGTGCAGGGGAGTTCACAAAATGTTCATGAACTTCTTCCGGTTCTTTAGCTTTGCTTTAGGAAAAGCCCGTATGCTGATACCAGAACATAGACTGCGCACTGGTTGAATTTGCAGTACAACCCGACTGCAGACCGCCAGCCAGGTATTTTCCCGGAGGCCTCACTGTAAATCCTGGCGGTCTGCAGTATAACAGATCCTGTGAAGAAATACCGGGTTCTTGGCGGTAATCGTTTCGGTTGGACAGGAAGGCTGCGCAGCGACTAAAACAGGAGGTTTGGCTATGGCCGGTAAAATACAATTTTGTTTTAAACGGTATGAGAAGAAGTATCTGCTGATGCCGGATCAGCTTACAAAGATGATGGCAGGCATGGAGGAGCATATGTGCGCCGATCAGTTCGGACGCTATACCATATGCAATATCTATTATGACACCGATGATTATCAGCTGATCCGCACATCTCTGGAAAAGCCTGTTTATAAGGAAAAGCTGCGGATGCGCAGCTACGGGGTTCCGGGCAGTGAGGATGAAGTATTTGTGGAACTGAAAAAGAAGTATGAAAGCGTGGTTTACAAGCGCCGCACGGCTATGAAAGCTGCGGAAGCGGTGTCATACCTTCATGACGGGGTCTTGCCGGAGCAGGAGGATCAGATCTGCCGCGAGATTGACTGGTTTATGCACTGTTATCATCCTGTGCCCAAGGTTTATATCGCCTATGACCGGATGGCTTTCGCAGGGGTGGAGGATCCGGAGCTGCGGATTACATTTGATACGAATCTGCGGTGGCGGGACAGGGAGCTTGATTTGTGCGCGGGAGACTACGGCGAGCCGCTCCTTCCCTCCCGTCAGATCCTGATGGAGATCAAGATTCCCGGCACTGCCCCTGTGTGGCTGGCGCACCTGCTCAGCGAGATTGGCGCGTTCCCTGCATCTTTTTCCAAATATGGTACCTGTTACAGGGAGAACATAGCAGGCATGGGCCTGTCCGGAAAATCAGAGAGGGAGGTGGGCATCTGTGCTTGATTCTGTCATTACAGGAACAGAGATTACACTGGTTTCGTTTTTGGTCTGTATGGCAGTGTCCCTGGTTCTGGGGCTGGGGATTGCCCTGCTGTGCATGTATAAGAGCAGCTATACCCAGAGTTTTATCATTACCCTGGCCATGCTTCCCGCGGTAGTGCAGATCATCATTATGCTGGTCAACGGCAATATCGGCACCGGCATCGCCGTGGCGGGTGCCTTCGGACTGGTTCGGTTCCGCTCCGCGCCGGGTACGGCCAAGGAGATCGGAATGATTTTCCTGGCCATGGCCATTGGTCTTGCTACAGGTATGGGGTATGTGACGGTGGCCGCATTGTTCTTTGTGGTAATGGCGGGTTTTGTGCTGGTGCTTTCCCTGCTGCGCTTCGGCTGCGGGGATGAGAATGAGCGGGAACTGAAGATTACCATTCCGGAAAATCTGGACTACGACGGTCTCTTTGATGACCTGTTTGAGCAATATCTGCGCTCTGTCCGGCTGGACAAAGTCCGTACTAGCAATATGGGTACCTTATATGAGCTGGAATACCGGGTTGTGCTGAAGGACGGCGGGGTGCCCAAGGAATTCCTGGATGAGCTGCGCTGTAGAAACGGGAATCTGAATATCGTCTGCGGAAGGCTGGCTTCCCGGGAAGCGCTGTAGTATAGCTCGATTTTAATATCCTGCACCAACACATATGTTGTCCTGAACAGGATGGAAAAATTTTGGTTCCGGCTTGTCCGGGTCAGGAATGATCGGAAAACACTTCCTTAATACACGGCAGGTTTCGGAAAACGGTTGCGGTTCTCCGGAACCTGCTTTATAATTGAAGAAAATGGAGGGAATGGCTGTGCGTCTTTTGATTGCTGAGGATGAATTGGATCTGGCAGAGGTGCTGACCGTATTTTTGGAGAAAAATCAATATACTGTGGACGCTGTTCACGATGGCACTGCGGCTCTTGATTATGCCGGGACAGGGGGATATGATGCCATTATTCTGGATATCATGATGCCCGGCATGGACGGCCTGGAGGTGCTGACTCGTCTGCGGGACAAGGGCGTGTTCACCCCTGTCATGCTGCTGACAGCCAGGGGAGAAAAGGACGACAGGGTGGCGGGCTTCAATGCCGGCGCGGATGACTATCTGCCCAAGCCTTTTGCTCCGGACGAACTGCTTGCACGGGTGCGGGCCATGCTGCGGCGGGCAGGGGATTATAAACCTGCCGTGCTTTGCTTCGGCGATCTGAAACTGGACTGCGGGAGCAGTTCTCTGCAGTGCGGAGAGCGGACGGAGCGGCTCAGCGGCCGGGAGTTCCAGGTGATGGAACTGTTCATGCGCTCGCCCCGGGTAATACTGTCTGCGGAACGGATCATGGAGCGGGTATGGGGGTGGGATACGGAGGCGGAGATCAATGTGGTCTGGGTCCATATCTCCAATCTGCGGAAAAAGCTGAGCGCCGTGGGCTCCGCTGTCAGTATCCGGGCCAGCCGCGGCTTGGGATATTCTCTGGAGGTGGAGGTTGCGCCCGGTCTTTTCTGCTGCGGGGATGCATATGCTGTTCGGCAGCTGGTGTCTGTTTTGATGGACAATGCGGTGAAATATGCGGACAGCGGCAGCATTATCCGCCTCAGCCTGGAGAAGGAGAAAAAGGGAGTGGTGCTCAGAACCTCAAACGCCTGCGCCGGACTGGATGCCAGGGAACTGGATAAGCTATTTGACCGGTTTTACAGGCCGGCAGGTCCCGCTCCAAGCAGACAGGGGGGGTTGGCATTGGCCTGTCCATTGCGCGGAGCATTGCGGAGGCGCATCGCGGCTCCATTCGGGCGGAGTGCCCGGAGGAAGGGAGGATTCAGTTTGTGGCGGCGCTGCATGAGTGAGGGGAATGAGGAAAGGAAGGTAAAGAGATGAATCTATCGGCAAAGGAAAAAATTTCATATGGCATCGGGGCAGTGGGAAAGGATATGGTCTATATGCTGACTGCCAGCTATATTTTATATTATTATGAAGATATCCTTGGGGTCAGCGCGGTATTCACAGGCGTTTTGCTGCTGATAGCCAGGGTGTTCGATGCGGCGAACGATCCGGTGATGGGTGTGCTGGTGGCCAGGACAAAGAGTCGTTTCGGAAAGTTTCGCCCATGGCTTTTCAGTGGGACTATTATCAATGCGCTGGTGCTTTATGCCATGTTTGCGGTTCCGGAAAAGCTGGCAGGAAATCCGCTTCTCATCTATATTTCGGCAGCGTATATTCTGTGGGGTGTGACTTATACCATGATGGATATTCCCTACTGGTCCATGATTCCGGCATTTGCCAGGGACAGTAAGGAGCGGGAGAGTCTGTCTACACTGGGAAGAACCTGCGCTGGAGTGGGGAGCGCGCTGGTGACGGTCATTACCATGCCGGCGGTGTATTTTCTGGGAAACGGAGATGAGAGGATCGGTTTCAAATGGTTTGCTCTGCTGGTGGCGGTTTTCTTCGCTTTTACGGCAGTGATCATGTGCCTGTGCATCAGGGAAAAATCCACCGTGGATATGCCGGTGAATTCTATCGGAGATATGTTCCGGGCGCTGATTCGGAATGACCAGGCAATGACAGTGGTGATTTCTATTGTACTGATCAACTGCTCCATCTACCTGACCAGCAATCTGGTGATATATTTTTTCAAATATGATTTCGGCGGAGAGGGCTGGCAGAATGCGTACACTTTGTTCAATATCTTTGGCGGTGCCATGCAGATTCTGTCCATGATGCTGCTTTATCCGGTGATCCGGAAATTCCTGTCCACCGTGCAGGTGTTCCGCGCCAGTCTGGGAATGGCGGTGGCGGGATATGCGGTGCTGCTGGCCCTGGCGTGCACGAATATGTCCAATGTGTTCCTGCTGTTTATTCCCGGATTCTTTATCTTTGGGGCAAACGGCCTGCTGACCATCCTGACTACCGTATTTCTGGCAAACAGCGTGGATTATGGTCAGTGGAAGAACGGCACCAGGGATGAAAGCGTGATTTTTTCCATGCAGACCTTTGTAGTGAAGCTGGCGTCGGGTGTGGCGGTTCTGCTGGCATCCATCTGCCTGGCAGTGTTCCAGATCAGTGAAAATACGGAGGCTGAGGCGGTGGCAGCGACGCAGTCGGTGATGGGCCTGCGTCTGACCATGACGGTGCTTCCGGTTATAGGGCTGGCGGCAGCGGCAGTTTTCTTTGGGAAGAAATTCAGGCTGACGGATGAGAAGATGGAGGAGATTGGAGAGGAACTGCGGAAAAAGGGCGTTTGAGATAAGCCTGGGAGATAGTCTGCGGGAGTGTGTTTGAGATAAGCCTGGGAGATAGTCTGCGGGAGTACGTATGATAGGCACTCGGTATCTTGGAAAGCAGAATTGCCATTAGAGATGAATGGTGCCTGAAAAAGCGGAGGAATCGCCCAAAACGATTTCCGGGAAGCTGCATGATAAGCAGCCTGGAGATTCCGAGAGTACGTATGGTGAAAGGGCGGAAGGGACAGAGGATAAGAATGGAAATTATTTCAGAGATGGGTTATCGGGACAGGATGGAAAAAGAAGCAGTTCCGTTTCTGAAGGAGCATCGGTATTGCGGTTTCTTTGCGCCTGACGGTCAGGGAGATATTTATTATGAGAGATACCGGCAGGAAAAGGCGGGAGGGACTGTGGTGATGGTCCACGGATTTTCGGAGTCCGCAGAAAAATACGCTGAAATGATATATTATTTTCTGCAGGCCGGATATCAGGTGTATATCATGGATGTGCGGGGACATGGGCGTTCTGTGAGGAGCCGTGAGGATTTGTCCATGGTGCATATCGACCGATATGAGCGTTATCTGTCGGATCTGGAATATCTGGCAGCAGAGATTGCGGCAAAGGAAAATCCGGCACTTCCGCTGTATTTATACGGACACTCCATGGGCGGTGGGATTGCGGCAGCATTTCTCGAAAAAAGTCCGGGGATTTTTCGGAAGGCAGTGTTAAGTTCGCCAATGATCAGGCCGCTGACGGGAGGCATTCCGTTTGGTGCTGCATATGGGATTGCGGATATGCAGTGCAGACTGGGAAAAGGCGGGTGTTATGTGGTGGGGCATCACGCATTTGCGGGAGACGAGACGTTTGAAAGCAGTGCGTCAGTTTCAGCGGAGCGGTATGAATATTATGCACGAAAAAGGCAGAGTGAGGAGAAATTTCAGACAAACGGCGCTTCTTATTCATGGCTTCGGGAGGCGGCAAGGATGTCAAAATATATTTTGAAGGAAGTTAACTGCCGTAAGATTACCGCGGAGGTGCTGTTGTTTCAGGCGGAGCGGGAAGAATATGTGGATAAGAAAGCGCAGGAAAAGTTTGTGAGCCGGGTAGAGAGTGCCAGGCTAGTGCCGATGGCAGGGACGAAGCATGAGATTTATATGAGTGACGACGGACATGTGGTGCAGTATTTGGATGAGATTTTGAAGTTTTTCGGTGAGGGCAAAGCTTTGCAGTGATCCGGAGTATAGGGAAAGTATAAAACCCGCAGCAAGGTTTTCCCGCTCTACGCATTTTTTCATAAGTGCGCAAAGTTCTTTATCATCATCAATAATCAAAACTTTATTCATGTTTTTTCTTCCTTTCTGCTTTCAAACGGGCATCCGTTGGTTTCTCTGCGCCCTTTGGTATCAGCCATAGCCGACTGAATTTTGCCACACCCGGTATGCGGTTTTCCTCACACAGCTTTTGTACCCGTCTTTCTGAAATGCCCCTTTTTTTCGCTGCTTCCGGGGCAGAAAACAGGATACAGGAACCGGAACGCAGCCCGGGGAAATTGCGGCCCAACGTCGGGCTGCTTGCGGGCTTCTTAACTGCGTTCAGATACAAAATGCCGCATACAAAGGAACAATCTTTTTATTGTCCTCAAACGCGAAGTTCTTTGCGGAGAGCTTGATGGCATAGGCAGGCTGGTAGGTGTCCATATAGACCTTTAAGCTCTTTGCCTTGGTGTTGTCTGCAGATTTGACCTCAATGGGAATCAGTCCGCCGTCACGCTGGATGACAAAATCAATTTCAGCTCCGCGCTGGGACTCCCAATAGCAAGGGCGGTAGCCGTTAATGGAAAGCTGCACATTGACATAGTTTTCAGCCATACCGCCCTTAAAGTCATTGATTTCCTCAACCATATAGAGAATATCGTTTGCCGCCAGATCTTTCTTGGCGCAAAGCAGTCCTGAGTCCGACACATAAATCTTGAATGCATCAATATCACGGTAGTTTTCCAAAGGCTTTTTGATTTGTTCCACCTTGTAGACCTGCGATACGATGCCGGACAGGCAGAGCCATTCAATGGCATTTTCAAATTCAGAAGCCCGTCCCCCTTTCTTGATCAGCTTATACTGAAAACGGGTATTCTTCTTTGAGAGCTGTACGGTAATGTTGTCGTAGGCAAGCCTGGTCTTCTTGATTTCATTCAGGTTGTTGTACTTGCTCATATCGTTGAGATAGCTTGCAAGAATGGTATCCTGTGTATGACGGACAAGGATATAGTCCTTTGTCTGAGCGAACTGCATTACACACTCCGGCATACCTCCCACCACAAGATACTGACGGTAAAGCCGCATCGCCGCATCATGGAGGGCAGAGGGCATCGGGGCATCGGTTTCAAAGCATTTCCTGATCTGCTCCACAAGAGCCTTTTCGTCCAGAGCCAGCATGAATTCCTCCATATCCATAGGATAAAGGGTTTTCATATCCACCTTACCCACAGGGAATGAAAATTTTGCTCTGTTGACAGCCACCCCAAGCAGGCTGCCCGCCACAATGATATGATAATCCGGAGCGTCCTCACAAAAATATTTCAGAGAAGTCAGAGCCCTTTCGCAAAGCTGCACTTCATCAAAGACAATCAGCGTTTTTTCTCTTATGATGGTCTGGCCTGCGATATGAGATAAAATCGGTATCAGATATTCGGGGCTGATATTTTCCTCAAAGGTTTTATTCAGCCCGGGATTGGTTTCAAAATTGAAGTACGCTACATTCTCATAATTGGTGCGCCCGAATTCCAATATGGAATAAGTTTTGCCTACCTGTCTTGCCCCCTGCAGGATAAGCGGCTTGCGGTATTCACTTTCTCTCCACGCTTCCAGGAAGCCGATAATCTTTCTATACATGACCAGTCCTCCCTTCAAGGTACTGGATATAGTATATCAGATTTTCGTGTGAAAAATCAATGAAATTATCTCAATATCTGCATTTTTCAACATGAATGTTTTGCAAATTTCTCAATAATCGATTGTTCGCCAACCGTTCCTCACAGATTCACTTCTCCGGAAGGAAGCCGGAAATATCCAGGCTCATTCCGCTCTCCGGTCAGAGGACAGCACATTCCTCCGGAACCCTACATAGGTTACCGTAAAATAGATCAAGTACACTGCCAGGAACAGCAGAAAGGCGATGCCGAAATACCCTGCCGCCGCCGTATGGGTTCCGGTATAAAAATTGAATTTGGAACCCAGGTATATGGCAATGGTGCCGCTGATTACCGCCGCAAACAGGATGGGACACAGATAGAAGCATGTCAGCTGTTTTCCGATAACCCCTGAGAGCTCCCGGCGGCTCAGGCCGATCTGGTGCAGCACCTGGTAGCGGAAGCGGTATCTGGCGGAGTCGGAGAGCTGCTGAACGGAGAGCACCGTCAGGGCTATGCAGACAAACACCAGGCCCATGTAAACCAAAGCGAAGATGATGGAGGACAGCATAAACTTTACCTCCGGTATCAGATTGTCCCGGACGATATTTTCCACTGCGTAGACTACGATCTGATCTGTGCCGCAGGCCATAAACATGTTTTCCTTATGGCTCAGGAAGTCGGCGGAACTTTCCGGGGAGGAGAGGCCATCCAGCTGCCGGAGAAGGTCTTTCGGCGCCCGTTCTTCCAGATTTGCCGCCATTACGCCATAGTAGGGCGTCATGCGGGAAACCGTGTAATCAGTGACTATAATCAGGTAATCCGCTCCGTTGTGGCCGTCCTGGGAGAGAGGCTCCGTGCGGATGCCGGCGCATTGGAGTGATTCCGAAGCCCCGGACTGGCGAAATTCCGGCCGCGTCCCCTGGAGATTCAATTCATCGGTAAAATCTCCGGTTTCCTCCCAGACCCGCTCCTTGAGGTGCAGCAGATATTGGGAGTCTTCCAGCTCTACGGGGAGCAGCCCTGTCATTTCCCGAAGGCGGTTGTAGTCGGAAAGGGCCATGTAGGTGTCGTATTCATAGTAGTCCCAGAGTTCGTCCTTTTCCAGTTTTTCCCGGTTCAGGGTGCCGTCTGGGTTCTGGTATTGGCTGCCGAAGGTTTTCAGATGGGTGTACAGCCAGGCGTTTACCGTATCCGTGCCGTTTTGGTAAATGGGATAAGTATGGTACTCTTTGATCCGGGTTTCCCGGCGCAGCACTTCCAGCTGCTCCTGAAAGTCGTCCCGGGGATCGGGGCTGAAAACCTGTACGTCGAAGGGCCATTTTTTCAGCAGCGTCTGATTCTGAAAATCGTTGAACATCATGGCCACGGCGCAGCCCAGCAGAGCCAGCACGAACAGGGAAGTCAGGGTGCCCAGGGTAAAGCGCAGGGTCTTCACCTTGGAGGCAAACTGCCGCAGCAGGAACAGATTCTGGCCCCGGAAAATGCCGTTTCCTTTTTTGCGGATATAGCAGATGACCCAGGCCGCCGCGCCGGTGTAAAAGAGGTAGATGGTGAGCACCAGGCCCACAAGGAACAGGAGGACGGTGTCGATATCCCAGGCTTTGTAGAAAAACAATACCAGGGCGGATGCGGTCAGGAACAGGAGGGAGAGGGGCAGCAGAAGCCTTTTGGCCTCTTCGTGGGATTCCCGGATCTCTTCGTTTTGCCGCCGGCTGTTCATCAGGGCGTGGATATTCATTTTCCGGAACCTGCGTCTGCATTGCAGCAGGGCCAGCAGGTAGCAGCCGCCATAGCAGGCTGCGGTGGTCAGGAGACAGTTCAGGCTCCATTCCAGACGTACCTGATATTCCATCAGGATCATGCTGTAGAGCACGGCCAGCAGAATTTGCTGCAGCAGCAGTCCCAGGGCCAGACCGCCGGCGAAAGCACCTGTCCCAAGCAGCAGGCTTTCCCGCAGGTACAGGCGGGAGATTTCCTTTTTCTTCATGCCGATAAGCAGATAAATGCCGAATTCCCGGCTTCTTTTGTCCAGAATAAAGCGCACCATATAATTGATAAGCCACGCCATGATGAGCACTACGAAGAAGGAGGCCATGCCGATGAACACATGAAGAATCAGGGACGATTCGGACAGCTGTTTGATCTCTTCGGAGAAAATCAGGGAGTGGAAGGCAAACATAATGGCGGTCACCAGCATCATGGTGAGAAAATAGACCATGTAGTCTCTGGCGGAGCGCAGTACATTCCGAAAGGCAAGTTTATTTAACATTTGCCGGTTCACCTCCTGTCAGGGACAGTACGTCCAGGATCTCATTCAGGAATTCCCGCCGGCCCTTTTCGCCCCGGCGCAGTTCATGGAAGATCCGGCCGTCTTTCAGAAAAAGAATCCGTCCGCAGTAGCTGGCGGAAAAGGCATCGTGGGTCACCATGAAAATGGTGGCCTGCAGCTTCCGGTTCATATCGGTGAAAGTCTCCAGAAGCGTCTGGGCGGAGCGGGAGTCCAGGGCGCCTGTGGGTTCGTCCGCCAGCAGCAGCCTGGGCCGGTTCACCAACGCTCTGGCGCAGGCGCAGCGCTGTTTCTGACCGCCAGATACCTGGTAGGGAAATTTCGCCCGGATATCCTCTATGTCCAGGAGACGGAGCATTTCCTGGCAGCGCTTTAGAATCTCCTGTTTTCCGTGGCCCTGAAGCGTCATGGCCAGCAGGATATTTTCCTCGATGGACAGGGTGTCCAGGAGATTGTATTCCTGAAATACAAAACCAAGATTATTTTTACGAAATTCCGATAATTCGTTTTCCGACAGATCAGTGATATCCACATTTTCATAGAAGATATGGCCTGCGGTGACATTGTCGATGGTGGAGAGCATGTTTAAAAGCGTGGTTTTTCCGGAGCCGGATGCGCCCATGACGCCTACGAATTCGCCCTTTTCCACATAGAAGCTGACCCGGTCCACGGCTTTGGCGGCGCCTGCGCCGTTTCCGTAGTATTTTTCCACATCGCATACCCAGATATAGTGTTCCATTTTTCATCACTCCTTGTATTTGTTGATTATTATAATTTGGACCCGCAGGATTACTATATCAGATTTGGGGTGAAGGTGGTATGAAGTTAGTTTGCGGTTTTCTTTCTTTTTTGAAAGATTGTTGCCGGAATTGATAGATTACTTGTCAAATGCTTTCGGGCGCAATTCCGCAGGCGGGATTCTGATTTATCTGGTGAGGTAGCTGCTGATGGGAAATTCCAGCAGAATTTTGGTTCCGATTTCCGGTTTGGCGGGACTCTTTGTTCTGCTTTTCGATTCAGTGAAGTTCTTAGTATCGCATTCTGATTCGGCGTGAATCTGTATTCCTAATTTCGCACACAATTTCCGGCAGAGATACAGTCCCATGCCGGTGGAGCGGCCCCGTGCGCGTCCGTTGCTTCCGGTGAAGCCTTTGTCGAAGATTCTGGGCAGATCTTCCTCCGGAATGCCGAGGCCGTTGTCCGCCACTGTCAGGCGGACGCCCTGAGATGTTTTTTCAGTGAAAATACGTATCTGCGGCTCGGTATCACGGCGGTATTTTACCGCATTTAGCACCAGCTGGTTCAGGATGAAGGCAATCCATTTTGTATCGGTATAAACCGTGTCTTTACAGTTCACTTCTGCCTGAATATGGCACTGGATAAAGCTGTATTTGTTTTTCTGCAATACTTCTTCCGCCGTTTTCTGGAGGGAAGTTTCCTTTATGATGTAATCTTTGTATACTTCGTCCGAGCGGGCATAGAACAGGGCCATATCCACATAATTTTCCGTTTTCCGGTTTTCCCGGAGAATGCGGCGGGCCGTCTCGGAACCCGTTTTATTCGGGAAAGCGGTATGGGCGTTTTCGGTCTTTTGGGATGCCTGGGGGGAAGAAAAAGCAGTCATGTTTTTTTGGTTCTCACATAGGAGCGCAATGTTGGCAATGGGCGCTTTGATTTCGTGGACCCAGCTTTCGATATATTCCCGGTATTCCTGCCTGGCGTCTTCTATGGAGCGGATTTTTTCTATGACGGATTTGTTGGATCTGCGTATCATATCCTGGTAGAGATTGTCTTCCAGCCGGAAGGATTGGGGCATCAGTTCTCCCAGCAGGTATTTCTGGTCAGCCTGTTCCAGGATGTCTTTTATATGATGAAAATAGCGGCTTCTGCGGAAGTATTCCGTGAGGAACCATGCGGTGAAGATTACAAACCAGGAAAACAGGATGATACAGCAGCAGGAGGCGGGATAATTTGTGGCATGTAAAAAGCCCGCCAACAGAAGCATACAGGACAGGTGAAGCATCAGCAGCAGTAATTTGTCTCTCAGATAATCGGTAAAATTCATATGAAATACCCCATTCCCCGTTTCGTGCGGATAAAGTCGCCTGCCCCCATCTCTTCCAGTTTGGCCCGGATGCGGGTTATGTGTACGCTTAACGAATTATCGTCAATAAATATAGAATTATCCCATAGATATTCGATAAGCTCCGACCTGGAAACGATATCACCCTTGTGCCGGAACAGGCAGCTTAAGATTTTCAGCTCGTTTTTGGTCAGTTCGGCGCTTTTGTTTCCGTATCGGATACGGCCTCTGGACAAATCCAGTTCCAGGCCGTGGTGCTCCAATTTCGGCGGTTCTGTGTTTCTTCTGCTCCGCTTCAGGACCGCGCTGATATGAGCCAGCAGCAGGGCGGGATGAAAAGGCTTCGTGATATAGTCGTCTCCGCCCTTCAGCAGGGCCGTGATCTCGTCCATGGAATCCGTCCGGCCTGTGACGAAGATAATGGGAACATCCGAGAACTCCCGGATTTCGGCGCAGAGTTGGAAACCGGATTTGCCCGGCAGATTCAAATCCAGCAGGATCAGATCTGGCTTCAGGTCCGAAATCTGCCGGGCAATGGGTTTATCCTGAATTTCTGTAAGCACGGTGACCTGATACAGGGAATTTTCCAGGAAATCCCGGACTTCCCTGCAAAAGGAAGCGTCGTCTTCTATGATTAAAATATGCATGGTTTACCGCCTTTTGCTGTGCGCGGCGCCTGGGGAGGCGGAGGCTTTTTTCCCAGTATATCCCTTTTCGGGGGAATTGGCAACCTGTCTTTGCCTATAGCAGCTCTGACGAGTAAACTTTTTAACAGTTATCTGAGCCGGAATTTCTATTCTTAAGTTCCCCGTCAAAGTCCTCAGACTTCTCACTGGTCACGCTCCAGAAGCTTCCGGACCACAGGTTTTCCCTCCTTCTCCGCCCGCTTCCTTAAGAAGCTCCTGTTCTCCTCAACAAACGCTGAAAATATACGATATTTGGAAAACAATTTGTAACGAGGTTCACGGATTCAGGGATTCGTTTACAAAAAAGCTGCCGATTATAACATATATTCCGAAAAAATTCTGAAAAGTGTAAATCTACCAGAAAAAGGATGGATAAGCGGCTGTAGAAATGTTATAATGTCTGCAGTCATTTTTAACAGTAATAAAATGTTATCTACAAATTACAGGAACCGTTTCGCGAACCCTGTAATCAAAAGAAAATAACTACTGCAAATTGGATTCAAAACAGCACCCAACCATACAATATGGGATGAAAAATTTTCTTAAGAAATTCGGGGATGCCGAAACGCGTCTCTTGAGGAAATGCTATGAAAGGAACACGGATTATGGGCATCTTTGACAGAATATTTGGCCATAAAAAGGCACATACAAATGCGGCGAAAAAGCCCTTCATAGAATCCGGACAAGCATCAGTTCCCAGGAACGAAAACGTCACAAAACTGTTTGATTTGAAGAATTTCATAGAATCACTGATGAACACAGAAAGATATATTGCGAAAAGTGAATATCTCGAAAAAATGAAGCAATTCAGGCCCGTCATTGATTTTTTCTCCGTTCTGGAAAGCAGCGGTACATTAGCACAATTCTGTCAGATGAATGGGATTTCCATGCCCGAAATTCAGGATACAACAACCGTATTTACGGATATAGAGAAGCTGATAGACCAACACAACGAAGAATTCGTATCCAAAACCATGGTCAGCGAAAAAGGATATCTCGACAATATCCTCAAAGCAGTCGACCCTGCGATTTCCCTGGATGAGGACCAGAGAAGAGTCGTTTTAACGGATGAGGACTACTGCCTGGTTATTGCGGGAGCGGGCGCCGGAAAGACCACAACGGTAGCGGCGAAAGTCAAGTATCTTGTGGACAGGCGTGGCATAAAACCATCTCAGATACTGGTGGTTTCCTTTACGAATAAAGCAGTAAATGAATTAAAGGAAAAGATACGGGGCGCATTAGGAATTGAATGCCCCATTGCCACATTCCATTCAACCGGAAATGCAGTCATACATGTGAATGCACCCGAAGAGAAACTGAATATCGTCGACAATTCGAGGCTTTATTTTGTGCTTCGGGACTATTTTCGCGGCTCAATTATGCAGAATGAGAGCGTAGTGAACAAACTCATTATGTTCTTCGCATCTTACTTCGATGCGCCATACGAAGGGGATGATTTCAATGCATTTTTCAATAATATAGCAAAAGCAAATTTTTCAACCATGAGAAGCGACCTGGAGGATTTTAAATGTAAAGTAATAGACGCAAGAACTAAGAAATCAGTGACAATCCAGAACGAAGTGTTAAGGTCACATCAAGAGGTTGAAATCGCTAATTTCCTGTATCTGAATAACATCGACTACGATTATGAACCGATATATCAGTATAATATTACACATGCAAGAAAGCCGTATACACCGGATTTTATCATTCATCAGGATAGCAGAAGCGCATACATTGAACACTTCGGCATATCCGAAAGCGGAGAAAACGACAGATACAGCCCGGAAGAACTGGACAGATATAAAGAGGCAGTAAATAATAAGGTTCGCCTGCACAGGCAGCATGGAACCACATTGATATACACATTTTCTTCGTATAAAGACAGGAAACCATTGCTGGCTCATTTGAGGAATGAACTGGAGGCTAAGGGTTTTGTGCTCAGGCCCCGCTCCAACAAAGAAGTAATGGAGATGCTTGTTGCGGGAGAAGAAAATCGATATGTGCGTAAACTGATTAACCTTATATGCCGGTTCATTTCGAATTTTAAGGTGAATGGATATACGGAAGATGAGTTCAACCGTATGTATCATTCCACCCAGAATGTCAGGAGCAGGCTGTTTCTGGATATATGCAATGACTGCTATCTGGAATACGAGAGATGGCTTAAGGAAAATAAAGCCGTTGACTTTGAGGATATGATTAATGAGTCCGCCAGAATTCTCAAAGAAGTAAAAGAAATGAAACAGAAACTGGATTTCAAGTATATCATTGTGGATGAATATCAGGATATATCAAGGCAGAGGTTCGACCTTACGAAAGCGCTTTCGGAGGTAACGGACGCCAAAATTATCGCAGTGGGAGATGACTGGCAGTCTATCTATGCATTCAGCGGCTCGGACATTACACTGTTCACCAAATTTGCCGAGAAAATGGGATATGCCAAAATGCTTAAGATTGTCAGGACATATCGGAATTCCCAGGACGTAATTGATATTGCGGGAAACTTCATACAACGGAATTCGGAGCAGATTCCCAAGCAGCTTATTTCTCCCAAACGGATAGAAGATCCGGTTCTTATTTATACATATGACAGTACCTATAAGGCTAGAGATGGCAACCGCAGGAGCGGGGCTAATTATGCTTTGGCATCGGCTGTTGAGACTGCGCTAGGGCAGCTTCTGGAGTATAAGAAAAAGGAAAATAAGGAGCCCGGCCCTATCCTTTTGTTAGGCAGATTCGGATTTGACGGAGATCATTTAGAGCGTTCAGGCCTATTCGAATACATAAACCGCGGCAATAAAATTAAAAGTGTCAATTATCCAAAGCTGGATATTACTTTCATGACTGCCCATTCTTCAAAGGGGCTTGGATATGATGACGTAATTATTGTAAACGGCAAAAATGAGACATATGGTTTTCCCTCAAAAATAGAAGACGACCCTGTATTGGCATTTGTCATCAAAGGAGACAGATCCATAAATTATGCCGAGGAAAGAAGACTGTTTTATGTCGCCATGACAAGAACGAAAAACAGGGTATTTTTTATTGCGCCGGAACAGAATCCCTCTGAGTTTCTGCTGGAATTAAAACGGGATTATAAGAACGTTATCTTACATGGCGACTGGAACGAAGAGGAAGCTGCCGACAGACATAAGAGAGCGTGTCCCCTTTGCGGATACCCTATGCAGTTCAAGTATAAAAAGGCATATGGCCTGCGGCTTTATATCTGTACGAACGAACCTGAAATCTGCAGTTTTATGACAAATGATCTGCGCGGAGGTAAGATGTCTATCCAGAAGTGTGATAAATGCAGGGACGGATATCTGGTGGTAAAGCAGAGCAGGGACTCCGGATTTCTTCTGGGATGTACGAATTACAAGCCTAATGGGACCGGCTGTAATAAGGTGATTAATAAGAAAGCATTCTATGATCAGATGGGATACGAGATGGAAGAATCGGAAGCCATGCATGCGGAAAAGCCTGCTAAAGTATGGCAAAGTGCAGAACAGCAAAGCGCAGGATGGCAAAGTGAAAAACAACAAAGCACAGAACGGCAGAGTGCAAAACAGCAAAGCGCAGAACGGCAAAATTTAGAACAGCAAAAGGTAAAACAGCCGTACACAAAACAAGCATGCGCTAAACAGCAATATACAAAGCAACAAATAGCCGCTGCGTCATCAGGGAATCAATCAACTGCTCATGGAATGAGAAGGGATGATTCCGCGGAAATTATTCTGGCGAATATACGGCCGGTAATGTACGGAAGTTACGAATTGAACAACCTGATATTTACAGTCGTAAAAGCGCTTCAGAATATAAGCAGGGTGAGGTATTTTGGCGTGACGGTGCTTGCGGAGGTTCTGAAGGGAACTGAAAGCAGGAAAATATTCGAAAATAAACTGGATAAACTGCCGGAATTCGGGGCCTTGCAGGACATGCCATATGATACAATAAAATCGATTATTGAATGGATGATTACAGAACACTTGATATTGAAGACGAAGGAAAGATATCCGGTATTGCATTCGACATATGAAGGGCTTCATTATTCGGAAGTGATGAAGGAGGGGAAGCTTAAGAGGCTGAAAGATTATTTGGAGAAAGATGAGAAGTATCAAAAATAAAATATTTACTATCTCTTGTCAGATTTATTGCAGGACTTACTCATTTTACCACATTTCCGCCATCTTGGAAAGATAATTTTGACGGCATTTCTTCCAATTATATTTTAATCTCTCCGGGTCTAATTCCCCGCAGCTCTGCTGCGGGGTCGTTCATTTGGTTTCTCGATTATATTTTCAAGTTTTCTAGAGAATTCTACTTGCAGAAGCAGAAGAGGTGTGGTACAATTTTTACGATTTATACTATGTAAAAATCATATTATAAGAAGAGGAATTTCACATGGAAAAAAAGTCTGTAATACTGATGCTTTCTGGAGGAAGAGATTCTTTTCTGTCTGCCTGTCATCTTTTGGAAAATCCTGATAATTATTTGGTTAAGATGGTAACATTTGATAACGGCTGTTCCTATCAGTCCGGTAACGCCGGTAAAGTGGCAGATCGCATTATCAGCAAATACGGAAAAGACAGGGCAGAATATTTGGGGGTATATAAAATAAGCGGTATAGTAAGGGAATTCTTTTTTCCTTATTTTAATATGAAACCCTCAGAACAGGCAGAAAGGTTTCAGGGGATGACCCCGTCCCAGTTTCATTGTCTTGTTTGCAGGACAGGAATGTATATTTGCTCCATCTGGTTGGCACAACGGGAAAAGGCGCATATTATTGCTGAAGGAGGAAGGAAAGAACAACAATTTGTCATTGAACTGCCGGGAATGGCACAGGATAGATATAAAAGTCTGGTGGAACGGGCAGGATTTACATTAGAGCTTCCTGTGTATTTCATGGACAATGATTGGGAAAGAGATAATGAATTGCTTCGCCGGCATTATCTATGTAAAACATATGAGCCTAAATGTTTGATTGGTGTGCCTGTGAACGGAAGCATTGATCAAAGTGTAATTGATGGTGTGCATGCTTATTACGATGAGATAATACTTCCGCAGATAGAAAAGCTGCGTTTTTTAGATAAGGAAGCATACAGGAACTGGTTGGGGACAGAATATGATGAATTGGAGCCATAGACAGATTGTCTTCGTGCCTGGCTGTATGCTGTGTCCGGCTTTTCAGGCAGTGCATGCAGAGAAAAACATGTTGTGGCAGCAACAGATAATTACATATCTGGTATCCAGGCATATCGGAATCATTCAAATGCCTTGTCCTGAGGCGTCATTCCAGAGTTATGAAAAAGGCAAGACAAGAGGAGCCCATGGCGTGGGTTATTATGAGAAGCTGCCCGGTTTTTGTGAGCATTGCGCTGCATTAGGAAAGAATGTTGTTGGGCAGGTAATGGAATTGACGCAAGCCGGCTATACGGTTGTAGCCGTTATCGGAATAGAACACTCGCCAACCTGCGCTGCCAGCTATATGTACACCAATCATGGTATGGAAAAGCGAAAAGGTATATACATGTCGGTAATCCATGAAGGATTCAGGCAGAATGAGTTGGACATTCCTGTCATGGGAATTAACAGGCGATTTCCGGGAAAATTTGTACGAGATATAAGTCGATTATGTGAATAAAAGGGGAAAGTTATGATACACATAAGATTGAAAATATCTAATGTAAATGATGTAGAATATGAAAAGATTGTTTTGCGTAAATTTTTTAATATGGTGTTCTTTTCCGAAGACGGAAAGAAATTGATAATTTATACGGCAACGGTTTTTGGCGGAATGCATGAGGGAAGGGAGGTAAAGGACAGGAAATTTGTTCCCACATATCGTGCAGGATCAGAATGCATTCTTAACTTTCAGTATGCAATAGAAGGAGAGCAGTTTTCTGTAAAGTTTGAAGATTTGACAAAAAGCTTCTGCGAACAGACAGAATATGTCGGGAAAGTCTGGGGTACATGTGAAAAAATCAATAATCAGACAGATTTGCAGAAGAAGCTGAAGCTATTGTATCCTGATATTAAGGCTCCTAATATCAGCATGACTGCAGGATCAAGTTATTATGTGAAGGAACAGGGAAAAACGGAATCACATGAGTTTGTTGCAACACATGGGAAGTTCAATATAGATGAAAAAGAGAACAAAAACAGCTATACCCTGATGTCATATGCTGATGGACATAATGGGCTTGAATACATGAACTGGATAAAAAGTGAGATTTCTTTATCGAAAAGCATATTTAATAAATGCTTTAAATTTGAAATTGTCTTGAGCCATAGTGAAAAGGGAGTGTACTATACACCGGATTTTACATGGTATTTTGCGCCTCCAAACGGCTATCGTGTTGATAAGGAGAGCGCTGAAGTTGATATAGGGGATTTAAAGGGTTTCCGGAACTATGTGCAGTCTGCAGCAGACGGTACTACAGTATATTTTCGGGAATGGGAGATCACGGAATTAATAGAGGAACGGAAAAAGGTGCGTGTAGATCTTAAGGAGTATACAACGGCTCCGGAGCCACGTATGTTATCTGATAAAGAAAGTATTACTGCAAAGATAACTGTAAATAATCCAGACCAAGGTGCAAATAAACAGTTTTTTGTGGGCTTGTTAGTCGCATTTTTGCTGGCCTTTTGCGCTGACAAGACACGGATGAACGATTTTTATGCCTGTTTACATCAAAACTGTGACTGTGTGCAGGCAGAAGGAATAAATGCATGTCATTGTCAGAATTTCTGTAATTTATTCAGCTTATTTTTTCCTGTAGTAGTCTTGCTTGCATATGTTTCCTGGGTTTTTAAACTAAAGCCATGCGTACCGGTTAAGAAGCACAAGGCTAATTACTTGTGGTATGGTATTAAGATGGCAGGAATTTTCCTGACAATTCTGTTGCTCATATATGCTTTTGGATTGTGGATGGTGGCGGAGCCGGTATTCATGAGGAAACTGATTCCTACATGCACGATGAATTGGTGGATTATTGCTGTTCTGGCTGTATTCAGTTTAGTTTGCAATTCGGCATATATTATATTTTGCACAAAATTTCGAAAAAAGAAGTTTTTCGACAATCTTTGAAAGCTATACATTTTTATTGTAATCTTTCCATGTATTTCTTCCAGAACCATGTTACCCTGATTATCTATGACATTGCCATAACAAGGTACAATGCGCCTGTATTCAAAGAATAGAACATGCGGCATCTTAACCGGCAGAATATATACAGAACAGAGAAATGATGCAGGAGGAATTTCATGACACAGAGTATAATCGAAACGACAGTAGAAACAGCAGTGGAAGAAGTGGTTGAGGCAGTGGAAGTAGCAGAAACAGTGGAAGAGGCGGAAGTGGTGAAAGAAGTGGAAACGGTGGAAGAAGTAGAAAGAGTGGAAGCGACGGAAACGGTGGAAGAAGTAGAAACAGTGGAGGCAGCGGAAACAGTGGAAGCGACGGAAACGGTGGAAACAGTAGAAACAGCGAAAACGGTAGAGGAACTGGAAACCGCAGTAGCGGAATCAGTAGAAGCAATGGTGGTAACAGAAGAAACAGCAGACAGAGAATCAACAAAGCCTGAAAATTTCCCGATATACCGCAAAGCATATCTGATAGACAGCGAGAACATCAGCGACGAATGGGTAGACATTTTAGACACAATGGAAACGCAGGATGTCATTTTCGTATTTTACACAGGCAAAAGCACCCACATAAACTGCGCGCGCGCGCATAAACTGATGCGGAATGGGATTGGCAGGGTGCAGTGGATTAAATGCTTTGAGGGAAATAATGCCCTGGACTTTCAGCTTGTCACTGAGCTCGGAGCAATGATAGGGCTGGGGAAGGCAGCGGAATATATTATCGTCTCCAAAGATAACGGCTACAACCCTGTAGTCAGGTATTGGAACGGCAGGGGGATTGCAGTATCCAAGAAGGCAACAAGGGCGGATAAGAAACAGGAGGAGCCCGTGGAAGCAATTACCAAAGCAGCCGTACAAAAAGCGTCTCAGGAAAAATCCGAAAAAGTGTCTTTGGAAAGAGCGGAAATGCCGCTCCCGGAAAAGGGAGAAAAAGTGCATTTTGTAGACTCGGCGAAGGCTGCATTCAGCGTGGGGTTCCTGGGTGAAGTGCTGAAATCAGTGGACATCATGGACAGTACCCTGCTGTATGCCGTGCTGACAGCATTTGAAGGACAGGCAGCAGGAGCGGAGGACTATCGACAACTCAGGGATCTGTCCGGGGAAGAAAAAGCGGCGCTGCGAGGATTGCGGCTGCAGGACAAGCATGAGAGGGGTGTGAATTATGTCAGGCTCATTGTGCGCAGGAATAACCGGGCTGCAGACGATGTGGAGAAGCTGTATGAGACAATCCTGAGAAGTTCCAAGAAGAACAAGGATAAATACCGGAAAGCGCTTGTGGAAAAGTTTGGGAAAGAGTCCGGGGAGAACTATTACAGTATGACAAAGAGCCATTACAATTATGTGAAAAAGGTATAGGGGCTGAAAGAAATATTATAGTTATACTGCACATTACCAACGAGGGGCTTCACTATAAGGACCATATGATACCTAAAAATATGAAGAGCCTTGCGGACAGGCTGAATGGGAAGGTTTGAAGATAATCCGACAGCTGTAAGGAAAGAGCTTTGGAAAAGAAATTTCTTGACAGCGAAAAATTAGTGTGCTATTTTTGAGTTAACATAAAAAGAGAGGTACAGGTCATGTTAATTTTTGCATGTGGAAGAATGCGCTAATAAAAGTACACAATAAAGCGGTATACAGTGAGGAGTATACGTTTTTTTGTTGTACAATTTTTTATGTGTCAGGATACTTTGTGTCCTTCATTCTCCCGCATGGAACGCATGATGATACCTTTTTTTATGTGAGGATTTCCTCATAATAACGAAAGGTGTTTTATTGCTGCGGGTTTTTACCGCAGCTTTTTTGAACCACAGACTTAATAAAAAATAGAAACCTTTTAAAGAAGTGTGAGGATATTTCGATGAAAAAGAATATAAAATCTATTACGGATAATTTCCTTTATCTGTTTCATGAGCTGTATTTATTCAGGAGGAGCAGTGTTATACTTCCCTTTCTGGAAAGCGCTTCCTGGATATTTCTGTCGTTGATCACCATTTGGATTCCCAAGATGATTTTAGATCTTATTGAGAACGGGGCGGATTTGAATGAATTGTTTTTGCGGATCGCTGTAACCGGCGCTGTATTATTAATTGTATCCGCGATTCGGGCAATTGTGTGTAACGGCATTGAAAGCTGCTCCCAGGTCTTTCTTTTTACCAGGCTGAAAGCAAAGTGGGAAGAAAAAATGATGGATCTTGATTATGAGCTTTTTACTTCCCGGTCGGGAAAAATCAGCGCGGAAAAGGCGAGAAATGCCATCAGCAGCCCAAATGCTGGCGTTGTCACTTATATGAGGAAGGCGACGGACCTGTTGGAATGCCTGGGAGGTTTTTTGGCTTTCAGCACCATTATCAGTATGCTTCACCCATTGATCCTCATTTTATTATTTCTCATGTTCGGTATAGAATTGCGGTATGGATCCCGTTCGGAAATGCGCAAACACCTGCTGCAGGAGGAAAGGGCGCAGGCAAACCGGAAGCTGAATTATATTGCCTATAATACAAGGGGAATCAGAGAAGGAAAAGACATCCGCATTTATTCCATGGTACCCTGGCTTCGCGAGATTGCGAATCTGGCCGTAACCGACAAAGATAAGGTGGAGGAAAGAGCAGCCCGTTATGATCTGGGAAAGATGCTGCTGAACGGGACCCTTATTTTTCTGCGAAACGGTTGTGCATACGCTTATTTAGTCTGTCAATACTTTTACGGCAGCATGACCATTGGTGATTTTACCCTATATTTCTCCGCGATCACCAGTCTGGGGACCTTTCTGGGCAAGTTGAGCCAGGGGTATTCGGACTTTATGGAAGCCGATCATTATGTAACGGATTTCCGACAATTCATGAATTTAAACTGCACGTCAAATTGCTTTGGGGTCATGTCATATGACAAAAGGCCTCCGGCCATATTCCCAGCCAGGAAAGAACGGGAAAAGATGACGAATTTACGTATAAATTCAGATAAAAATACGAATAAACCAGGCGTGGCCATGCTGAAAAAACCGGTTTCCTTTACCTGGGAAAAGGTATCTTTTTCCTATTGGCAGGAGGATGGGGAAGGACGTAAGACAGAAATTCCGGTCTTAAAGAACATAAATCTCACCGTAAAAGCCGGAGAAAAACTGGCGATTGTAGGAGAAAACGGAGCGGGAAAAACCACCTTTGTAAAACTCCTGTGCGGCTTACTCCGCCCACAGGAAGGGCGTATATTCGTGAACGATACAGAGCTGACAGATTTTGAACAGGAGGATTATCGGAGTCTGTTTTCTGCGGTTTTTCAGAAATCCGGCCTTTTACCGGTCAGCATTCGTGACAATATTGCTTTGAACATATGGGAGGAGGATGGGCCGGATGAACAGGAAGTATTGAAAGCGGTCTGGCGATGCATTCGGCTGGCAAATTTGGAAGAGAAGGTCCGTTCCCTGCCGGAGGGCCTGGACACGCATCTGGTAAAACGAATCGCGGAACACGGAACGGAGCTTTCTGGCGGTGAACTCCAGCGATTGCTCCTGGCAAGAGCCTTGTATAAGGACGCGCCCGTGCTGATACTGGACGAACCGACGGCTGCTTTGGACCCCATTGCGGAAAATGAGATCTACCAGGCCTACCATAAGCTGACAGAAGGAAAAACCTCTGTTTTTATATCGCACCGACTGGCTTCTACCAGATTTTGCGACCTTATTCTGGTTATGGAAAACGGAGAAATCGTGGAAAGCGGAACCCACGATGAGTTAATGGCGCGAAGGGGCAGATATGCCGAAATGTTTGAGGTGCAGAGCAGATACTATAGAGAACAGGAGGTAAGTATCGGATGAAAAAGAATGGCAGAATGGTCAAAGAAGATATTCTGATTATAATGAGAGGAATCCGGGAATTTAATAAGATATTGCCCGGACAGATGTTGTTTCAGGCTATAAAAAGTGCCATTGCGGCGTTTACGCCTTACATCGCGGTTGTAATGTCAGCCATGATATTGAACGAGTTAGTGGGGGCGCAGAACAAAATAAGGTTAATGACCTGCATTTTGATATCCATAGGCGCCACATTGCTGTTTTCCGGTATTGGCTGTTTTCTGGATGCAAAGATTTCAGTTGGCTATAACCGCCTGTTTTCCACCCATGAAATTCGTCTGACAGACAAAGCGTATCGGATTCCGTTCTTTTTACTGGAAAGTGACAGTATGCGCAGATTAAGAGAGCAGGTATCCGGAAGTATTGGCTTAACAGGAGGGGGCATGGCCAGCCTGTACTGGGATGTGGATGTGGTTGTAAAGAACATATGTTCTGCTTTCGCGGCGTCTTTATTAGGACTTGACTTTATGGGTCAGGTAATCGCCGGCGTAAGGAACGGAAAAATCGGCGGGGGCGTCGGCGCGGCAATCTTGATTCTGATTGGCGTATTGATTGCGGGATGTTCCTGTTTTACCTGTAAAACAGCGTCAAAACGATTTGATGTGAGTTTTGATGTATTTGAGCACGGTGCAAAATACAACAGGTACGGAGAATTTTATACCTTAAGCTACCTGCCGGATGAAGATATGGCAATGGATATCAGAATTTTCAGGCAGAAGAAATTAATTTTGGAAGAAAGCCAGAAGAAATGTTACCGGCTTCTGGCACAGGGAAAAGTAAAAGAAATGAGAGCCGCAGGCAAGCTGGATGTGTCAAAGGCAGTGTGCGCCGGCCTTTGCGGGATGGCGGTCTATGGGGTGGTGGGTTTTTTGGCCATTCGGGATGTGATTGGAATCGGCAATGTAGTGATGATGGATTCGGCTGTGACCATGCTGATCGCCGCTTTCAGCGAATTGGCTATGATTTTTACAGATCTGAGGAACAATAATGTACATTTGCTGAACTATTTTCGGTATATGGACATGGAAGAGGAAAAGACGGAGACAGAAAAGGAAGAAACAGCGGCGCCCAGTCCCCGGAGTGGCGGTGATCAGCCATGTGAAATCGTTTTTGAAAAGGTGAGTTTCCAATATCCGGGAAGCAGGACGATGGTGCTGCAGGACATCAATCTGAGAGTCTTGCCAGGAGAAAAGCTTGCGATCGTGGGAGAGAACGGGTCCGGCAAGACAACGCTGATCAAGCTGCTTTGCCGCTTGTACAGACCGACTTCGGGTCAGATCTTGTTAAACGGGGTGGATATTTGGAATTACCCTTATGAACAATATATCCGTAAAATTGCAACCGTATTTCAGGATTTTTCCCTGTTTGCCTTTTCCATCGCGGAAAATGTGGCGGCATCAAGGGAATATGACGGGGAAAAGGTATATGAAGCTCTTTGCCGGGCGGGCCTGCAGAAAAAGATCCATAAGCTGTCAAAGGGAATCAGGCAGGCGATTTCTCATGATTACGAGGAAGACGGAATGGATCTGTCCGGTGGGGAAGCGCAGAAAGCAGCGATTGCCAGAGCGATATACAAAGCGGCGCCTGTTGTGATTCTGGATGAACCCACTGCCGCGCTGGATCCTTACGCAGAAAAGGAAATTCATGAACGTTTTTTTGAAAATCTGGCGAATGAAACCATGCTGTCCATCAGCCACAGACTCTCTTCCTGCCGGCTGTGCGACAGAATTATCGTACTGCACGGCGGGCGGCTGGTGCAGCAGGGCTGCCACCGGGAGCTGCTCCGGGAAACGGATGGAAAATACGCTCGATTATGGGAAATGCAGGCACAATATTACTGTTAGAATCCCGTTTCCGGGAGATATGTATATACTCCATTTGGCTGTAATACACTGTGTTATGGTATATGCTTGTATGCTTGAATTTTACCAATTTACCTTTCAGAGCTGCCGTTTTCGAAATGTCATTGACATTTTGTCCTCATGTGGTATAATACAAATACAAGAAATTGCCAGTTTGTCCTCCGGTGTCCTTCGGATCCGGGGGCTTTTTTGCACACGGGCACCCCAGGGAAATATGTCAGCTGGAGCTGACAGGTGCCCGGCGCGGGAGTAGGGGGAAGATAAATCTTCCCCTACTCGATTATCAGGAGGTACCATGGCAGATAAGGCATATATACTGCAGACCGCCAGGATTTGCAGTGATGCCTATGGGAAGATACCTGGCTGGCGGTCTGCAGTCGGGTAGTGCTGCAAATTTAATCGGTGTGCAGTATAAATCATAACGACAGCAAATGAGCATTGCCGGAGCGCTGAACAGACTGCCGCGAAGGGGCGGCACATAACGATTGGAGAAAGCTGAAAGAGATATGACAGATAAATTCGCAGTAATTGATACCGAGACAAACTGGAATGACCAGGTAATGTCCATTGGCATAGTGGTAGCCGATGAGGAAAACTGGAAAAAGATCGACTCAAAATACTACATAATCGACCCGGAATACAGAGTGGGCGGAATGTTCTCAAGTGAATTGAGGCTGACAGAGAAAGAGGCTCATATTACCGGCAGAAAGCAGGCTTTAAAAGAGATCAGCAAGTGGCTGGAATCTTACCAGGTGAGGAAGCTTTTTGCCTATAACGCATCCTTTGACAAGAATCACCTGCCGGAATATTCAGGATATGAGTGGTATGATATCATGCGTCTTGCGGCGTATCGCCAGTACAACAGCGCGATACCGGACACTGCGGAGTGCTGGAAGACCGGAAGGCTGAAATGGGGATACGGCGTTGAAGATATATTGAAAATGCTGAGCAAAGACAGGCGGTATCGCGAGACACATAATGCAGTTTCGGATGCGGAGGACGAACTGAAAATCATGCAGTTGTTGGGCCATGAAATAGGACAATACGAAATCGCGCGTTTATCGCCGGAGAAAAATTCGGTTAGGAATTGTCGGAAAATAACCGCTGCAACTTATTCAGGCAAAACCCCGGAAATACAATAAAACCCGCTATGAAACTGTAGACCGCCAGGATTTACAGTGATGCCTCCGGGAAAATATCTGGCTGGCGGTCTGTAGTCGGGCTGTACTGCAAATTCAACCGGTGCGCAGTATAAATAAGCGGTCTGTAGATTCCGAGAGGATATTCGGATAGACTCTCAGAATTTCTGGCAGCAAAATCAGGCATTATGCCAGAAAGCTATCCGGAAAAGCGGGGAAATCGGCAAAAGCGGATTCCGGAAAGCCGCATGATAAGCGGTTTGCGTATTCCGGGAGGATATATAGACAGAAACGGAGGAAAAAGTATGTTGGAAACAGGAACAAAGGCACCGGATTTTGAGTTGCCGGATCAGAACGGAAAGATGCACAGATTGTCGGACTATGCAGGGAAAAAGGTGATTCTGTATTTCTACCCAAAGGACAATACACCGGGATGCACCAAACAGGCCTGCGGATTTTCGGAGAGGTATCCGCAGTTTACGGAAAAGGGGGCGGTGGTTCTGGGAGTCAGCAAGGACACCGTGGCATCCCACAAAAAGTTCGAGGAAAAATATGGTCTTGCGTTCACTCTGCTGGCAGACCCGGAGCGGAAGGTTATCGAGGCCTACGATGTCTGGAAGGAAAAAAAGAATTACGGCAAGGTATCCATGGGCGTGGTTCGCACCACCTACCTGATCGACGAGAAGGGCATCATCATCAAGGCCAACGACAAGGTAAAGGCGGCGGATGACCCGGAGAAAATGCTCGGCGAAGTGTGAAGTGCGGAAAAAGTACCGTATTGACAGGGGATGCGATGAAAATAATATTATCACCGGCCAAGAAGATGAAGGTGGATACGGACAGCCTGGAGCCTGTGGGGCTGCCCGAGTTCATCGGCCGGGCGGAGGAGCTTCTTTCCTGGATGAGAGAGCGGTCCAGGGAAGAGCTGAAAGCGCTTTGGAAATGCAATGACAGGATAGCGGAGGAGAATTTTGACCGCATTGAGAATATGGATTTGCGGCGTAATCTGACCCCGGCAGTATTGGCTTATGAGGGGATTGCCTATCAGTATATGGCACCTGCGGTATTCGAGAGAGAGCAGTATGCGTATGTGCAGGAGCATCTGCGGATACTGTCGGCATTCTACGGTGTACTGCGGCCAATGGACGGCGTGACGCCTTACCGGTTGGAAATGCAGACAAAAGCTGCTGCCTGCGGGCACACGAATCTGTATGAACTATGGGGCAGCAGACTGTATGAGGCAGTACGGGACAGCAGCGGGCTGATCATAAACCTTGCCTCAAAAGAATATTCCAAATGCGTCGAGAAATACCTTACGGAGAAGGACAGGTTCGTCACCGTAACATTTTGCGAGGAATCGGCCGGCAAATTGGTGACAAAAGGAACGTATGCCAAGATGGCCAGAGGCGACATGGTGAGGTTTCTGGCGGAGGAAAAGATAGAGGAGCCGGGGGAACTGCGGCGGTATGACAGACTTGGATATATGTTCCGCGAGAGCCTGTCTACAGAGACGGAATATGTCTTTGAAAGGAGAAAGACAGGTACATAGTTGCATCAGGGTAATGGTTCAGGACTTTGTCTGAGTTGTTACGTATCAGGCGTTTCTGGTGACTGAAATGATATCGTGGGGACATAAGGGAAGCGCAGCTAACCGGACATATGGAATTTATGCCAGGGACCTTCAGGTGGAGTCATGCCAAGAGCCTTCAGGCAGAATTCTGGCAGGAGCCTTTAGGCAGGAAATATAAGTGTCAGGCGGAGGGAAACGGTAAAATGGCGGATTTATACGACAGAGCGGATATTTATGATCTGTTTGACAATGAAGAAAGATTTCAGGCTTATAAAAAACATTGGGAGAGAGTACTGTCGGGCCGGGATATCAGGTCGGTTCTGGATGTAAGCATCGGCTCCGGAAATGTGACGCTGCCTTTGGCGGAGCTGGGGGTAGAACTATGTGGGTCGGATCTAAGCGGCAGCATGTTGGAGAACTGTTCAAAAAAGGCCCGAAAAAGGGGGTTTTCCATAGAGTTGAAATGCAGCGATTTTCGGGATTTAAGCTGTTGGGAGAGGAGAAGATTTGACTGTGTGGCTAGCACGGGCAATTCACTTCCCCATGTTGAGAATGAGGAATTGCTGACTGCTCTGGAGCAGATGGATGCTTTGGTGCAGGAGGGCGGGTATCTGTATTTTGACATTAGAAACTGGGATAGAATCCTGCAGGAAAGAAATCGGTTTTTCGTTTATAACCCTATGTTTGACGGGGATACCCGTATCAATCTGGTGCAGGTGTGGGATTACCACGACGACAGGGCCATGACATTCCATCTCCTCTATACCTTTGAAAAAGAGAACCGGATTTTTCGGAAAGAGACCTTTGAGGAGGAGTATTACCCTGTAAAAAGGGAGATGCTGCTGTCAAAGCTCAGAGAGTTGGGGTATGGGGAGATAGAGATTCTGTGCTTTCCCGCCTTTTTTGAGGATGTGGACACGGATAGGGTGGAATGGTACTGTGTCGTGGCGAGGAAGGGCAGGTAAGGCGCGACAGGTTCAAACGGTGTGCCGGCACTAAGCCTGCAATTTGTGAAATAGAATTTTCAGACGCGGAACGGGAGGAATAGGGGCCTGGTATGATAAAAATAGCAGTCTGCGATGATGACGAAAGGACTCTGGGGGACACCCTGGAGCTGCTGAAACAGTATAAAAAGCTTCCGCTTTCCGCAGATGCCTATACCAGCGGGGAGGCCCTGTTGGCAGCCGGGAAGAAATACGACATTCTGCTGCTGGACATTGATATGGAAGGGATGGACGGCATCCAGACGGCCCGGCGCATTCGGGAGGCAGACAAGGAAGTAAAGCTGATTTACGTTACCAATTACAGCGACTATACCATTTTCGCCTTTGGAGTGCACGCCTTTGCCTACCTGCTGAAGCCCCTGAGGGCGGAGGAGCTCTTTGCCCAGCTGGACGAGGCCTTTGCTTATGGACTGGCAGGGCCGGAGCCGGAACTGGAGTTTCTGGCGAAAGAGGGAATCGTGCATATTGTGCCCTCCCGGATTCTGTGTTTCGAGTACCTGAGCCGCCAGGTACTGATGTACACCGAGGATCAGGTATGGCATCTGAAGCGGCAGATTACCGAACTGGCCCAGGAGATGGAACCCTATGGGTTTGCCATGCCCCACAAAAGCTTTGTAGTAAATCTGTATGCGGTACAGCGAATTCATGGATATGAGATTACGCTTACGGACGGCAGGGTGATTCCTCTGTCCCAGAAGAAATCCGCGCTGTTCCGCAGGGCATTGAACGAATATTTGGCGCAGGAAAGGGGGCGGACGGCATGGAATTCCTGATTTATCTGGTGCTACCCTGTGTAGGAAGTGTGTTCCTTCTCGGGAGTATGTTCTACGCAGCATACCGGATGTCAGGACCGGAGAGTATGCCCCGAAATGAAGGCATGCCAGTTCGAAAGGACATGCTTCGGAAAGAAGGCATGTCAGTTCGAAAGGATATGCCTCGGAAAGAAGGTATGTCAGTTCGAAAGGATATGCTTCGGAAAGAAGGCATGTCAGTTCGAAAGGATATGCCTCGGAAAGAAAGCATGCCAGTTCGAAAGGATATGCTTCGGAAAGAAGGCATGCTAGGTTGGAAAGACATGCCCCGGCACAGACGCCTGCTTCGGCAAAAGAGCACATCCGGGCAGAAAGACATGCTCCGCAGGAAAGGCATATCCGGACGGGCTTTGTGGATTATAACGGCATATACCCTGGTGTGCGTGGCCTTCTCTATGTTGGGGAATACCTGGGTGAACCTTGCCTTTCTGTTCCTGTTTCCACTGGCGGCATGGCGGGCGTTTGAGACTCCAAAGGCATACTGCCTGTATTATTTTATCCTCTTTGCGGCTGTGTGGCTTACGGATGTGGCAGTCGTCCTGGGACTCCAGATTGCCATGGCAGAGGGACTTCTATATTTGAATTCGCCGGAGCTGCAGTATATCCTGATAGTGGCAGTGACCCGGATGGCGGAGTTTATGGTGATTCTGCTGGTGGCTTTGGCTGCGGGCCGTAAGGCCGGGCGGCATATTACAGTGCGGCAGGTGGCGATTTCCGTGCTGTTTCCTCTGTATTCAATCTTCAATGTGTACTGCCTGCTGTATCTGATGCAGATTTATCCCAGCCGGGAGATGGTGCTGTTGTTCGGCGTGAATTTGGTGCTGCTGATAGGTCTGAATCTTTATTTTTGTGTGCTGGTGGACGTGATGAGCGAGAACTACAGGTTGGAAAACGAGCGCAATCTCTATCAGGTCCAGGCCAGGATGCAGCATCAGTATTATGAGAGGGAAGAGGAGAAATATGAAGCCTCCCGGAAGATGATTCACGACATCCGCAATCATATTCAGGTCATGGAGGCACTGTACGCAAGAGGGACATGCCGGGGTCGGTGTCCGGAGGGTTGCCCGGAAGAGACCCGGAGGAATGGCAGGGAGGATACCTGGGGAGATGTCCTGGGGAAGGCCGGGACCGGGAGAGATATTCAGAGGGCGGAAAAGTATGCCGGAGATATCCATAGAATGTTGAACAGCCTTCAGAAGAAATACTATACTTCTGAAAAGCTGCTGAATATTATTCTGAACGATAAAGCGGGAACCATGCAGCGCCTGGGCGTGCGAGAGGATATGAAAGTGGGAGAGCTGTCGCTGGATTTCATGAAGGAGACAGACGTGACGGCCCTGTTCGCCAATCTGCTGGACAATGCGGTAGCGGCTGCGGCAAACAGCAGGGAAGGCTATGTGCGGCTGCGTATAAACCGGGTACGGCAGTTTCTCTCCGTCACGGTGGAGAACAGCTGCGATACGGAGCCGGTAAAGGCCGCCGGTACCTTTCGCTCCCGCCAGGCCGGCCATGAGGGTTTGGGCCTGAAAATCATACGGCAGACCGTGGAGCAATACGGAGGGGACATGCAGATGGGTTGGAAGGAGGGTGTGTTCACTGTCAGGGTAATGTTGGCGGCAGAGATGGCAGAATGAATTCGGATTTGTGTCTGAGGTTTTTATTTGTCGCAGGTTCAAGTTCCGTTGCATGCAGTCTATGGCGCGAAATCGAACTACAGTGGTTCGGGTTTCGAGCCATTTTGCGCATTTGACGGCGTGAAGCAGAACCCGGTGATTCGGCTTTCGTGCCGTTTTTGCCGCTTTGCCAGGATTTATTTATAGGAGTATTCTAACGGAAAAAAGAGGATTCTGTCTTTTAAGAGCAATATGCGGTACCTTAGGTAAAGCATATTGCTTTTTTACTGTCAGGATTCTAAAATAAGGGATGAAAAGCGGGAGACGGAGAAAGGAGACGGCAGGGGCAGGTTTCATTTTCCGTCCAAACAGGGTAGAAGGGGAATGGTCTGGTCGGCTGCCTGGTACTATTTTCCGGATAAGTTCCGTTTCATATTTATGCTGAATTAACTTGAATGAAAAAAGGGGGTGGCAAAATGTTATTGGCAAGCCTGGTTATCGGAATCTTGATATGTTATGTGCTTCCAATCGCAGGACTGATTATTTTGACGCGGAAGAGAAAGGGAGCAGGGAAGGCATTTGTGTGGGGAGCGTTGGCGTTCGTAGTGAGCCAGCTGTTGATTCGGTTGCCTGTTCTGCAGTTAGTTTTTCCAAACTTCCAGTGGTTTGCGGTGATGCAGCTGTATCCCTGGAGGTATGGACTGTTTCTGGGGCTGACGGCGGGGCTTGCGGAAGAGACAGCACGCTGGATTGCTGCCAGATGCTTCCTGCAAGGGAAGGATACTCTGGAACATGGCCTGGTCTTTGGATTGGGGCATGGCGGAATCGAGGCCATGCTGCTGATCGGGCCGAACATGATTGCCGGGGCAGTGTTGGTGCTGACCGGGCAGACGGCCCTGTTCCCGGCGGACGGGGGCAGTGTGCTGGTGGCAGGGGCGGAGCGGATCTTTGCCATGGCATTCCACATCGGCGCAGCGCTGCTTGTCCTGTATGGAGTGCGGGCAGGCAGGGGGTTCAGGTACTGGGTTCTGGCAGTGGCGCTGCACACCGTGCTGGACGCGGCAGTGGTGATTCTGCCTGGGATATTCGGAGTGGGAGTAATGGGGCTGGAGCTGTATGCCGCAGTACTGGGCGGGCTGACATTGACGCTTGGAATATGGTTTTATCGAAGAGGATGAACTGCAGGGCTGTAGTGTTTTACCAGGGTAAAAGACGCCATGGCTGCAGTATACTTACCGGGGCGTAAGATGCTGTGGTTGTAGTGTACTTACTGGGATGGAAGGTGCTGTAACTATAGTGCGCTTATTGAAGATAAGGTTGCGGTTACAGGAGACTGGTCAGGGTGAAAATGCTCGAAATGAACAGTAGGAATTCTGGCAAAGAAATGATATCCGGCGAGAAAGATAAAAATGGAAACAAACAGGAGGACAAGAAATGAAGACAAAATGGGAAACAAAAAAGAAAGAGAACCTGAAACGGCTCATAAGGAAATGCATTTCCATGGCTCTGGTCATGGGAGCAGCATTTTTGCTGACCGGCTGCGGAGGCACGAAGCTTTCTGCGGATTTCGATGAGGAGAAGGTGAAGACTGCGGCTCAGGAAGCCATTGGCTATTTGGTTGCCGGAGAGTACGAAGAATGCGTCGGACTGATGAGCGAGGAGATGCAGGCCGCTGTACCGGCAGAAGCCCTGGCTTCCAATATGGAGACATTGGCCGGGCAAAAGGGGGTCTTTCAGGAGTATAAGAGCAGCTCTGTGGTGGGCCAGAAGGATAAAGACGGCACGGACTATGCGGTGGCTGTGATCGTAGCCGCTTTTGAAAAGGGGAATGTGGCCTTTACCCTGAGTTATGACACAGACATGCAGATCATTGGATTCTGGATGAAATAAACCATTCCGGGCAAATGTATGGCAATGCATTGTCCGCGTGAACCAGGCATCCTGTAAAGTGTGGCTGTAACAGTTCAGACAACCCTTCCCGCGAAGTCAAAATTGCATTGTGTTCACGGACACATTGCAATTTTGACTTCTTGGGCAACAAAACGCATGTCTTTCGCCTTTTGTGTGCATCTGCGTAACAGTTCGGTGCCCTGTCTGAACTGTTACACGTGGCGCATGTGGCAATGTACCGGAAGAGTACAAGCTGACAACTTGTCGTGTAGGCAATTCAGAAAAGACAAGCTGACAACTTGTTGTGCAGGCAATTCAGATAAGATTACACGACAGCTTCTGTAATTACTTTCCCATCAATGAAAACATCCTGTACGCCAATCTTCTTGTTCCGGTTGAAATTGAAGCTGAGCAGGTATCCTCTGTCGGTATGATAGTCATCAAGATAGCCCAACAATTGCTGTTCCCCGCGTTTATTGTATTCTTCTCCGTGCCAGATTTTCATTTCGATGATATACTGTTCCCCGCAATAATCAACGATGATATCCGTTCTTCGCAAATCCCTTGTTCTGGCCTCGATATAGTAATTTCCGATTCCGTTGATGACAGGTTTGAGATAGAGCAGGAAATACTGCCGCCCCTCTTCTTCCAGGAATTTTTCGTCACGACTGCCATAGATTTCTGTAAAATGAACCACAAATTTCTCCAGAATTCTTCGCATATTCAGATGCCCGTCCACGATGAACTGGTTCTTTTCCCGCAGGGATGCCTTGCCGATGTCTGTTCCCCGTATCTCATCTTCGGACAGATAATAGTTGTAAAGACGAATTTCGAAAATACGGTTCGATATCGCGACGGTGCCGTTCAGATTCTTGATGAAGCCGAACATGGCTGCCATATCTATGATGCTTTCGTCGGCGCTGTAGGAAAAGGTTTTGCCGGTAAAGAGAATTGTTTTCAGCATTGTTCCCAGTCTGGGGGCGGCATGGAGCTTCCCGATCAAAGACTCGAAAAGGGTGTTCTTTTCAGATAAAATAATGCGCACAGCTTCCAGAAACCCCGTTTTTGTCCAGGCGGCTTTTCTGGCGTTATACTCATCAACGCATGTATTTTCTGTGTTGTGTTCTCTATTGCAGGGATGCTCACTTGTTATAGATTTTACCTGACTATTATTTGCGGCAGCGGGTATAGATACCTGTCGTATGCTGACATCCTCATCCATCAACTGGCATAATCTTGAAACCAGGAAGGGATAGCCGGAGGTATAATCAGAAAGCAGGCCAGCTATTTCGTCGATATTCATTCCAAGCTGATAATCATTTTCGTATTCCTGGATCATTCCGGCAATATCGTCTTTGGAGAAGCTCATATCAACATTAAAATCAGCCGCGATATTCCAGGGGCTGTTATATTTATGCTCTTCTTCCGGGCAAAGCTTTTGTTTCAGATTCCGGATATCATACACCCCGGCCAGAATGACGGACCAAAATGCAGGCTGTTGGAACCGCCGGATATATTGTGCCCGAAGCTGTGCCAGAAAATCCAGGAATACCTGATTGTTGGCGGCGCTGTCTGCTTCGTCTATGATCAGGACAAGGGGCTTGTCAGAAGCGGCGCATATCATGGCCAGTTTTTGGAAAAGCGGTCTCAGGGTGAGCTTAGGGCTGTCAATGTTTTGTGTAATGTTTTCTATTGCGCTGTGGAGCGCCTCAGTCATTGCCGGTCTTTCAATCTGAAACGAATCCAGAAAAGAACCTGCGAAGGCGGAGGAGAAGATAGCTTCTGTGCTGAAATCCGCACTTCCAAAGGTCTGGAAATCCATGGACACAATATGGTATCTTTTCTGCAGATAACGGCTCAATGCCATAAGAGTTGTCGTTTTTCCGTATTGGCGTGCCCGATTGATTGCGAAGTATTTCCCGCCATCCACCAGCCGGGATATCTCCTGCAGCCGCTGGTCTATGTTTACCATGTAATGTATTTCCGGAACGCAGACGGCTGTGGTGTTAAATGTTCTTGGCATAGACATTTCCTTCTTTCTGCAGAATATTTTTAATATCTATGATTCTATCATCAGGCATCTTAAATGGCAAGTAATTCCGGAATTGTGTTCTTTATGAATGTGAATTTTTGCGGTATGCCGGAGAAATGATTGTCTCAAAAGCACTCTAAATGTTACATTCGGCAATCCCAAAGACCTGTTCAATTCCAAAGCCAGGCATTATAATAGATTTAACACCGACGGAATGAGCCGGCCTGTTTGACGGCACTATGGAAGCATTCTTTGGGTAAGCACAAGGAGGTACAGACATGACGACAGGTGAAAAACTGGCAGCGCTTCGGAAACGGAAAGGCATCACCCAGGAACAGTTGTCGGGAATGCGGCTTTTTTTTCCTGGCTACTTCCGTGGGAGGCAGGCCAAGGCTAAGGCCCATGGGAATGATTTATTCTAATGACAAGGCCCTGTTTCTGGTAACGGATAAACGGAAAACCGTCTATTCGGATCTGATGGAGAATACATTGGTGGAACTGGCGAGCTATAATCTGCATACCAGGCAATGGATCCGCTGGATGACCGAACAGTTTTGTAATATTTTTGTTGCATTTTATAAAATAATTGCATATAATAAAGACAGATAGGAAATTATCTATGGATAATCCCTGCCAGATAGTGGGGGTTAAACTCGGGAGAGTTCCTGCCAGATAGTGGAAGATTTTAAACTCGGGAGAGTCCCTGCCAGATAGTGGGAGATTTTAAACTCATGGGGAGCAGTAATGCTCCCTTATTTTTTTAGAGAGGGATAGAATGGAAGAATTTAAACTATATAGTGTGTCGGATGAATATATAGAGTATTTACGGAAAGTGTTTCCAAACGTATATTCAAATAAGGAAACAACGAGAGTCCATACTCGAAAGTATATCGGTACGGTGGTATGTTTGGAAAACTATTATTATTATATACCAATGTCTTCGCCAAAAGAATCGGATTATCAGATTGCGGGTGAGAAAAAGGTGATTAAAAAGAGTATTGTTCCGATCATTCGAATTGTAGTAAAAAATTCAAAGGGAGAAAAAGAGTTAAAAGGAACTATACGAATTAGTCACATGATTCCTGTCCCACAATCAGAACTGCAGCTTTACGATATTGAAAATGAACCAGATTGTACATATAAAGATTTGGTACAGAATGAAATTATTTTTATTCGTAAAAATCAGGAAAAAATTCTTGCTAATGCAAAATTATTATACAAACAAAAAGCGGAAAAAGATTCATCGGCAGGGTATGTAAGAGCGGCATTAGAATATAAGGCATTAGAAGAACTTTGTAGAAATTTTGCAGATGAAAAGAAGCGAGTGGAATTTCCAGAGAATATGTGAGAAGTGACAGGTCACTAACAAATGCCTTGAAGAGGCTATAACACAAACGTTAGTTCCTGTTAAAAAGCGGTTCTACATTACATACATGTTCTAATCCATTTATTTAAACAGCTTTGCAATGTAGAACCGCTTAAACACAAGAATTTAGGAAAAGCTTTAAGTCATCAGGGATTTTTATCGCAGATAACCCCTCCGCACCGCCTCCGCCAGCAGTTTTGGCTGGATGGCCGGATAGGTCCAGTTTGATACCGGGCCGTCGGAAAGGATGATTTTCTCGATTTCACTGTGCAGTTCTTTTTCGAAGGAGAAGATATCCGCCGCAAACAGCATGCCGAAACTTTCGTCCTCATCCGTCAGGTTTACGGAGGTTTTTCCCTTTACGGAGTAGACGCATACCGGCGTTATCGAAAAGTCAATGGCTCCCGTTTCTTCCCGCAGTTCCCGCCGGGCGGTTTCCAGGATAGTTTCCCTTGTTTCCCTGTGTCCGCCCGGCACTTCATAAGTATCCCTTTCCCGGTGCTTACAGAAAACCCATCTGCCCTCTGTCCTGGCGATGATTACCGCAAAGGCGAGAAGATGGTCTTTTATTTCCGACGGCTCATAAAAATTCACTTCTATCATTTTCTGGTTCCTCCTCAGCTGGCAAATTTTTCTTTTGGCTTGTCCGGGTCGGTATACTGTATTTAGGAATTGCCGGAAAATAACTGCTGCAATTGCCTCAGGCAAAAGCCCGGAAATATAATAAAAATTGCCATAAACTTGCAGCAGTTATTTGTAGACACTTCCTTACGGCCTTTCCAGATTATATCTGTCCGGGGGGCCGGCTATATCCTGTCATCCTTATAGAGTACATCCGCAAGTGGAATCTTGTATTTCTGCTTATATTGGTACATTTTCGTGTCGGTTTCACTGATGTACTCCGTTATGGGAGTGACGGAACCGGCCGGGATAAGAGTGGTGGCAAAGCTGAAGCATTTGGGATATCCGCTGCACTTGTCAGCCAGCATCGCCTGGCGCAGCTTTTCCAGCTTTTCATCCTGCTGTTCCGGAGTGAGACCGGTCTGGAGCAGGAAAAATTCGTCGCCGCCCACCCTGCATGCCTCGCCGCCCAGTGTCTGCAGGGCATTGGCTACCTCAAGAAGATAGCTGTCGCCCTGTTCGTGGCCAAAAGTGTCGTTACAGTATTTCAGATAGTCCACATCGATAAACGACAGCAGAAAAGCAGTTCCCTCATGCTGCCACTGCTCCATTTTTTCGGTGGCATAACGCCGGTTGTTCAGGTTGGTCAGGGGGTCCACATAGGCATAGCGGTAAATCATGTTCTGCCGTCTCTGCCGCTCGGTTTCATCAAGCACGATATGGACGATTGCCTGTTTCCTGGCATCCTGAGAATTCTCCGCATCCGAATGAAGCCATGGAATAAGAAAGGATTCCACCTGATAGAAGATATCCGTACCGTCGGAATCCTTCAGCACCATATTCCAAGTATGGGAATCTGTACCGCGGGTGGGGCGGCCCGGGCCTTCTGCGGACGGCTCCTGCTGCTGTTCGGAAGGTTCCGATGCCGATTCCCGATTCTCCTGGCTCTGGTCTGATTGTTGTAGAAAGGTTTCCAGAACCTGGGTTTCATCGTGCAGGTCTGCATGCTGCTCGGAAAGTTCCGGAGCCTGGTCTTCCTGGTTCTGGCCTGATTGCTGTTGAAGGGCTTCCGGAGCCTGGTCTTTCCGCTTCTGGTCTGATTGCCGTTCGGAAGGTACCTGTTCCTTGCCATCCGTGCTCTGGTCAATCTCACGTTGGATCTCAGGCTGTTCGTCGAGCAGTTTCCGGGCCAGTTGGGCGGCAGTCAGGGCGTGGGCTTTCTGGAACCAGCGGGCAGGCTGGTTGGTGTGCACTTCCCGGCCTGTCTCTGCGGAATAGACGAAAATCATATTGTGCGTATAATCGGTCAGCGCATTTACCAGGTTCAGGTTAATGCGGAGCTGTTGGTTGCTCTGTTCCAGTGCCCAGCTGATTTCGTCCATGGCCTGGATATTATCCATCAAGACCTGGTTCTCCATCTCCAAAGCTTCGGCTTTCTGCTGCAGCTGGTTTGTCAGGTCCTGAACCGTGCTCGCCAGAAGCGATATTTTCTCTCCCAACTCCCGGAATTCAGGTGATAAATCTTCCGCCTGGAGGGACGCTGCTTCGGGCTGTTCGAGAATATTCTGTAAATAGTCTGTTAAAAGCTTCAGAGAATGTTCCATTTCATCCCTCCCTGTAAATTAATTTTATCGGTTTACTTATCGGCTTTTTGCCCGGTTTTTTCTGTATCTGTCTTATGGGAAGCAAAAGCAGGTTAAATCTCATATTAAGTTTTAGCCGCTCCTTACTCATTCATGCTATATAATTATAGTAAACGACATTATTTCTTGTACTTGACTGCTTTAAGGTGTGAGATATATCATATTTACAGGCCGCTTAAGCACAAAAAGAATGTCGTTTACTATATCTGCTGAATTATACCGGGAACATAAAGGCGAATTAGAACTTATCGTAAGCGAAAGGATTGCCTTCGAATAAACACATTATAACATGCATTCCTGATTTGGGGAATGCTCTTTTTTCAAACAACTGAAAAAGAACAATTTCCGCAGCCATTATAAAGCGCCGAAGCCTCCTCAACTGTGGCTTGAATTCCTGAGAAAAAGCGTATCTTATAAGTTTCAAGGAGAAATTGATAGCTTTTTCGGGCAGATGATGATTTAATATTGTTACAGGCCTGAAACAAATGCAACCTGACAGCGGCGCTTCCGGAAGCAGAGATAATTGCCGCAGAAAGACAGGGAAGCATTTCGTACGATTTAAGGATTGGATTCGTGACCGCAAAGGCGGAGAGAGGTGCAGAAATGGAACAAAACAGATTTCAATTTAATATGGATCAGATTGGCAGGAAGATTTCAGCGTTCCGCAAGGAGCAGAATATGACACAGATGGAACTGGCAGACAAACTGGGAATCAGTTTTCAGGCTGTCTCGAACTGGGAGCGGGGCAATACAATGCCGGATATCAGCAAGCTGCCGGAACTGGCGGAGATTTTTCATGTGACCACAGACGAACTGCTGGGGGAGGCTTCCGGGCTGGTGCGCAGCGCCGCAAAAGGGGAGATGGAGCAGTATATGGCAGAGAATCCGGTTACGGTGGAAGAATTCACCCAGGCGGCTCCGCTGCTTCCTCCTGACCAGGCAGAAGCAGGATTTGAAAAGCTGACAGAGCAGACGCCCCACCTTAGTTTAAGTGATCTGGAAGACATCCTGCCCCATATCGGCAGGGGTGTGGTGGATGAACTGGCGCTGAAGTATGCGGATTCGCCGGACTGGAAGGACCTGGATGAGATTGCGCCTTTTGTCAGCGGTCATGTACTGGAACAGATTGCGGAGAAACTGGTGGCACAGGGAAAAAATATTGAGGACATTGTACCTTTCCTGAGCGCTGAGTGCGTCACGCGGATGGCGCTTATGTATATGGAAGCTTCGGAATGGGGAAAACTGGAGGATATCGCGCCTTTTTTGAACAGACAGGTGCTGGAACAGATTGCTGACAGGCTGGCGGAGACAGAACAATACGGCCGCCTGGAGGATTTTTTCCCTTTTCTTGCCGACGAGACAAGAGCCAGGCTGGCTCAGAGAGCTTATGAGGAAAAGGGGATCAACGGAGTGGAAGATTTTATGCCTTTTTTATCAGGGGAGATGAGGCAGAGCATCGCTCAGAAGGAGTTTGATAAGAACGGCCTGCGCGGTCTGGAGGATATCGCACCTTTCCTGGACAGAGGGTATCTGAACGGACTGGCGAAGGAGGCGATTGAAAAGGATGGAATCAAGGCCATCAGTCCTATCGCCCCCTTTCTGGACAGGGAAATGCTTACCCGGCTCGTCAGGGAGAAGTATTTATAGATTTCGGCATTTTACAGCGGCCATATTATGAAATTGGGGCCAAAACTACCGACAAGCAGAAATTGTGTTTGACCCCGGCATCATATTATTCTGTCAGTACGGTCTTCTTCAGGCTGCTGTATGCCATTAAAATGTATACAAAATATATCAGAAAAAACAGTCCCAAAGCAGTCCCCAAAATGCCGGTCAGCTGTCCCGGTCCGTTTATGGTGCCCGGCTCAAAGGTGTGCCCCATAGCCCAGAGGAAAGGGATGCTGATCAACAGAGGAGGCAGGGCAGGGAGGCAATAGTAAATTGCAAGCTGTTTTCGCAGCGCCTGCGCCATTTCCAGCCTGTCCATGCCCAGTTTCCCTAACAGGGTGAACTGCTGTCGGTACCGGATGCTTTCGCTGAGCTGCTGCACTGTCAGTATGGTGGCGGCAGCCATGGTGAGAATCAGCGCCAGGTAGTACAGCGGAAAAATCGTGCATGCCGACACGGCGGCGTATTCTCTGGTCAGGGAAGTTTTGGTCATCAGAGTGCAGTAGCCGGTGGTGAAATGTGTCAGCCCGGCGCTCCCGCCCATCTGGTTTTCATGGATTTCCTGCAGCCTGTCGTCCTGGGCCTGTGTCAGCGGAACGTTGGTCATGGCGCCGTAAATTTTATGGCTGACAGGACGGGAAGCCAGATGTTCATCCGGTACCACCAGGATAAAAGCGCGCCCGTTTCCGTCCCACAGCTTCTGGGAGAAGTGTTCCGTGTACACGCTTCCGGGAGAAAGCCGGTTTCCGCTTACAGAGATGTCCTGATTGTAATTTTCCATCAGATTGCCCAGGTAAGCCATACAATGGATGATATAATGTCCGGGCTCCAACGGGGCGTCACTGTACCCCAGCATTTGTCGCAGAGCGGCGTAATCGCTGTAGGCCATCAGGGGATCATAGCTGTAATAAGAGTAATATTCTGAGTTCTGATCAATATAATCCGTTACCTGACGATTTTCGCCCTGATAGATATTATACTGCATGGATGCCCGGAGAGGAATTTCGCTCCCAATGTATTCCAGGTAGGGCATGAATTCCGGCGCGGCGGATTCGATACAGGTTTCCGGATTTTCGATTCTGCGCAGGAAAGTGTCCGCTGCAGGAAGGCTGGTACTCCCTGGGGAAGCACTGGTATCGTCAGCGGAGGTTCCGGCGCTGGTTTGAAAGCTGTCTGCAGCAGCCGTGGAATGAGCAGCATCGTCTTCGGAAGCATTGCCATCAAGATCGGAAGCTTCCGTACCGATGAAGATATCAAAGCAGGTGCTGCCCTCCACCCGGCTTTGGAACAGGGTGCCGAACAGCATGCCGGTGCCCTCGCTGATTATCGTCACGGTAAAGAGCAGAGATACCGTGGCCATGGTCAGCCCCATGGTAGTCAGCTTGGCGGAGAGCCCCCGGAAAATCAGCAGAGCATGGGAGGCATATTTTTTCCCGGGCCGTTTCTCAAACCAGGCTGGTACGCCGGAGGAAAAACTAAGGAAAAATCCGTACAGGAAGAAAACGGCGCATATCGTACCCAGGAGAATCAGAGGCATATTCCCTGTCAGCAGCAGAGGCGTGCCCGTGATGCCGGACAGAATGGCTGCCGTGAACAGCTTTCGGCGGCTGCGGCTCTTTTTGACAGCCTCTTCCTCATTCTTTTTTTCATAATAAATCAGGTCATGGATATTCATGGTCCGGATACTCTTCCGGCTTTTCCGCAGTACCAGCAGGTAGATAACGGTAAAATAGACAAAGGTTAACATAACAGCCATGGGGGAGAGGGCGAGGCTGAAAGTGTATGGGGCGTGGAACAGGGACAGGATAATGGCCCGCAGCACCTGAAAGATCATTCCGCCCAAAACAAGCCCCAGCGCCAGGGCAGCGCCTCCTACGATCAGGTTTTCCAGAAAAAATAACCTGGCAACCTGGCTGTTCTCAAGTCCGATGAGAATGTAGGTGCCCAACTCCCTGCTGCGCCGGGAGAGCATGAACGTAGTGACATAGTGGATCAGCCATCCCATGACGCAGATGACCAGGATACTGACCATGATAATGAAAGCAGGCAGGCTTTCCATGAAGGATGACAGGGCGGACAGTTCCTCAGAGAAAACCAGCCCGTTAAAAGCATGTATCAAAGCGGCTGACAGGACGACAGTGACGAAATATATCAGATAATCTCCGGCCTGACGCCTGGCGTTGCGGAGGGAAAGCTTAGATAACGTCACTGATATCACCTCCCAACAGTCCCAGTACATCCAGGATTTCATGATAGAAAATGCTTCTTGTCCGGTTTCCGCGGATCAGTTCGTTAAACAGCCGCCCGTCTTTCAGGAACAGCACTCTGGTGGCATAGCTTGCGCTGTAGGCGTCATGTGTCACCATGAGGATGGTGGCATGGCAGTCCCGGTTCATCTTTGACATGATTTCCAGTAGATTTTTGGACGCTTTTGAGTCTAAAGCGCCGGTTGGCTCATCCGCCAGGATCAGGGACTGTCCTGCCACCATGGCACGGGCGCAGGCTGCCCGCTGCTTCTGGCCGCCGGATACCTGCCAGGGAAATTTATTCAGGATATCGTCAATCCGAAGACGCATGGCCACATCCTGTACCTTGTCGCGGACGGTGTGCGGAGTGGTGTGGTTAATGGTGAGCGCCAGGCCGATATTTTCTTCCAAAGTCAATGTATCCAGCAGATTGAAATCCTGGAAGACAAAGCCCAGCTTCTCCCGCCTGAATCGGGCCAGCTCCGTGGGGGGCAGCTCGGCGATATCCTCCCCGTTTAACAGGATGTGGCCTGCGCTGACGGTGTCGATGGTGGAGATACAGTTGAGCAGCGTGGTCTTGCCGCTGCCGGAGGCGCCCATGATGGCGATGAATTCTCCCTCCTCCACGTCAAAGCTGATGCGGTCCAGGGCTTTGGTGACATTATTTTTGTTTCCGTAATATTTTTCGATTGATTTTACTTGTAACATTGTAATATCCTTTCTTTTGGGATTGATATGATGATACACCCGCAACAGAGAAAATGGTATCGAATTTATATTGATTCAGGTTACAAAATTGAAAGATTCAATGGATTCAATGAATTCATTCCAATTTCCGTCTTGTCATATTCTCTCAACAGATATAAAATGAGATTGTTTCCTGTAAAATCAAAAAGAGGATTAGGACAGCAGGCATGGATGGAGTGAAAGCTTTTACGATCATGAGGAAAGATACGGAAGTTATGAAGGTGGACTTTGGCACCTTGCGGTATGAGGTAATAAACGAGGATTACCTGCCGTATCCGATCAGGGGAAAACTGCGGGAGATACCTGCTCCGGGCAGTATCAAATCTGCTTATGATATGACACAGTCTGTGATTGCGGCCAGAAAGAACGAGGAGGCTGTTGTCAGCTGGCTGGCAAATCGGGTACTGTTGTTAAGCCGCGCTAATGCGAAGTGGATCTATAACCTGTTTCGTTTCGAACAGGTTGGTACGGATGAGCAGCGCGTCAAAATTGCCCTGACCTGCAGGGCGGCATCCGTATCGGATCCCTATTGGCTTAAGTTTGAGGAGGATGGAGATATCTGTTGGAGTAAGGTGGATGTGAAGCAGAATCCGCTGAATGAAGTGGTGGCACAGGTGGCGCTGCATGGGAAATCACTTACGCTGCAGGGTTCTATGGTCACGCCTGAGCTGACCACCAACGGAGCCTATGCAAAGGCCTGGAGACGCCATCCGGACGGAAAGCTGTGGCTTTACAAGCTGGGGGCAAACGGGAATACGGAATCCCGGATAGAAGTCATGTGTTCCAACCTGCTTGACAAGATGAATGTAGAGCACGTACATTATGAAGCGGGGATGGATGAAGAAAAATATGTCTGTATGTGCCCCTGTATGACTACGGAGACGAAAGCAATCCTGACAGGCATGGAGTTTACTTCCTATTGTAATGTGAACGGGCTGAAGCCGGAAGAAGAGATGTTCCGGATTGACAGGGAAAGTATCTATAAAATGTGGATTGTGGACTTCCTGATCAGCAACCGGGACAGGCATGGGCAGAACTGGGGATTTTTTTATGACACAGAGACCATGGATATCCTGGGCTGCCATCCTCTGTTTGACCATAACAAAGCCTTTGATATTGACTACATGGGAGACATGGACGCACCTTACCAGTTCGGAGAGATGACCATAAAGCAGGCTGCGATGAAGGCCATGGGGGAGGTGGATTTCCGCTTTACGGCACCGATATTCAGGGAAGATTTTATTACAGAGCGGCAATACCTCAGTTTTAAGAAAAGGGCAGCCTGCATTGGTTTGAAAGTCGGGTAAGCGCGCTGGCCTGCATTGGTACGGAGGCCGGGGGGAATGCGGCGCAAAGAGACGCGCTTTTATCGGAAGCGAAAAGATTGCTTCCGATGTGACATATTATCCGGCATTATGTTCGCGGTCTGCAACTGCAGGAAAGGTCATGATTATCGTGGTGCCCTGTCCTTCCGATGACCGGACAGTCATTTGGATTTCCAGATGGTCAGCCAGTTTTTTGCAGAGATAGAGCCCCATTCCGGTGGAACTGTTCCGGAGGCGTCCGTTGGTGCCGGTGAATCCCCGGTCAAAGATGCGGGACAGTTCGTGAGCCGGTATGCCGATGCCATTGTCGCTGACAGTTAGCTGAGCCTGACTTCCGGTGTGTCTGGCGGACAGGGTAATCAGGGGGTGTTCGTTCCGATAGCGGACTGCATTCTGCAGAAGCTGTCCCAGTATAAAGCAGAGCCATTTTCCGTCCGTGTATACTACAGGCTCCAGGTTTTCTGTCCGGATGCACACACCGTTTTGAATCAGGAGAGAGCGGTGCCGTTCAATTGCTTCGGCGGCTATGGTATCCAGGGCAGTCCGGCGAATCAGGAAATCCTGTTCGGGGCTTTCCGCCCGGGCATAGTACAGCGCCCGTTCCACATGATTGTCAATCTGGGCCAGTTCAGCCGTCAGCTTTCGTCCGGTTTCCCTGTCGGTATAGCGGCAGATCAGGCGGGCTGCGGTGATGGGTGTCTTGATCTCATGTACCCAACTTTCGATGTATTCTTTGTATTCCCTGGTGGCGGTCCGGGCATCGGAAACGCGCTCAATCATATCCCTGCCCGCCCGGCGCAGCATTTCGAACAGCGCCAGTTCATAGGCGCTGCCCGGTTTCGGAATGCATTCCGTGAACAGATATTTTTGGTCCAAACCTTTCAGGACGGACTCCAGTTCCCGGATATGGCTGCGGCATTTCAGAAAATCATGAAATAGTACTGTCAATAAAAGGAATCCCCCGAAAAGCAGCAGAATCACCAGAATTCCCCACTGGGTTCCCGTAACCAGCAGAAATACAGCAGCTGCAGCGGCGAAGACACCCAATATGCTCAAATGTGCCAATCTGTCCCATATAAATTCGCTTAACGTCATGCCGATATCCTTCCTGCTTTCTAATGATCCGGAAAAGCGCAGTCCTTGTCCATATCGGCCTTTTTCTTTGACTTTTTGGCCTCTATGATGA
>CAJUFB010000015.1 GCA_910585805.1 uncultured Acetatifactor sp.
TAAGGAAGTGTCTGCAAATAACTGCTGCAAGTTTATGGCAATTTTTATTGTATTTCCGGGCTTTTGCATGAAGCAATTGCAGCCGTTATTTTCCGACACTTCCGAAGCATGCCGCAGATAAGGACAGAGGGAGCAAATGACAGTTATGGGTGAGAATTCCGGTACAGGGATACGTATACTGTTCGCGGAAGCCAGAAGCCTGGTATTTCAGGTCACGGATGCAGAGGGGGATTATGAGACCGAAGCGTATGAAGTCCGGGTGAACGGGGCGCATCGGTTTACATCCTGCAAGACCATAGAGACAATTTACGATTTAAAGCCTGATACGTTATACAGGATCGGGATCATGAGAGGCGGATCGTGCAGCGGGGAGGCCCGGATCTGTACAAAGAAGGAATTCGTGGTTCTGAATGTGAGGGATTTTGGAGCCAGAGGGGACGGTGTGACGGATGACACCTTATCGATCCAGGCAGCCATCCTGACCTGCCCTCCGGAGAGCCGTGTGCTGGTTCCCGCCGGGACGTTTCGTTTCACCAGTCTGTTCCTGAAAAGCAATATCACATTGGAGATCAGCAGGGATGCCGTTCTCTCCGCCATACCGGACAGCGGCAGGATCCCTGTGCTTCCGGGAAGGATTGACAGCTGCGACGGGAAGGGAGAGTTCCTGGCCGCCTCATGGGAGGGGGAACCGCGGGATTCCTATGCGGGGCTTCTCACAGGAATGTATGTGGAGAATGTAGTCATCTGCGGGCAGGGTGTGCTGGAAGGAAACGCGGATTTCACGAACTGGTGGACATATGAGAAGCTGAAAGGAACGCCCGCAAGACCCAGGATGCTTTTCCTGAACCATTGTAAGAATGTGGTGGTTCAGGGGATCACGGTGCGAAATGCGCCTGCCTGGAATCTGCATCCTTATTTTTCGGAACATCTGGGATTTTATGACCTTCATATCGAATCCCCGGAGGCTTCCAGCAATACGGACGGGCTGAACCCGGAATCCTGCCGGGATGTGGAGATAGCCGGCGTGTTCTTTTCCGTGGGAGACGACTGCATCGCCGTCAAATCAGGCAAGCTGTATATGGGGAAGACATACAGGACACCGTCCAGGGATATCCTGATCCATAACTGCCTTATGGAGAAAGGCCATGGGGGCGTCACCATCGGCAGTGAGATCGGGGCAGGGGTGGATAATATTGTGATCCGCAACTGCCGGTTCGTGAATACGGACAGAGGACTGCGTGTGAAAACCAGGCGCGGCAGGGGAAAGGATTCTTATTTGCAGGGAATCGTATTCGACGGAGTGAAAATGGAGGGTGTGCTGACGCCTTTTGTGATCAACTGCTTTTACTTTTGTGATCCGGACGGGAAGTCCGAATATGTGTCGTCCAAAGAGAAGCTGCCTGTGGACCAGCGGACGCCCGGAGTGGGAGAAGTGGTGATCAGGAATGTTATCTGCAGGGACTGCCATGTGGCAGGGGTGTATGTTTACGGACTTCCGGAATCGCCTGTTGAGCACATTCTGATGGAAAATGTCAGGATCGCTTTTGCGGAGAATGCGCTGGAGGGAACTGCCGCAATGATGTCAGGATGTGAAAAATGCAGCAGGAAGGGCATTTTTATCAGGAATGCGAAGAGGGTGACCATGAGGAATGTGGAACTGCGGGGATATGAAGGAGAGGCTTTGGACATTGCTGCAGTGGACGAATGGGAGCGGATGTGAGCAGAGGAGGAATGTGTAAAACTGATACGCAGGCACTGCCGGCAGGGAGTCGTGAAGATGGAGAGCTGTGGGAGGATTGCTGACAGGAGGCATGAAAGCGGACAGCAGCATGAGGCATTGCAGGCAGGGATGGTATGGATGCAGGATGAGGAGAGAATAGAATGCTGAGAGTCATAAAGATCAGAATGGAATATCTGGAACATCCGGTGGGGCTGGGAGGGCTTCCCTGGTTTGGCTGGGTACTGGACAGCGACAGAAAAAATGTGGTGCAGAAGGCATATCAGCTGCAGATTGCCCGGGAGCCGCAGTTTGAGAATATGATATATGACAGCGGGTTTGTGGAGAGCAGTGAATCCGTCCATGTTGAAGTCCCGGCATACCGGGAGGATGACCAGACGGAAGAAGGTGCCGTGGGGCAGGAGGGCGCCGCATGTCGGGAAGGCGGCGCAGGGCAGGAAGGGGCCGTATGTCGGGAAAGCGGTGAAGAGCGGGAAGAGGCCGTATGTCGGGAAAGCGGTGAAGAACGGGAAGGCGCCCCGTGTCGGGAAGGCGGCGCAGGGCAGGAAAGGGCCGGATGCCCGGAAAGCGGTGACCGGGGAGAATCCTGCGGCAGCCCGCTCAGGGAGAAGTTGCGTTCCTGCACGGAATATTTTGTCCGGGTGCGGGTCAGCGACGGGGTGGAGGAGAGTCCTTACAGCGGGACGGCTTCCTTTGTGACGGGAATTCTGAACCGGGATGAGTGGCAGGCGGAATTCATAACAGCGGAGGAGGAAGCGGACAGTGTAAGTTCGGGCAGCACCTGTCTGACAAAGCAAATCAGGATAGACGGCAAGGCGGCATCCGCATATGTGTGCGTCACAGGATTGGGATTATATCGGTTTTTCGTGAACGGAGAGAAGGCGGGGGACGATGAAATGACTCCCGGATGGACCTCATACCATAAGCATCTGTGCTACCAGACCTATGACGTGACAGCGCTTTTGAAAGAGGGAGAAAATACGTTGCAGGCCATGCTGGGGGCAGGCTGGTACAAAGGGAAGATGGGATTCCTGCTGCGGAGGAACAATTACGGCACCCGGACGGCGTTTCTGATGCAGCTGACAGTCCGGTATGAGGACGGCCGGGAGGAAGTGTTTGTAACGGACAACAGCTGGCAGGGACGGCCCGGCCCCGTTACTTTCTCGGAGATATATGACGGAGAACATTACGATGCCCGGCTGGAGCGGGAGAGCATGCGATTCGATGTGGGCGAGACAGACCCGGAGCCAGGGGACCGAAGCACCAATACGGGAGAGGCAGATCCGGCGTCGGAAGACCGAAGCACCAATACAGGAGAGGCAGACCCAGTGTCGGAAGACCGAAGCACCAAAGCAGGAGAGGCAGAGCCGGAAGACCATAGCTCCGAAGCGGGAGAGACTGTCGCAGAGCCGGTCAGGAGGAAAGCCGGAGCAGGAGAAACGGATGGGAAATCGACAGGAGCTGCCCTGAACCGGGACTGGAAACCGGTGCAGGTGATTCCGTTTCCGAAAGAGACGCTAACAGCCCAGGCGGGCAGCAGAGTGGGGAAAATGGAGCATCTGCAGGCGAGGGAAGTGCTGATGACGCCGAAAGGCGAGACTGTGATTGATTTCGGGCAGAATCTGTCGGGCCGGGTACATTTCAAGGTACAGGCAGAAGAGGGCAGTGAGATCGTACTGAAATGCTTTGAGACGTTGGATGCAGACGGAAACGTATATACGGCGAATCTGCGTTCCGCCAGACAGGAGATCCGTTATATCTGCAGGGGAGGAGGGAGAGAGGAATACCATCCGCTCTTTACCTTCATGGGATTCCGGTATGTGCAGGTGCTGAAATGGCCGGGAGAGGTGAAACGGGAAGATTTCTCGGCGTATGCGCTGTACTCCCGGATGGAGCAGACGGGAACCTTCCGCTGCTCCCATCCCCTGGTGAACAGGCTGCAGCAGAATATTCTATGGGGACTGAAGGGAAATTTCCTGGATATTCCCACGGACTGTCCCCAGCGGGATGAAAGAGTGGGATGGACGGGAGATGCCCAGATTTTCTGCAGAACCGCCTGCTATCTCATGAATGCATACACCTTTTTCCGGAAATGGCTGAAGGATGTGGCGGCGGATCAGACGCCGGAAGGAGGCGTGCCCCATGTGGTGCCGGACATCATCAGCGGAAAAGAGGAAGGCGACTGGCTGCTGTCCCAGGGAACCCATTCGGCGGCGGCCTGGGCGGACGTGGCGGTGATCAATCCGTGGACCCTGTATCTGATCTACGGTGACAGAACCATACTGGAAGAGCAGTATGACAGCATGAAGAAGTGGATTGGCTTCATGGAAGCCCATTCCGTGGATTATATATGGAATTATAAGCTGCAGTTCGGGGACTGGGTGGCCCTGGACGCGGAGGAGGGTAGTTATTTCGGCGCCACCCCCAACGACCTGACCTGTACGGCGTATTTTGCTTATTCCACAGGGCTTTTTGCCAAAATTGCGGATATCCTGGGAAAGCCTGAGGATGCGGCGTACTATGGCGCTTTGTATGAAAAAATTCTGGAAAAATTCCGGGACACTTTCTTTACGGATGACGGCTATATGACGGCACAGACTCAGACCGCGCATATTGTGGCGCTGTATTTCAACCTGACGCCGGAAGCCTTCCGCCAACAGACCGCAAAGCGGCTGGTGGAACTGCTTCGGAAAGAAGGGGGACATCTGGTGACGGGATTTGTGGGGACTCCTTATTTCTGCCATGTCCTCAGCAGCAACGGTTACGTCAAAGAGGCCTATGAGCTGCTGCTGAAGGAGGATTTCCCTTCCTGGCTGTACCAGGTGAAAATGGGAGCAACCACTGTCTGGGAGCACTGGGACGGGCTGAAGCCGGACGGAACCATGTGGAGCCCGGACATGAATTCCTTCAACCATTATGCCTATGGCGCTGTGGGCGACTGGCTGTACCGGGTGGTCCTGGGGATGGAACCGGACCAGCGGGACCCCGGCTATCATCATTCCGTTATCAGCCCTCAGACGGGAGACGCCTTTGATTTCGCGGAAGGCGCGTACGAGAGCGTATATGGCACCTTAAGGGTTCACTGGGAAAAGGGGAAGGAGGATCAAAATGTCCGCAGGCTTCTGATCACCATCCCCCACAATACCACCGCCGAGATACGTTTGGAAAAAGGGGCATGCCGGGTCAGGGCAAAGGGGCTGGAATTCGTTTCGGAGGAAGGAATCCTCACCGCCCGCTGCGGTTCCGGACAGTGGGAGGTCAGCTATTTGCATGAATGACCTGTACTCCGGGCCACCGGGATTTTCCAGGCTGTTCCGGGTAAGAACAGATACGCACGCTCAAAAACATCTGCCGGACAAACGCTTTAACAAAGTCCGCAGCTACAGTGACTTTATGAGCGCTTCTGCAATATTATTATGGGAATGGTGGGAAAATAGCTGTAAACTTATGGCAGTTATTTGCAGACATTTCCCTGATAACAGGATCCGTTTTTTGCTTCTATCGTGGGGAACAGGAAACGGCAAATATGTGCGCTCACCAGTATAAAGGAGCAGATATCGCCATGATCATACATAAAAACGGATTTACAATGGAAATAAAACTATATTACAGCAGGAATGAAATCTGGATCCCTGTGCCGGAGGAATGCTGTACGGAGACAGGCTGTGATTTTCGGACAAAGGATGCCCGGTATCAGGCAGTCTTTGAAGAGAAGGGGGAAGAGGAGACGGCGTTTCGGATGGGATTTGAGGCTGCCTGCGACACCCGGATGAAGCTGGAGGTTTCCCTGCCCGGAGAAGAAGATTACTACCATGTAATTCCCTGCAATATCTACGGTGACAACCATGCGGAGGAGGTGCGTAATGCGCATAGGATGCGCATAGGAGAATTTCCTTTATTGACCAGGGAACATCCGGAAGCGGCATTCTGCTCCCCCTGTTGGGAATTCCGTGCCGACAGGGCAGCCATGCCTGTATCTGCCCTCTGCTGTAAAAAGGGGACGGCGGCGGTATCCGTGGAACCTTATTCGGAGGAAGAGGGGAGAGAAGATGGGACGTACCTGAAAAACGGCCTCTTTGCGGCGCTGCCGGACAGCTTCGGCGTGACGCTGGGCTATACAAATGATCCGGTGACCTTCCTGAACCGCTCCGTGCCTGCCGCCGCCACGGGAAGCCGGGGGAGGAAGGCTTCCGTTACGGGACGGATATATACACTGGCGGGCAAAGGAAGGCCTGCCATTCATGACATTGTGCGCAGAGAATATGAGAAAAGGCATGTGCGGCCTTCCTTCAGGAAAACATTCCGGCAGGCTGCGGAGGCAATGCTGGACGCTTTCTGCTGTCTGAATTACGACCCGGACACAGGAGAGTATACCAACAGAAAATGCAGGCCTTTCAAAGAACAGGAATTAAAGCCCTGGAGAAATGTGGTGGAAATCGGCTGGACCGGCGGTGCGATACTGGCGTATCCCCTTGTGATGAGCAGGTATCTGTTGGGCGTGCCGGAGGACAGCAAGCCGATGCAGGTTCTGCCAGAGGAAGATAAGCCGACGCAGGCACTGTCAGAGGATGGTAAGTCGACGCGGGAGTTGTCAGAGGATGGTAAGTCGATGCAGGAGCTGTCAGAGGAAGATGAGCCGATGCAGGAGCTGTCAGGGGATGGTAAGTTGACGCAGGCACTGCCAGAGGAAAATAAGCCGGCACTGGTTTTGTCGGTGGAGGAGAAGTTGGCCCGGGTTCTGTCAGGAGAGGAGATGATCGACAGAATCGTTGGGGGATACCGGGAGGAATCAGGATTTTTCCTGGATCTGTATGCCCCGGTGGGAGAGGGCTTAAGCGGACGTCTGAACGGCTGGTGGACATATTATGGCCTGTGCAGAGACTGTCACTGTGCTTACATCCAGGGCAGTGCGGTGTACTATATTCTGAAGACCATTCTTTTCCTGAAGAAAAAGGGCGTGCCGTACCGTGAGACATGGCTGGAAGGATGCAGGAAAGTGCTGGATACCGTGGTTTCGCTCCAGAGGGAAGACGGAGCTTTCGGCTATACCTATTCTGCCCTTGAGAAAAAGGTGTTGGACTGGGAGGGCTTTGCAGGCTGCTGGTTCGTGCCGGGGCTTCTCTATCTGGCCCGGCTTACGGGAGAGTGTTCCTATGTGGAGGCGGCGAGAAAAGCACATGAATATTATCGAAATTTCGTATATAATCTGGATTGCTGGGGAGCGCCCATGGATACCTGGAAGGCGGTGGATCAGGAAGGAAATCTAAGCTTCCTCCACGGCAGCAGGCTGCTCTATGAGGAGACCGGGGAAGCGCGGTTTCTGGAGGATATGAAATGCAGCGCGGGCTATGAATTCCTGTGGCGCTACGGCTACCCCACCCGCCCGGAGCATCCCCCGGTGAAAGACGGCTGGAATGCCTGCGGCGGCTCCGTGACTTCCGTGTCAAATCCCCATATCCATCCCATGGGCGTGCTGGCGGACGAGGATCTGCTGTATCTGGCTGAGGTTACCGGGGATGCCTATTATCGGGAACGGGCGTTGGATTCCGCTGCCTGGATGATGCAGACATTGGAATTATATCCGGATAAGACAGGCTACGGGCGCTACGGCATTCTCTCCGAGAGATGGTGCCCTTCCGACGGGCTGGTGACGGAGCGGTATGACAACGGTGAGCCTTACGGTTCCTGGTTCAGCTACAATCTGTGGGCGGCGGCCAATGTGTTTGAGGCGGTTCTGCATAACCTGGGCATTGGATAACCAAAATAGAAGGAAGGAGTTGCGCGGATGCTGACACAGTTTTCAAGAACGGAATTACTGCTGGGAAAAAAGGCAATGGAAAAGCTGGCTGCCGCAAGAGTGGCGGTTTTCGGGATCGGCGGTGTGGGCGGATATGTCTGTGAGGCGCTTGTGCGGAGCGGTGTGGGCGCGTTTGACCTGACAGACAACGATAAGGTCTGCCTGACCAACTTGAACCGCCAGATCATAGCCACGTGGAAAACCATAGGAAGATATAAGACAGAAGTGATGAGGGAGAGGATAATTGACATCAATCCTGATGCGGAGGTACGGATCCATAACTGTTTCTTTCTGCCGGAAAATGCGGATGCGTTTCCCTTTGAGGAATATGATTATATTGTGGATGCTGTAGACACAGTCAGCGCGAAGATCGAACTGGTTATGAAAGCGCAGGAAAAAGGCGTGCCGATCATCAGCAGTATGGGGGCGGGGAATAAACTGGACGGCAGCCTGTTCCGGGTCTGTGACATCTATCAGACAAAGATGTGTCCTCTGGCGAAGGTCATGCGGAGGGAACTGAAGAAGCGCGGCATAAGGAAACTGAAAGTGGTTTATTCGGAAGAAGCCCCGATAAAACCATTTGAAGACGCGGAAGTAGTCAATGGGGAAAACAATATCTTTCCGCCCGGAACAGAACAGGAACATACACAGAGAAGGGCCATTCCGGGAAGCGTGGCATTTGTTCCGTCCGTGGCAGGATTGATTATTGCGGGTGAGACAGTGAAAGACCTGTGCAGGACGGAAATGGAGACAGACATATAGGCTGATGCGCTGCTGCGCTATCAGGAAAGCATGCCGCAGGCAGGGAATCTGTCCGCGGCATTTTACCACTTATAAACCGGAGATTACCTCTTGCGCAAAAGCGGTTTACAGATTTCGGATTTTCTGTATACTGGAACCATAAGCTTATAAAAGGACCAGGGTCGGACAGAGCAGGAACTGGTTATAGCCAATTCCTTAAGAACATCGCAGCAGAAAAGGAAATGATATGAAGGTAAAGATTGAGATCGAGGAAGGACTGGCAGAAGAGGAAGTCATCCTCCGGTGCAGCCGCTTAAGCGACAATATCGTCAGCCTGCAAAACTACATATCGAAACAGGGAAACGCCAGACGATGCCTTTCCCTGCGGAATGCCGGGACGGAATTCTATATCCCCATGGAGGATATCTATTTCTTTGAGACAGAGGGACGCCAGATGCGCGCCCACACGGCGGACCGGATTTTTTCCTGTGACTACAGGCTCTACGAACTGGAGGAGCTTTTGCCGGGAAGCTTTATGCGGATCTCCAAATCATCCATTGCAAATCTGGATCTGGTCTACTCCGTCACAAGAAACCTGACGGCATCCAGCGTGATGGAGTTTGCGGGAAGCAGCAAAAAAGCTATGGTGTCCCGGGCTTATTTCAAGGCAGTGACAGAACGCCTGAAGGACAGAAAGCTCGGGGTGTAGAAGGTGCAGATGCGGAACTGAAACAGGAGGTAATTATGAGTAGCAGAAAAAGTTTTTTTGGGGGAATGGTTCTTTTGCTGGCGGCGGCAGCCCTGCTGCTGGGCAGGCTTGGATATCTGGAGGGAGTAGGATTCTGGACAATCCTGTTCAGCGCGTTCCTGATATCATTTCTGGTGAAGGGCATTGTGAGGCTGAGGATCGGCACGATCCTGTTTTCACTGGCTTTTCTGGTCATTGTCAACGATAAATGGCTGCATCTGGAGGCTATTACGCCCTGGCCCGTTCTGGGAGCTGCATTACTGGGTACCATCGGGCTGAAAATGCTGTTTCCGAAGCTTGGCAGGTACCGGGGCAGCCATCTTGTGAGAATAGGTGAGTGGAACGGAAACAGCATGATACAGGATTATACCGGGGACGGGGAATGTGTTTCTTATGACAATGTTTTTGGCCAGTCGGTAAAGTATGTGTCAGGGGTTATCCGCCAGGTGGATGTGGATAATGTGTTCGGGTCCGTGCAGATCTATTTTACGGAAGCATTTCTATACGGAGGCACCGCCTCTGTAAATGTGGACAATGTATTCGGAAGTGTGGTAATCTATGTCCCGCAGGCATGGAGAGTGGAACTGAATACGGAAAATGTATTCGGCTTTTCGAAGCAGTCGGGAAAACGCAGTATGGATGGGGAAAATGTGATCCATGTAGGCGGCGACGTGATCTTCGGAAATCTGGAGGTGATATCCGTGTAACATTTGAGCGCGGCTTTCGGGTGCGGGCCGGACACCGGCTTGGATGAGTGAGCAGGAATTATACTGCAGACCGCCAGGATTTACAGTGATGCCTCCGGGAAAATACCTGGCGGTCTGCAGTCGGGATGTACTGCAGATTCAACCGGTGCGCAGTATAAATGAGACAGAGGAACGTAGGGCAGGCCCTCCGCATATCTTATAGAAAGGTATGCGGAGGGTCTTTTTATGGCTTTGGTGGCAATCGATGCCGGACACGGCGGCGCGAATCCGGGAGCGGTATACAATGGCAGGCGGGAAAAGGAGGATGCGCTTGCGTTGGCCCTTGCAGTGGGACAGATCCTGGAACAGAACGGTGTGGAGGTATATTATACCAGAACCACCGATATCTATGAGTCCCCTGCCCGGAAAGCCGAGGAGGGGAATGCTGTGGGAGCGGATTACTTTGTATCCCTTCACCGCAATTCCAGTACCTATTCAAATGAGTATACGGGAGTGGAGACACTGGTGTACGATTACTATGGAGAAGCGGCGCGGCTTGCCGGCAATATCAATGCCCGCCTGGAACAGGTCGGATTCGAGAACCTGGGGGTTAATGAGAGGAAGGACCTGGTAGTGCTGAACCGCACCGACATGCCGGCAGTGCTGGTGGAGGTGGGATTTGTCAATTCGGATGCGGATAATCAGCTGCTGGATGAACGCTTTCACGATGTGGCATGGGCAATCGCGGAAGGGATCCTGGCTGCGGTATGGAGCGCGTAAACTCCATCCTTCAGCAAAGCCGCCGAAACGGTAAAACCACAGGGGAGAGGAAGAATGGAGAGACTGGAAAAGCTTGTGAAGGACAGATCGGGAATCCTGCTGATACTGGTGGGGGCGGTCCTGATCTTCTGGGATATATACCGTCCTTTTGCGGGAGACGTAACGGATGGGCAGGTGACCCGGGCAGAGGAAACTGTATACAGTCCGGGGCGTGTGGCGGGACAGGCGCTGCAGGAGAACCAGATGACAGGAGTAAAAAACCCATGGCCGGATGCAGAGCGGCAGGAGCAGCAGAACCGGAATGCGCAGGGAACCGGTGAACAGGCGCGGGAAGACACCCGGAAACCGGCCGGATGCCTGCAGCTTGCGGGGAGCTCATCCATGGAAAGATATGCCGGCGCTCTGGCCGAGGGATTTATGGAAAAGTATCCGGAGGTGGATGTGATCCTTCAGTTTACAGGCTCCAGCGCAGGGATTGCGTCAGTGACAGGCGGCAGCGCGGATATCGGAATGTCTTCCAGATATTTGACTGAGGAGGAGAAAGCGGCAGGCGCGGTGGAAAACATTGCGGGGGCTGACTGCATTGCCCTGTGCGCAAATCCTGCCAACGGAGTCACCGGGCTTACCGGAGAGCAGCTTTCACGGCTTTATACCGGAGAAATCGCGGATTGGTCCCAACTGGGAGGCGGGAAGCTGCCTGTCGTTCTCATCGGAAGGGAGGCTGGTTCCGGAACCAGGCGCGCCTTTGAGGAACTGCTGGGGCTTGCTGACCGGTGTACATATGCCAATGAACTGGACAGTACGGGAGCTGTCATGGCAAGGATTGAAGTCACACCCGGCGCCATCGGGTATGTGTCCCTGGAAGCGGCGGACAGGATGCGCAGAGAGGCAGAAACGGAAGGCGGAGCCGGGGCTGTCTGTACGGTTCTTTCGCTGGACGGGACAGTCCCCTCCATGGAAAATGTGGACAACGGCAGCTATCCGCTGTACAGGCCGTTTATCATGGTTACCAGAGGGGAAGCAGAAGACGGAAATGAACTGGTACGTGCATGGTTATCCTATGTGGAAAGTGAAGAAGGCAGAGGAATTGCGGAAAAAATGGGGATCGGCATGAATTGACCCTGTGGACGGAACCGGGGGGAAGATGGAATGCGGCCGGGGAGTGCGGGAAAGGAGTGTGGGCATTGGATTTTGAAAAGAGAAGAAAGGCAGCAGAAGCGCTGGCATGGATTTTTTTCTTTGTCTGTGGGATCTTTACCGTTTTAGCGGTTGCGGCGGTAACGTTTTATATGATATGCATGGGGCTGCCGGCGCTCAGGCAGATCGGACTGAAGGAAATTTTCTTTGGCACCCGTTGGAAGCCAACTGCGGCAGAGCCGGAATTCGGCATTTTTTATATCATACTTACTTCTTTGCTTGGAACCCTCCTTGCAGCGGCTGTGGGAGTTCCTCTGGGGATTCTCACGGCAGTGTATCTGGCTGAACTGGCGGACAGAAGGCGGGCAGGGCTGGTCAGGGCTGCGGTGGAGGTGCTGGCGGGGATCCCTTCCGTTATATACGGCCTGTTGGGAATATATATATTAAATCCCGTTGTATACCGGTTGGAGAGGAAGCTGTTTGCCGGATCGGACAGCCACACCTTTACGGGTGGGGCAAATCTGATTTCTGCCGTCATTGTGCTGTCGGTTATGATGCTGCCCACGGTGATACATATCAGCGAGACTTCCATCCGCGCGGTCCGCCCCGGTATCAGGGAGGCTTCCCTGGCGCTGGGGGCGGACCGGGTACAGACGATTTTCTGTTCCGTCCTGCCGGCTGCCCGTTCCGGCATCCTGACTGCCGTGATCCTGGGGGTTGGCAGGGCGGCGGGAGAAGCCATGGCCATTACGCTGGTGTCAGGGGGAAGTGTCAACGCGCCTTTTCCCTTTTATTCCGTGCGCTTCCTTACCACGGCTATTGTCAGCGAGATGGGATATGCCCAGGGACTTCACAGACAGATGCTGTTTACCATAGGGCTGATCCTGCTGGGATTTATCCTGCTGGTGAACGGGACAGCGAAGCTGATTTTGGGAAAGGGGGCGGAAAAGTATGGAACGGACGGGACAGGATAAGGGGATGCTGCGCCGCGGAGAAATGCACCCGGGCACAGTATTCCTGCTGGCGGCAGTGTATGGGGCAGCTTCTTTTTCGGTGGTGCTGCTGTTGGGAATTGCGGGATATGTATTTTTCAGGGGATTCAGGGAGCTGAGTCTCCGCTTCTTCCTGTCGGTTACCAGTGCGCTGAAGGGAACCGTGGGAATTGCGGGAAATATGGTGAATACGCTGTATATGATCATCCTTACGCTTGCCATGGCAGTTCCGGCAGGCGTGGGAGCGGCGGTTTATCTGAATGAGTATGCCGGAAAGAGCAGGCCGGTGCGTGCCGTGTCCTTTGCGGTGGATATCCTGGCAGGAATTCCCTCCATTGTTTTCGGGCTATTCGGAATGGTGCTTTTCGGGAATGTGATGGGACTCGGATATTCTCTGCTGACCGGCGCGCTGACGCTGGGATTGATGGTCCTGCCTCTGATCGTGGAAAATACGCAGGCAGCGCTGCAGGCAGTCCCCCGGGGTTACAGACAGGGGGCGCTGGGAATGGGGGCAGGGAAATGGGAACTGATCCGGACGATTCTCCTTCCCGGGGCAAAAAGCGGGATTCTGTCGGGGATCATACTGGCAGTGGGGCGGATCGTGGGAGAGTCGGCAGCGCTGCTGTTTACGGCGGGAAGCGCCAGGATTCTGCCCGGATTGGGGAGCGGGTTCCCGAAAGATATCACTGTGCTGCGGGATAAGATCCTGGAGCCGGGGGGAACGCTTACAGTCGAACTGTATCTGCAGATGCAGAATGGGGAGTACGGGGCGGCATTTGGCATCGGCTGTGTATTGATCCTGCTTACTTTTCTGATGAACCTTCTGTTGAAACTGATTTCCCGAACCGGGGGAGGGCAGGAGGAAGATTTTTATGGATAATAAAGCCGGAACAAAAGCGGTCAAACTGTCGGCCCGGCATCTGAATCTGTGGTACGGTGAAAAGCAGGCTCTGAAAGAGATCAGCATGGAGATCAGGAAAAACACGGTGACGGCTCTCATCGGCCCCAGCGGATGCGGGAAATCCACTTTTCTGCGGTGCTTTAACCGCATGAATGAGCAGTTCGGAAATGTGCGTATGGCAGGCAGTGTATTGCTGGACGGGGAAGACATTTATAAAAGAAAAGCGGATGTCACGGCGCTGCGGAAGCGGGTGGGGATGGTTTTTCAATCGCCGAATCCTTTTCCCATGAGCATTTATGACAATGTGGCCTACGGTCCCAGGCTTCATGGAATGAAAAGCAGACAGCAGCTGCAGCAGACTGTGGAAAAGGCCCTGCGCGGCGCTGCCATATTCGAAGAAGTAAAAGATACCCTGAAAAAGCCCGCTCTGGGCCTCTCCGGAGGACAACAGCAAAGGCTCTGCATTGCCAGAGCGCTGGCGGCAGAGCCTGAAGTGCTGCTGATGGATGAGCCGACCTCCGCGCTGGATCCGGTTTCCACCCTGAAGATAGAAGACCTGATCCGAAAACTGAGAGAAAACTATACCATTGTCATTGTGACCCACAACATGCAGCAGGCGGCCAGGATAGCCGATACGGCCGCTTTTTTCCTGTCAGGGGAACTGGTGGAATACGACAGCGCAGATACCGTTTTCTGCCGCCCCAGGGATAAGCGGACGCAGCAGTATATTATGGGACTGTAATAAACGGAAGCTTCCCGGAAGCCATGCGCCTGTTTCCGGGAAGCTTTTTTTGGGGAGATCCGAACAGGCGGTGGACTCAGGATTCACTTTCCTTCTCGGTGTCATTGCTGTCCGGATCGGCATCTTCCTCATCTGCCTTCTTTTCCGGCAGGGTCATCAGCACCTTGACGATACGGTTCTGCTCAATCCCCTGAACCTTCAGTTTAACGCCGTTCTCCAGGGTGACTTCCTCCTGGTCCTCCGGCAGTCGGTCCAGATTTTCGATGATGATGCCGCCTATGGAATCATAGTCTTCACTTTCCAGTTCCGTGTCCAGTTCGTCGTTGATGTCGTCCAGCTTCATGCTGCCTTCCACCAGATAGGTGTTCTCATCCATCTTCTGGATGTATTCTTCTTCGTCGGCATCGTATTCGTCGCGGATCTCGCCGACGATTTCCTCCAGCAGATCTTCCAGGGTGATCATGCCCACAGTGGCGCCGTACTCATTGAGCACAAAAGTGACGCTTGTGGCCCGTTCACGGAGTTCGTAAAGCAGGTCGGAGACTTTTTTGAATTCATATGTAAAATGGGCATCCCGCAGGATGGATTTTACCTGGAAATGCTCCTTATCCTCCGTGAGGATGAAGTCCTTGATATTGATCAGACCGATGATATTGTCTTTATCATCCTCATATACGGGGAAACGGGTGTACATGGACTCGCGGAAAACTGCCTGGACTTCGCTGTAAGTGGCATTGATGTCCACCGTCACCATATTGATCCTGGGGATCATGATATCCTTGGCCAGGGCATCCGAAAAATCGAACACATTATAGATCATTTCCCGTTCTTCGGTTTCGATGACGCCGTCGGCATGGCTGACTTCCACATAGGTGCGCAGCTCGGCCTCTGTCATGGTGGTGATCTTCCTGCTGGGATCAATGCGCAGCATACGCAGGATGCCGTTTGACATTTTGTCCACTACGAAAATAACCGGCGTCATGATCTGCATCAGTCCGAAGACGACACCGCTGTAGGCAAGCGTGATTTTTTCTGAGGAAAGCATGGCCCAGGTTTTTGGGATGATCTCACCGCAGAGAAGGATCACCATGGTCAGGACGCCGGTGCCTATAGCCACCGGGATTCCGAACTGCAGGGCGATGGTAGTGGTCAGGGCAGAGGTGGACAGGTTCACGATGTTGTTGCCGATGAGGACGGTGCTCAGCATCTTGCTGTAATTCTTCAGGATCCGGTTCACCCTTGCGGCGCGTCTGTTCCCCTCTTCTTCCAGGGTCTGCATCCGCACGCGGTTGACGGTACTGAAGGCTGTCTCTGCCGAAGAGAAATAGCCTGACAGAATAATGAGAATGATAAGAACGATAAATTGTATACCTTCCGGGACTTCCAAAAAAATTTCACTCCTTTTCTTTCCATAATTTTGTCAGATATCTGCCGTCATTGGATCCGGTGTCACGGGCGTCCATCTGATCTCATGTCCGTCTGACGGCGGACACCTGTTTAAGAAAGCGCAGATTTATTTCTGCACAATTCCTTAAGATAAATATACAGAATCGGAAAGTAGTTGTCAAGTTCTTGTATCATTGTGCATATGATTTTATAAAAAGTTTATAGACTTCAGGGGCAGCAGTAACGGTTCGGCGGTTTATGGACCGTGGTGCGGGCGCTGTGAGTCGGAACAGGGGGAAGATATGGAACAGGATCCGAAGACAGGAGGGATTCCGGTGGGTTTTCTGGTTAAAAGCCTGCTTTTTTCGTACATACTGACAGCGGCGTTGCTGGCATTGCTGGCATTTCTGCTGTATAGGCTGGGACTGGATGAGAAGATCGTTTCCATCGCGATCACCGCAATTTATGTGGCAGGTACTTTTTTCGGAGGCTTTGTCATGGGAAAGAAGACGGGCAGCCGTAAATTTCTGTGGGGGCTGTTGATGGGAACGGTGTATTTCCTGGTTTTGGCAGTGGTGTCTCTGTGCGCGGGGAAGGGAAATATCCAGATGGGAAGCTCCTTTTTTACCACGCTGGCGCTGTGTGCGGGCGGAGGGATGCTGGGGGGCATGGTGAGCTGAAGGCCTGAGCGATATGATTTGTTGAAGCTGATTCCCCGGAAGAGGCGGCAGATTATTTCAATGGCAGCAAGAGTGTGGACGAGGTGGCTGAAGTGATCAGCAACCGGGTGCGGCTGTACCGGGATGAAGGGAAACGGGTACTGCATGTGAGAAATCGGAATCAGACAGTATTCATTCCGATGCGGAAAATCGAGAAGCTTTCAAAAAGGAGTTGAAATAAAGAACAAAAGAGTCTATAATTTGTGGAAAGGCAGAAATTTTCCCGGAAGCTGTTAGGACTTGGATCACAAGGATGTTGTTTTAGTCAATAAGAAACGGTTGTCCGGATTTTTTCTGATTTCATCACAATCAGGAGGGACGGAATGGAACAGCAGAAGTTTGTTTGGCATGACAGATATAATATCGGAGTGGAAGCAATCGACAGAGAGCACCGGAAGCTGTTCAGTATTATGAACAAACTGTCCGCTTATGGCGGCGAAAATGACGAAAAGAGCCGCTGGGCATACCAGGAGGGAATCAAATTCTTCAAAGGGCATGCCATGAAACACTTTGCGGAAGAGGAAATGTACATGGTATCCATCGGCTATGAGGGATATGAGACGCACAGGCGCCTGCATGATATCTTTCGCCAGAAGACGCTTCCGGAGATTGAGAAGGAGCTGATGCTGACGAAATATTCTCCGGAGGCGGTGGATCACTTTCTGGGTGTGTGCGCAGGCTGGCTTATCGGGCATACCCTGACGGAAGACAGAGCGATTAAGGGCGGGGTCTCCAGCAGATGGGTTGACCTTCTTCCGGAAGAAGAACAGGCTCTTATGAAAAAGACGATTCTGCAGCTTTTGAAGGAACTGTTCCAGCTGGATGCCCGGGTCATCAGCGAGAGTTATGGAGGGGAGAAGTTCGGGAACGGTATTTATTACCGCATGGTATACGGTTCCGACAAAAGGGAAAAATGGGAATTTTTTCTGGTGTTTGAGGAAAGGCTTCTGGTGAATACGGTAGGCAGTATCGTGGATTCCGATTCCGATACGGTCAATGTGATGATGATGAATGCCACCAGGTACATAGCCAGACAGTTTGTGGAGCGTATTCTGGAACATTTTCCCACGGAGGGACAGCTGGAGCTGAAAGAGGAAAATCTTCTCTCTTACAAGAAATTCGACAGGATGTTTGAGAGACAGAATCCCCAGAGCAGCCTGCTGTTTGATACGGGCAAAGGATATTTCGCCTATTGCATGCTGGCGCCTCATCTGCTGGAGGATCCGGCTTCGCCTGCCCTTCAGGCAGAGAACGCAATGGCTGAGATCCTGAAGTATCTGGAGGAAAACAGAGCGGAAAATGAAAACGGCGGAAAAAAGAAGATACTGGTGGTGGATGACTCCGCTATGATCCTGCAGGCAATGACAGGACTGCTGGAGCAGGATTATGAGGTTCAGACGGCAAAATCGGGGGTCGCCGCCATACGTTCCATGACATTGGACAAACCGGACCTGGTTTTGCTGGATTATGAGATGCCGGTCTGCAACGGGCAGCAGGTGCTGGAGATGATACGGGCGGAGGAAGCATTCAGAGATACACCGGTTATCTTCCTGACCGGAACGGTGGACAAGGAAAGGATCCAGAAGATTCTGCCCCTGAAACCGGCGGGATATCTGCTGAAGACCATACCCCCTCAGGAAATCAGGGCGGCTGTGGCGGAATTTTTCAGCAAGCGGGGCTGAGGGAAGCTTCGGTGAGGCTGTGCTGCCGTCAGGCTTTCGGAATCAGATCAGCTTTTTCGACTTTTTTCAAAAAATGCATTTTGGGATTGCCATATGCCGGAAAAACGGATATAATGAAGAAAAACATCCTGAAAAGATACAGGACACGCATACAAGCACCGAGGAAAAGGAAAGAATAATGTCTGTAATGTCTTCATCTTCAATAGAAGAAATACTCCGCGCCGCAGGGGAAGCCGGAGCCAGCGATGTCCATGTCGCCGCCGGGCTGCCGCCGAAGATGCGGGTCAACGGTACACTTGTCACCATGAGCCATTCCATGATAACGCCGTCGGATGCGCTGGATATTCTCATCAGGGTCATGCCCGAGGCGCAGCGGGAAGGATTCGAGGAACGGGGGGAAGCCGACTTCTCCTTTGATGTTGCCGGGTGCGGGAGATGTCGTGCCAATGCTTATAAGCAGAAGGGGAGCGTGGCCTTTGCGCTTCATCTGGTGGACGCCAGGATTCCCACGCCGGAGGAACTGGGCATGCCGGAATCAGTGATCCGCCTTCAGGAGAAGGAAAGCGGCCTGATCCTGGTGACAGGCCCTTCCGGAAGCGGCAGGTCGGCCACTCTGGCATCCCTGGTGGACCGGATCAGTGAGAACAGAGATGCGCTGATCATCACGCTGGAGAACCCCATAGAATACATCTACCCTCATAAGCGCTCCATGGTGAACCAGAGGGAGATTGGGCTGGACAGCAGGAGCTATGCGGATGCGCTCAAAGCGGCGCTGCGGGAGGATCCGGACGTGATCCTGGTGGGGGAATTACGGGACCCGGAGAGCGTCAGCGGGGCGCTTACGGCGGCGGAGACCGGGCATCTGGTGCTGTCGGCGCTGCATGCATCCAACGTGGTAAATGCCCTGGACGGGATACTTGATCTGTTTCCGCCTCACCGGCAGGAAGGAATACGGGGGAGGCTGGCGGATGCTCTGGAAGCAGTAGTGTCACAGCGGCTGATCCCTTCGGGGGACGGAGGCAGAGTGGCAGCTTTCGAAGTGCTGCTGGCCGATCCTGCGGTCCGACGAAGCATACGCCAGGGCAGCATAAATAGCCTGCCTGAGGTGATGCATAACAGCGCGGCTCAGGGAATGCTTACGATAGAGGAAGCTGTCCGCAGGCTGTATTCGGCAGGCAGGATTGACGGCGACACGGCTGCCCGATACCTGGGCGGGACGATTTGTCATTAGGCTCTTATCAATGATTTCTTTTGAAAAACGGCAAAATTTTGGTCCCGGCTTGTCCGGGGCAGGAATTGCCAGAAAATATACCGCACGCCTGTTGAATTTGCAGTGCAACCCGACTGCAGACCGCCAGCCAGGTACTTCTTCTGAGGCATCAATGTAAATCCTGGCGGTCTGCAGTATAACTGCTGCGTTCTATTCAGAAAAAAGCCCGTTGGGCCAATTCAACTGTCTGCTGCTCCGGGGAAAGGTCTTTGGGTTGATATGACCTTTCCGGAGCGGATTCGGAAAATCATTTTTTCATGTAACTGTTCAGAAAGATCTGTTCCAAAACATTTTCCTGTTTTCATGAGCATCGTTTATTTCGTGATGATCCATAGACTGAGCGTACTTTTGGGAGAGCAACATATCTGCATAGGATTCGGTTCGGGTTCCATAGTTCTGCTGTCGGACCGGTTTGTTTTTATATCTGATACAAAAAATCTACAGGTTCATAAACATGTCTTGCTTCAGGCAGGATCTGCATGATCAAAGATACGATAAAATTCATAAACGAGGAGGTATTTATGTACAGTACGGTTTTATCCGGGGCGCTTCACGGTGTCACGGCATATCTTGTATCTGTGGAGGTGGACATTGCCAACGGACTTCCGGCCTTTTTGATGGTGGGCTCTCTGAGCACGGAAGTCCGGGAATCCAGGGAGAGGGTGACGGTGGCCCTGAAAAATGTGGGCCTGAATCTGCCGCCAAAACGTATCACCGTCAACTTATCGCCGGCAGACCGAAGAAAAGAAGGAACTGCTTTTGATCTTCCCATCGCGGTGGGAGTGCTGGAATCCATGGGCATGATCCCAAAGGGAAGCGCGGAGAGCATTTTGTTTCTGGGAGAGCTGGGGCTGGACGGCGAGCTGAAAAAGGCAAAGGGGGTATTGCCTGTCGTGCAGGCGGCAGCGGCGGGCGGTATCCGGCAGTGCATTGTCCCGAAGGCGAATGCAAAGGAGGCGGCAGTGGTGCCTGGGGTGACGGTCCGGGAGGCGGCAAATATCCTGGATATCCTGCACTATCTGATGGCGGGACAGGATGAGCGGCAGGATATTCTCCGGGTGATCTCCGTGGATACAGACAGCCTGTTCAGGGAAGCGGCCCATGGATTTTCCGGAGGCCGCCTCAGGTATGATTTCAGCGAAGTGACAGGACAGGAGAGCGCCAGAAGGGCGGCGGAGATCGCGGCGGCAGGATTTCACAACCTTCTGATGGTGGGACCGCCGGGGGCGGGGAAATCCATGATCGCAAAGCGGATTCCGGGGATACTGCCGCCGCTGACTCTGGAGGAAAGCCTGGAGGTGACAGCTGTAGTCAGCGTGGCGGGACTGATGGAGGAAGGGGAAGCCCTGGTGACGGAGCGTCCCTACAGAAGTCCTCATCATACCATTTCTCAGGCCGCTCTGATCGGGGGAAGCGCCGTTCCCAGACCGGGCGTGATATCCCTTGCCCACAGAGGCGTGCTTTTCCTGGATGAGCTGCCGGAATTCCAGAGGGCAGCCCTGGATGCGCTGCGCCAGCCCCTGGAAGACAGAAGCGTGAATATCTCACGGATAAACGGCAATGTCACCTATCCCAGTGATTTCATGCTGGTCTGTGCCATGAATCCCTGTCCCTGCGGCTACTATCCGGATACAAACCGCTGCCGCTGCTCAAGGACACAGGTGGGAAAATACATGGGGAAGATTTCCGGTCCGGTCCTGGACAGGATAGATCTGTGTGTAGAGTTACAGCCCGTGGACTACGCCAGTCTTCAGGCGGGGAAAAAGGGAGAGAGCAGCGCGGATATCCGTAAGCGGGTGGAGCAGGCCAGGCAGATCCAGAAAGAACGTTTTGCAGGTACCGGATATCGGTTTAACGGAGACATCGAGACGGCTGCGATGGAGAAATATTGCGGGCTGCAGCCGGAGGAGAAGAAGTGTATGGAGCGGCTTTACCATTCTCTTCAGCTCAGCGCAAGGGCATATCACCGCATCCTGAGGGTTGCAAGGACCATAGCCGATCTGGACGGCGCGGAGCAGATCGATACCGGCCATCTGATGGAAGCCGCCTTTTACAGACCTTCCCAGGAGTATTGGGGACATTGAGTGAATCAGGGATGGAAAGAGACAGGAAACAGTTTAAATAAGATGCGGTTGTAGTAAAATGATATGGTGCCTGTACAGTATGCTGTCGAAAGCAGGCGCGGATTCCTGCTGTCGAAGGCGGCGCGAAGGGAAGCGTCTTACAGCTTTTGTTACGGGCAGGAGCGGACGAGGAGACGGATATGGATCAGGAAAAATGGAAGGAAAGAGAAAAAATGTATGCCTGCTGGCTGTGCAATTTCCCCAACATTGGAAATGCGCAGCTCCACAGGCTCACGGAAAGCTGCGGGGGAGCGGAGGGCGCCTACCATGCCGGTAAGGAACAGTGGGGGCGGATACTCACGCCCGGTCAGGTGGAAGCCCTGAGTGAGTACACGGGGAAATGGCCTCCGGAAGCAAAATACCGGGAAATGCGGGAAGAAGGGATCGAACTGTTGACGATCCGGGATCAGGATTACCCGGAACGGCTGAGGAACATACCGGATGCCCCATACTGCCTGTTTGTCCGGGGGAGGCTGCCTGCGGAAGACAGCCTTGCTGTGGCAGTCATCGGAGCCAGGGAATGCTCGGAATACGGTAGATATGTGGCCAGGGAACTGGGGACTGTACTGGGGAGGCATGGTGTGACAGTGGTCAGCGGCATGGCAAAAGGCATAGACGGCATCAGCCAGGAGGCTGCTCTGGAAGGAGGAGGGACCTCGTTGGGCGTCCTGGGCTCTGGCGTGGATATCTGCTATCCCGCCCGGAACAGGGGACTTTACAGGCGTCTGACAGAGGGCGGGGCGGTGCTGTCCACCTATCCGCTGGGCACACCTGCCCTTCCCCGGAATTTCCCGCCCAGAAACCGGATTGTCAGCGGATTGGCCGATGCGGTGGTGGTGATAGAGGCAAGGGTCCGAAGCGGTACCCTGATTACAGTGGATATGGCTCTGGAACAGGGGAGGGAGGTGTATGTGGTGCCGGGACGGCTGACGGACAGGCTCAGCGACGGCTGTAACCGTCTGATAAAACAGGGGGCGGAGGTGTGTCTGAGTCCGGAGAGTTTTTACCAGGAGATCCTGCAGCTGAGGGAGAATAAAAAAGAAAGCAGGATAAAGCCCAAAAGAAAGAAAACGCAGGCGGAGGAGCCGCGCCTGGCAGAGAGCGCGGAAAGGCCGGAGGATGATCGGGTAATGGGGCTGCCCGAAGAACTTCAGACGGTTTACCGTGCAATTGATTTTTACCCGAAGACGGCGGAGGAGATCGGTATGGCGCTGCCGGAACCGTACCGGGGACAGATGATCCCATACCTGATGCGGCTTTGTATGGAAGAGCTGATCATTCAGGTCAGCCCGGGACATTTCTGCCGCAGGGGAGAGAGGCCAGGTTCCTGAGGATCATCATATCCGGGCCGCGGCGGGCATTCTGTTGCTGTGAATCTGCGGCGCAACTCATATTTTGACTGAAAAGAAACGGAATTTTATTTTGTGCTGACACAGGCTTCCTGGCTGTGCTATACTTGTATGCATGAAGATCAGAATGCCGGATCCTGAGTGTGGTTTGACAGACTGCGGGCCGGGCCATATCCGGCAGTCCTGGCGGTACATGGTGCGCGGATGCCGGACGCAGAGAAAATCACGGCTGATCTGGCAGCTGCCCGTACGGTGGGGAAAGTGGTCCGGAGCCGGCAGAAATTCAGAGAGGTATACAATGCACAGAGAGAATACGAAAATAATACGGATCGGGGACAGAAAGATCGGCGGAGGCAATCCCGTCCTGATCCAGTCCATGACAAACACAAAGACCCAGGATGTGGCGGCCACGGTGGCGCAGATACTGGAACTGGAGCGCGCAGGCTGTGAGATCATCCGCTGCACTGTGCCGGATATGGAGGCGGCAGCGGCGCTTTCGGAGATAAAGAAGCAGATCCATATCCCGCTGGTTGCGGACATCCATTTTGACTACAGGATGGCAATCGCCGCCATGGAGCACGGGGCCGATAAGATACGCATCAATCCCGGCAATATCGGCGGGCCTGATAAGGTAAAGGCGGTGGCGGAGGTGGCTGCAGAGAGGGGCATTCCCATTCGTGTGGGGGTCAACGGCGGTTCCCTGGAAAAGCGTCTGATAGAAAAGTACGGCGGCGTGACTGCGGAAGGCATCGTGGAGAGCGCGTTGGATAAAGTGCACATGATGGAAGAAGCGGGTTTTTTCAATCTGGTTATCAGCATAAAATCTTCCGATGTGCTCATGTGTGTGAAGGCCCATGAACTGCTGGCAGAGAGGACGGCATATCCCCTTCATGTGGGGATTACGGAAGCCGGTACGGTACAGAGCGGGAATATCAAATCCGCCATTGGCCTGGGGCTGATTCTGAACCAGGGGATCGGCGATACTCTCCGGGTATCCCTCACCGGGAACCCGGTGGAGGAAATCAAGTCGGCAAAGCTGATCCTGCGCACTCTGGGGCTGCGCAGAGGCGGTATCGAGGTAGTGTCCTGTCCTACCTGCGGCCGGACCAGGATTGACCTGATCGGGCTGGCAGAGAAGGTGGAAAAAATGGTTGAAGATTATCCCCTGGATATTAAGGTGGCCGTGATGGGCTGCGCGGTGAACGGGCCGGGAGAAGCCAGGGAAGCGGAACTGGGCATAGCCGGCGGCCAGGGAGAGGGACTTTTGTTTAAAAAAGGAGAAATCCTCCGCAAGGTGCCGGAGGAGCAGCTGTTGGATGCGTTAAAGAAAGAGTTGGAACACTGGAAATGATGATGAAGGCAAAATCGTTTTTTGAAGTATTTCCCACATTGGACATAAAAGGAACCCTCCATGACAAGCTGGAACAGACACAGGTGGAGAGGGTGGCTGCCACAAAGCAGAGGGACAGGCTTACAGTCTATCTGTACAGCACCAGGCTGATCGTGAAAGAAGATATCTGGGCTGCGGAGAAGGAGATCAAAACGCAGCTGTTTCCCCATGCGGCGATGACGGTGAGGATCCGGGAACGGTTTGAACTTTCTTCGCAATATACGCCGGAAAATCTGATGGAAGCCTACAGGGAGAGCATCCTCGCAGAACTTTTGAATTACAGTCATGTGGAGTACAATGCCTTTCGCACGGCGGAGATTTCCTATCCGGAGGCCGGCGGGGTGGAACTTACTCTGGAGGATACCATACCCAACAGAGGGAAGGAAGCGGAACTGGTCCGGGTACTGGAGAAGATCCTGGTGGAACGCTGCGGTCTGAATACGGGGGTGACGGTTGTCTATCGGGAGGCCGGTCCCCGCAAGTATACCGGAGATGATGAACTGAAGATTCAGATGCGGGTGAACGAGATCTGCCTGCGGGCCAGGCTGGATACCGTATATGCGGAGAGCGGGAGCGGAAATGGCGGTGTCCGGGACAAGGGGAAAGCAGCGTCCGGAGCGTTGCAGGATAGTGGGGAAAACGGCCGCGGCGCAGGATACGGCGGCTCTCAGCGCGGCGCCGGGGCAGCGCAGCCCGGCAGGAATGCCGCAGGCGACAGGAACCAGGGAATGGCATCCGGTGCAGGCAATGACTGGAACAACGGAGTGCCGGTTGGAGGAAACGGCCGGAATGACGGAAATGTTCCGGGGGCGGGCCAGGCTTTGGGCAGAAGCGGCGCGTCCGGTGGAAATACATCTCAGGGAGGTACGACACGCCAGGGAGGAGAGAGCGGTTTCGGCCGTTCCGGAGGCTTCCAGCGCAAGGGGGATTTCAAGCGCGGCGAATTTCGGAGAAACGGCGATTACGGCCGTACCCTGAAGCAGTCCGATGACCCGGATGTCCTGTACGGAAGGGATTTCGAGGAGGAAGCCATTCCCATCGAGGATATCATCGGTGAGATGGGCGAGGTGACCATCCGCGGGAAGGTTTTGAAGACAGACAGCAGGCAGATCAGAAATGAACGGACTATCGTAATGTTTGACGTGACGGATTTTACCGATACTATGACGGTGAAGCTGTTTACGAAAAATGAGTTCGTGAAAGAACTGCTGGGCGGCCTGAAACCCGGTACCTTTGTAAAGATCAAGGGTGTGGCCACACTGGATAAATTCGATCATGAACTGACCATCGGTTCCCTTACCGGAATCCGGAAGATTCAGGATTTTACCACCGTGCGTGTGGACAGGGCGCTGCACAAACGCGTGGAGCTGCATTGTCATACGAAGATGAGCGACTTTGACGGGGTGTCCGAGGCCAGGGATATCGTAAAGCGGGCTTACAAATGGGACCATCGCGCCATCGCCATCACGGATCACGGTGTAGTACAGGGATTTACGGATGCCTTTCATGTATGGCAGGACCTGTGGAAGGCGGAGAAGGACAGATGCAGGGAAGCGGGAGAGACACCGGACCGCCAGGAATTTTTTAAGATCATCTACGGAGTAGAGGCCTACCTGGTGGACGACCTGAAAGAAATCGTCACCGGGAATAAAGGACAGAGCCTGGACGGCGACTATGTGGTGTTTGACATTGAGACCACAGGCTTTTCGCCGGTGAATAACCGCATCATAGAGATCGGCGCGGTGAAGGTCAGCGGCGGAAAGGTGACGGATCGTTTTTCCGCTTTTGTCAATCCCCAGGTGCCTGTTCCCTTTGAGATAGAAAAACTCACCGGTATCCGGGATGATATGGTGATGGATGCCCCGCTGATAGACGAGGTGCTGCCCCGGTTTCTGGAATTCTGTGGAGGCTGTGTTCTGGTTGCCCACAATGCGGGCTTTGACATGAGTTTTATCCTGGAAAATGCAAGGAGACAGGGGATTCCGTTTACGGTATATACAGGGGCGGCTGAGAATGCGGATAAAGACGGCAATACAGCAAAAAGCAGCTCGGAAAAGGTGAAATCTGTTTCCGGTGAAAACGCAGCTGAGGCCGGAGACGGTACTGTAGCGGAAGCAATGGGGGAAGGAGAAAACGATCCTGACGCAGCCGCCTTTATTGAGAAGACAGAATGTACTTACGTGGATACGGTTGGTATTTCCAGGGTGCTTCTTCCGGATCAGGCAAAGCACACGTTGGATGCCGTGGCGAAGAAGCTGAATATTTCTCTGGAGAATCATCACCGGGCGGTGGATGATGCGGAATGCACGGCGTGGATCTTCCTGAAACTGATTCAGATGCTGAAGGAACGGGAGATTTACGATCTGACACAGCTTAATGCCCTGGGAGCCGCCAGCGCGGACCTGGTGAAGAAGCTGCCCACTTACCATGCCATCATTCTGGCGAAAAACGATCTGGGGCGTATCAATCTGTACAAGCTGGTGACGGAATCCCACCTGACCTATTACGCCGGCAGACATCCAAGGATTCCCAAGAGCCTGGTGATGAAGTACAGAGACGGGCTGATTCTGGGCAGCGCCTGTGAGGCGGGAGAGCTGTACCGGGCCATTCTGGACGAACAGAGCGAGATGCAGATCGCCAGGATCGTGAATTTTTACGATTATCTGGAGATTCAGCCCTCCGGAAACAACAAGTTCATGATTGCTTCGGAGAGGATCCGCAGTGTTCAGTCCATGGAGGATATACTGAATATCAACCGCCGCATTGTAAAGCTGGGAGAGGAATTTCATAAGCCTGTGGTGGGAACCTGCGACGTGCATTTCCTGGACCCGGAGGATGAGGTTTACAGGCGCATCATCATGGCGGGACGGGGGTTTGAGGATGCGGATGACCAGGCGCCGCTGTTTTTGCATACCACAGATGAAATGCTGGAGGAATTCGACTACCTGGGAAGCGATAAGGCATTCGAGATTGTGGTGACAAACACCAATAAGATCGCGGATATGATCGAATCCATTGACCCTGTACGGCCGGACAAATGTGCCCCGGTCATCGAGGACAGCGACAAGACGCTGACCAAGATCTGCTATGACAAGGCACATGAGATCTACGGGCCCAACCTTCCCCGGATCGTGGAAAAACGTCTTGAAAAGGAACTCCATTCCATTATCACAAACGGTTTTGCGGTTATGTACATCATAGCCCAGAAGCTGGTGTGGAAGTCGGTGGAGGACGGCTATCTGGTGGGATCCAGAGGGAGCGTGGGAAGCTCCTTTGTGGCCACCATGGCGGGCATTACGGAGATCAATCCCTTAAGTCCTCACTATTACTGCAGCCAATGCCATTATGTGGATTTTGAGAGCGAGGACGTGAAGACTTATGCCGGTAAGGCGGGAGTGGATATGCCGGATAAGGTATGCCCTGACTGCGGGGCGCCGCTGCACAAGGACGGATTTGACATACCCTTCGAGACCTTCCTGGGCTTCAAGGGGGACAAGGAGCCTGATATCGACCTGAACTTTTCGGGCGAGTATCAGTCCAAGGCTCATAAATATACGGAGGTGATCTTCGGCGCCGGGCAGACCTACCGGGCGGGAACCATTGCCACCCTGGCGGACAAGACTGCCTTTGGTTATGTGAAAAATTATTTCGAGGAAAGGGGAAAGCACAGGCGCAAAAGCGAGATGGAGCGGCTTGCCATGGGAGTTGCAGGCGTACGGCGCAGTACCGGGCAGCATCCCGGCGGCATCGTGGTACTGCCCTTTGGGCAGAATATCAATTCCTTCACCCCGGTGCAGCATCCCGCCAACGATATGGAGACGGATATCGTGACCACTCATTTCGATTACCATTCCATTGACCATAACCTGCTGAAGCTGGACATTCTCGGGCACGATGATCCCACCATGATCCGTATGCTGCAGGATCTGACAGGTGTGGACCCTTTGACCATTCCGCTGGACGGGAAAGATGTCATGTCCCTGTTTCAGAATACGGATGCACTGGGGATCACACCTGATCAGATCGGCGGCACAAGACTGGGCATTCTGGGGATTCCCGAGTTTGGCACAGATTTTGCCATGCAGATGGTGATAGATGCCCAGCCCAGGGCCTTTTCGGACCTGGTGCGTATCTCGGGGCTTTCCCACGGTACGGATGTGTGGCTGGGCAATGCCAAGGACCTGATCATGAGCGGCACCGCCACCATTTCCACCGCCATCTGCACCCGTGATGATATCATGACGTATCTGATCCAGATGGGAGTGGAATCCAGCCTGGCTTTTACCATTATGGAAAGTGTCAGGAAGGGGAAAGGGCTGAAGGAGGACTGGATCACTGCCATGAAGGAGAATAATGTCCCCGACTGGTACATTGATTCCTGTAAGAAGATAAAATACATGTTCCCCAAGGCCCATGCCGCTGCCTATGTCATGATGGCCTGGCGGATCGCCTACTGTAAAGTGAATTACCCACTGGCGTATTACGGAGCTTTTTTCAGCATACGCGCAAAGGCCTTTTCCTATGAGCTGATGTGTCAGGGCAGGGCTCGCCTGGAGGCTGCCATGGCCGATTATAAGCGGCGCATGGATGCTGCAGCGGACAAGGAGGCAGGGGCGGTGCCTCTTACCAACAGGGAGGAAGCGGCTTACGGAGATATGAGAGTGGTGCAGGAGATGTATGCGAGAGGGTACGAGTTTGCTCCTATTGATATCTTTACCGCCCAGTCCCGCTCCTTCCAGATTGTGGGGGATAAGCTGATGCCCTCCTTAAACAGCATAGAAGGTCTGGGGGACAAGGCTGCGGACGCCATTGTGGAGGCGGTGAAGGACGGTCCGTTTATGTCCAGGGATGATTTCCGGGAGCGCACCAGGGTGTCCAAGACCATGGTGGATCTGATGGCATCCCTGAATCTGCTGGGAGATTTGCCGGAGTCCAACCAGCTGAGCCTGTTTGATTTTCAGTGAGCTTCAGAGAAAAGCATGATCTTCAGACCGGATTGAGGAGTCCGGTTCGGATGTCTTTCGGGGCTTTCAGCGGCGGAACCGTTTCCGCGCATGGGGCTGAAGGTCCTGAAAGTGTTCTCTCTGTAAACGGAAGCAGCGATTCTTTGGGGGGCGGAAATTGTCGCATAATTTGCGAAAAATATGGGAAGTGTACAAAATTAATAAAATCGAAAAAAATTGAAAAAAGTACTTGCATTTTTTCGAAAAGTGTTGTAGGATATAGAAGTACCGCAGATGCGGGACAAAATACAAAAGCAATATGGCTGATTGGTCAAGCGGTCAAGACGCCGCCCTCTCACGGCGGAAACAGGGGTTCGATTCCCCTATCAGCTGTTAAAAGGACTTTGAGATTTCGTTTTGGAGATTTCAAAGTTTTTTTATTCTAAAATGTTGATTTCGGGTTTTTGCTCTGTGTCATTAAGTGATCTTATTTTGAATTCAATATCTTATCTTGTTTCTCAGGACTGAAATTTTTATTTAAATGCTCTGTTTTTTAATATTTTCGAAATTTTTATAATAATATTGCATACTTTCAAATTATGGTGTATATTGTTTCACGACAGATACTTTATCATGGATGGGGATATGGTATCTGATATGCAATGCAGTGCAAGGTAAGGGGGCTTAGTATGGCAAAATATCTTGTAATCGTGGAATCTCCTACAAAAGTGAAGACCATCAAAAAGTTTCTGGGTTCCAGCTATGAGGTGGCCGCGACCAACGGGCATGTTCGGGATTTGCCGAAAAGTTCGCTGGGGATTGATATTGAACACAATTACGAACCGAAATATATCACGATCAGAGGGAAGGGCGACATTCTTGCCCATTTGCGCAAGGAAGTAAAGAAGGCGGAAAAAATATATCTGGCAACGGACCCGGACCGGGAAGGGGAAGCGATCTCCTGGCATCTGCTGTACGCTTTGAAGCTGGAAGAGAAGCTGGAAGAAAAAAAGGTATACCGGATCACTTTTAACGAGATTACAAAAAATGCGGTGAAGGAATCCCTGAAGAACGCGAGGGAAATAGACATGAACCTTGTGGATGCCCAACAGGCCAGGCGGCTTTTGGACCGTATGGTGGGATATCGGATCTCGCCTCTGCTGTGGAGCAAGATCAAGAGAGGCTTAAGCGCCGGGCGGGTACAGTCGGTGGCACTGCGCATTATCTGCGACAGGGAAGAGGAGATCAATGCTTTTATCCCGGAAGAGTACTGGTCTCTGGATGTGGATCTGAAAGTGAAGGGAGAGAAGAAACCCATCGCTGCAAAGTATTATGGCACTTTAAAAGAAAAACAGGGGATTTCTTCCAGGGAACAGGCAGAAGCCATTATGGAATCCCTGAAAGACGCGCGCTACAGCGTGCGGGAAGTGAAAAAGGGAGAGCGTCTCAAAAAGGCTCCGCTGCCCTTTACCACCTCAACGCTCCAGCAGGAAGCGAACAAGGCGCTGAATTTTTCCACTCAGAAGACCATGCGGCTGGCGCAGCAGCTCTATGAAGGGGTAGACCTGAAAGGGGAAGGGACGGTGGGACTGATCACGTACCTGCGTACAGACTCCACCAGGGTGTCAGGGGAAGCGGCAGAGGCAGCGGCGGATTTTGTGGGTGCCCACTATGGCGGGCAATATCGTTCGGCGCTTCAGGAAGAGAAAAAGGCCGGCCAGAGAATACAGGATGCCCATGAGGCGATCCGGCCTACGGATATAAAGCGCACGCCTGACAGCATAAAGGAGCAGATGCCCAGGGACTTGTTCCGGCTTTACCAGCTGATCTGGAAGCGATTTGTGGCCAGCCGCATGAGTCCGGCAAAGTACGAGACGACTTCTGTAAAGATCCAGGCTGCGGACAGTGTTTTTACGCTGGCGGCATCCTCTTTGCGGTTTGACGGTTTTATGAAGGTATACAGTCTGAAAGAGGACAGGGAAGAAGACAATACTCTGTCCGTGGGATTGAATGAGGAAAGTGAGCTTTCCTTCCTGTCCTTTGATCCCCAGCAGCATTTCACCCAGCCGCCTGCCCACTACACGGAAGCCTCTCTTGTGAGGGAGCTGGAAGAGCTTGGCATAGGGCGTCCCAGTACCTATGCGCCTACCATTACCCTGATCATTGCCAGGCATTATGTGGTCAAGGAGGGGAAGAACCTCTATGTCACGGAGTTGGGGGAAGCCGTGAACAATATGATGAAGGAAGCCTTTCCGGCCATTGTGGATGTGCATTTCACGGCGGGGATGGAGCAGCTGCTGGACGGCGTGGAAGAAGGCAGTGTGAAGTGGAAGACGGTGGTATCCAATTTCTATCCGGATCTGGAGAAGGCGGTGCAGGCAGCGGAGAAGGCGCTGGAGCATATCTCCATTCAGGATGAGGTCAGTGATGAGGTATGCGAGCTCTGCGGAAAACAGATGGTGATCAAGTACGGTCCCCACGGACGTTTCCTTGCGTGTCCGGGATTTCCGGATTGCCGCAATACCAAGCCTTATTTTGAGAAGATCGGTGTGCCGTGTCCGAAATGCGGCAGGGATATTGTGCTGAAGAAGACGAAGAAAGGCAGAAAGTACTACGGTTGTATCGACAATCCGGACTGCGATTTTATGGTGTGGCAGAAGCCTGCGGGAGAGAATTGTCCTGACTGCGGCGCGCCGCTGTTGGTGAAGGGAAACAAATTAGTATGTTCCAATGCGGAGTGCGGGTATAATATACCGGCGGAAGTGCCGAAGAAAGCATAATAGCGGCTGAGATTGACTTATATTTTTGCGCAATATAAAAAATTTGAGAGTTTTACATTGTATTCAGGAATTTTTTGTGATATACTGTAAGCTGTCAGCAAAGTAAGCGGTCGCTGAGCATCCAATTGTTTTGTTAGTCTCCAGGGCGAAAATTCAAGATGTGCGAGGTGATTGCGCATGTCCATGGGCATCAAAACGGAGGGATGCGTATGAGTAGTGTACAGCTTCTGGATAAAACCAGAAAAATTGGTAATTTGTTGCATAATAATAATTCCAGCAAGGTCGTATTTAACGATATCTGCACGGTGATGCGGGAAATTCTCAATTCGAATGTCCTGGTTATCAGCCGCAAGGGTAAAGTCCTGGGGATTGGGAAAGCAGAGGGCGTGCAGCCAATCACGGAGCTGATCAATGAGAACGTGGGGGGATTTGTGGACTCCATGCTGAACGAGAGACTGCTTGGGGTTCTTTCTACCAAGGAAAATGTAAATCTGGCCACATTGGGATTTGAAAGCACGGACGTGAAGAAGTTTCAGGCCATTATCACACCCATCGGCATTGCGGGGGAGCGGCTGGGCACGTTATTTATCTACAAATGTGATGTTCAGTATGACATAGACGATATTATTTTATGCGAATATGGCACGACGGTAGTGGGACTTGAAATGCTGCGGGCAGTAAGTGAGGAAAACGCCGAGGAAAGCCGTAAGCTGGCGGTGGTAAGGTCAGCTATCAGCACGCTTTCTTTTTCGGAGATGGAAGCTATTACACATATCTTTGACGAGCTGAACGGGATGGAAGGCATCCTGGTAGCCAGCAAGATCGCGGACAGGGTGGGGATCACCCGGTCAGTTATTGTAAATGCGCTGAGAAAGTTTGAAAGCGCAGGGGTTATTGAATCGCGTTCTTCCGGAATGAAGGGAACTTATATAAAAGTGCTGAATGATGTGGTGTTTGACGAGATTGAGGAGCTGAAACATCAGAATCGGCATGAGTGAAGACGGGACATCGGGTGCAGGGATGTGCATCGCGGAAGATGGAGCGCCGATCTGACGGACAGAAGAAAATGAAATATGAATCAAAAGGATTTGGACTGGCACAGTGCGCTGTGCCATAAGATAAAAGGACTTATGTTGACGTGGCAATGGGAGAGAGTTTCATTGTCCGGTTTGGTGCAATGGAAATTCTGTGTTTTCATCGCATGCAAATAAGTCCTTTTTTCCTTTTGAAAATAGAGATATACTCGTGAACGCATTTAATTGCCGTATTCAGCCCTGGATAGCGTATGCGTTCACACGTTATACTGTGCAGACCGGAAATTATTTGCGTTTAGGGGTATAATTTGCGGACGGTTGTCGGGTCTGGCAATATTTACAAGGATAAAATAATATGTTTTTTGGATTTTGTATATTGTAATTTATGTGGATTTACTATAATATAGTTGAGTGGATAGAATTAAGCTTGTGAGCGCATTCGTTTGCTGTTTTGTTTTCTGAATTCAGAAGCGCTCACTTGTCATTCATTTGTTTCGGCAAATGTTTTTGACCGTGAGTATAAATTCGCGTGATATTTTGAACAGGATAGAGGACGCCGTGAAAGGAGAGGAAAATGTTTCAGTCAAGTGTATTCGACTATGTGAACGTATTGGATAAGGCGGCGGATGCCAGCTGGCTCCGCAACGATGCCATCGGAAATAATCTGGCCAATGTGGACACACCGGGTTATAAGAGACAGGATGTGGCATTTGAGGATGTGCTGAAAAGGGAACTGGGGTTTGGCCGTTATAAGACAACGGACGCAAAGGTGGCTGCCATTAACACCAGCAGATTGGTTCCGACCATATTTACAGATCATGGAAATTATTCTTACCGTCTGGATAAGAATAACGTTGATGTGGATACGGAAGGAGTCATGCTGGCGGAGAATCAGCTGAAATACCAGGGACTTATGACAGGGATCAATCAGGAATTTCTGAATCTGCAGACTGTTATGAAGTGACAGGGGCAGGTGTTTTTCTGATGCTGTTTTGTTTTTGGAACCAATGGTCTTTTGAGACTATATTTTGAGAGAGGAGCAAGAATTATGAGCATGTTTTCTGCTTTTAATATCAATGCTACAGGCATGACCGCAGAGAGATACCGGATGGATGTTATCTCCGAGAATGTGGCAAATGCAAATACGACAAGGACGGCTGACGGCACCCCCTACCGCAGGAAGGTGGTTTCCTTTGCAGAGAAGACATATCAGGCTTCTTTTCAGCATATTCTGGGGCGGCAGACGCATATACATTCATCCTCAGGGACGAATGCCAACATGACACATACCCATGAGGTGGCACATACCCACACAGGACAGGGATATACAGGGAACGGTGTCAAGGTGAACGGTCTGTATGAGGACCATGTGACAGAGATGAATATGGTATATGACCCGTCTCATCCCGATGCGGACGAGAATGGCTATGTTACATATCCCAATGTGAATATTATTACAGAGATGACCAATATGATAGATGCAAGCCGTGCTTATGAAGCCAATGCCACTGCCTTCAATGCCACCAAGGCCATGATGCAGAAGGGACTGGAGATCGGTTCATGATGAGCGGCTGCTTTCAGGTGTATGGAAACAGATGACCGGTGGGGATTTTTGCTGGAAGAGAAGCATATCTGATCCGGGTCGGATATAATAAGGAAAGGCATACATATTATGGATTTATCAGCGATCACACCAATCAACGGACTGGGCACAGTCACGGATGTCAGTCCTTCAGGGCGTACATCCTTTACCGGAGTCCTTACGGAAAAGAACGATGCGGCAGAAGGGACTCTGTTTGATTCCTTTTTAAACTCTGCCATCAATAACATCAAGACCACAAATGAATATCTTTCCGATGCGGAAGATATGAATATCAAGTTTGCCATGGGTGAGACAGAGAATGCCCACGATCTGACCATTGCGCTGCAGAAAGCTTCTACGGCGCTGCAGTATACGGTGGCAGTCAGGGATAAACTTCTGGATGCATACAAAGAACTCATGCAGATGCAGATTTAGGAAAAGCAAAAGCATGGATGCCGCAGAAGTGGATTGAAATGAGGAATTTAGATATGACTAGGAGAGAAGTACCATGGCTGACAAGCTAAAAGAGATACCAGGAAAAATACTGGAATGGTGGAATAAATTTACCAACAGGCAGAAGACCATTATTGTCATAATCGCTGCCGCTGTTGTATTCACCTTTGTCATCGTTATATATACTTTCACCAAACCTGAATACATCAGGCTTGGAACTTATGAGAACACCACTACCGCGGCAGAGATTGTGGAAATACTTGATGGAGCCGGTATCACCCACCGGGAGTCGGCGGATGCGCTGACCGTGGAAGTGCAGAGCGGTCAGGTGGCACAGGCGAAGCTGGCAATCGCCGCTGAAGGGTATGTGCCGGATGACCTGAAGTACAGTGACTACGTACAGAGCGGGATGTCTACCACATCAGCGGACAGAAACAATCAATATCCGCTTTTCCTGGCGAAATATATGGAAAATACGTTTCGCCAGGCAACGCCTGTGAAGGATGTAAGCGTGGGGCTGACTCTGGCACAGAATACAGGAAGGCTCAGTGAAACAAAGCAGGAATCCCATGCGTATATCCAGGTGACTGTGGATGAAAGCTTTACGGCGGCAAATGCGACAGCCATGGCGAAAGGGGCTGCCACTTTCCTGGGAAATGATTCTACGGCAAATATTACCATCGTGGATCAGAATTTCAATATCCTGTATGCCGGAGGAGATGAATATTCCACCATGGGGATTGCCAGTTCCATGCAGGAACTGAAGAACCAGGCGGCCCTGTGGATGACAAACCAGGTGAAGAAAGTGCTGTTGGGTACGAAACAGTACATGACGATAGAAGTAGCCAGTCATCTGGATGTGGATTTTTCCGATTACACCCAGCGTGTGACCGAGTACTACACCAACAATGAAAATGGCAACGGCCAGATCACCCATCAGGATCTCTATAATCTGGAGAGCACCAACGGTGTGGAGGGGGTTCCCGGGACGGATTCCAACGGGGAGGATCTGACAGGCTATGTTAATCCGGATTCCAGCGGAGGAACCACTACTTCCAGCGAGTCGAGTACGGAATATCAGCCGAATGTGTCGGAGACCGTGACCAACGGGCCGGCGGGAAGTATCCGGTACGAGAATTCTTCTCTGTCAGTATCCATGATCAGGTATCGTGAATATAATGAGGAGACGGTGGAAAAACAGGGACTTCTGGACGTTATTTCCTGGGAGGAATTCAAGGAACAGAACAGAGACAGCATCAAGCAGGAAGTAGATGAGGATTTTTTCCGGCTGGTGGCCAATGCAAGCGGCATCAGCGAAGATAAGATCACCATCGTTGCTTATGAAGAGCCTGTTTTTTACGATAAGGAAGGATTCAGTCTCAGCGCTACGGATATCACAAGTATTGTGATGATTATACTGATCCTGGCATTGCTTCTCTTCGTGGTTCTGCGCAGTATGGGACCCAGGAAGAAGGCAGTGGAGGAAGAGCAGGAACTGCCCGTGGAAGAGATTCTCCAGTCTACTCAGCCCGAGGCTACAGTGGAGGATATTGATGTGGAGGCCAAGTCCGACACGCGCAGGATGGTTGAGAAGTTTGTGGATGAGAATCCGGAAGCGGCGGCGAATCTGCTGCGGAACTGGTTGAATGAAGATTGGAATTAGCGAGGTACATAAATCATGCCAAAGACTGCTGCAAGCGAGGGGGGAATCAAGGGAGTTCAGAGGGCGGCCATCCTTTTGATATCCCTGGGACCGGAGCGTTCTGCCGGTATCTTTAAACATTTGAAGGAAGAAGAGATAGAGGAACTGACACTGGAGATTGCCAATACCAGAAGCGTGACCCCGCAGGTGAAGGAAGAAGTGATCAATGAGTTCTACGAGGTCTGCCTGGCTCAGCAGTACATTGCGGAAGGCGGTATCGGCTATGCCAAGGATCTGCTGGAGAAAGCGCTGGGCGCAGAGAAGGCAATGGATGTCATCGGCAAGCTGACGGCATCGCTGCAGGTGAAGCCTTTCGAGTTTGTGCGTAAGACGGATGCTACACAGCTGATCAACTTTATACAGGATGAGCATCCTCAGACTGTTGCGCTGATCTTGTCCTATCTGGTACCGCAGCAGGCTGCGCAGGTGGTGTCGGCACTGCCTCCGGAAAAGCAGGCGGATGTGGCAAGGCGTATTGCAGTCATGGATCGCACCAGCCCCGAGATCATCAAGGAGGTGGAGAAAGTGCTGGAATCCAAGCTTGCAAGCCTGGTCAATCAGGATTACACCATCATCGGCGGTGTGGATGCCGTGGTGGAGATCCTGAATACAGTGGATCGAGGTACAGAGCGTCATATCATGGAGACTCTGGAAGTGGAAGTGCCGGAGCTGGCGGAAGAGATCAGGAAGAAGATGTTCGTATTCGAGGATATCCTGCTTCTGGACGACAGAGCCATTCAGCGTGTGCTGCGTGATGTGGAGAATAATGATCTGTCCGTGGCTCTGAAGAACGCAAATGAAGAAGTCAAAAATGCGATATTTAATAATGTATCCAAGCGTCTTGCCGTTATGATCAAGGAAGATATGGACTTCATGGGACCTGTCCGTATGAAGGATGTGGAAGAGGCGCAGCAGAAGATCGTCAATATCATCAGAAAACTGGAGGATTCGGGTGAAATCGTAATCTCCAGAGGCGGAGGTGACGAGATCGTTGTATAGTAATCTGCTTAAACGTTTTTCCATTGAGACTCCGGCAGCTGACGGAAAACGTGTCATTGACAGCAATGGGTTGCTGAAGAAACGTCAGGAGAAAATGGCCGAAGAGAATGCGCGCAGGGAAAGCGACGGAGGCGGCTTTGTCTCCGGACTGATGCCGGTGGATGTCCTTGAAGCCCCGGAAGACGGGGGCAATCTCATCAAGGCGCAGGATGAGGCGAAAGAAATTCTGGAACAGGCAAGATCGGAAGCCGACGGCATACTGACAGAGGCCCGGGCTGAGGCGGAAAAAATCCGCAGGGAAGTAAAGGCGCAGGCAGAGGCAGAGAAAATGCAGGTGATCGATCGGGCGAAACAGCAGGGATATAGTGAAGGTCTGGCGAAGGCACAGGCCCATGAAAATGCCATGGAACAGGGGTATCTGGAGCGTGCGCGCGCACTGGAGGATGCCTACCAGCAGCAGGTGGATATCCTGGAACCCAGATTTGTGGATACCATCACAGGTATTTACGAGCATATATTTAATGTGGAGCTTTCATCCTGCCGTGAGATACTGACTTATCTGATCGCCACAGTATTACATAATCTGGAAGGAAGCCGCAGTTTTATCATACATGTGTCGAAGGATGACTATGCCTATGTCAGCATGCAGAAAAAGCAGATGCTGGCAGGTGTGGTTTCCGAGAATACAAGTGTGGATGTGGTGGAGGATCTGACTCTGAGCAAAAATGACTGCATGATCGAGACAGAGAACGGCATTTTTGACTGTGGGTTGGGAACGCAGTTGTCAGAGCTGAAAAAGAGGTTGATGCTTCTTTCCTGGTCAGGGGAAGAAGAGCAGTAAAGGAAATTGTCTGAACATATGCGGAACTGAAAACGGCATGTGTGTGAAACAGGAGGAAGTTTTTTGCGGACAGTTAATGTGGATTTCGCAAAATATAATAGAGTTTTGGAACAGCCTTTTTACAGGAAAAAGGGTAAGGTTGTCAATGTAGTGGGATTGACCATTGAATCTGCCGGTCCTGACGCCAGGCTGGGAGATATCTGTGAGATCACGCCGGAGGGAGAGGAAAGACCGATCCTGGCAGAGGTAGTGGGCTTTAAGGACAAAAAGACACTGCTGATGCCTTACGATTCGGTGGACGGCATCGCTTTGGGATGTATTGTGGAAAATACAGACAATCCATTGCAGGTGACAGTGAGTGACGCCCTGTTGGGGAAGACCCTGAACGGCCTGGGAATTCCGGTGGACGACACACGGGTCGAGGGTGTGCCGTATCTGGTGGAGGCGGCGCCGCCTGATCCTTTGAGCAGGAAGATCATAGACGAAGTGCTTCCGCTGGGGGTGAAGGCAGTGGACGGCCTGATCACGGTGGGCAAAGGGCAGCGTATTGGGATCTTTGCCGGTTCCGGTGTGGGAAAATCCACTCTGATGGGCATGTTTGCAAGAAATACAAAGGCAGATATTAATGTGATCGCGCTGATCGGAGAACGTGGGCGCGAGGTGCGTGAATTTATAGAACGGGATCTGGGAGAAGAGGGAATGAGGCGTTCAGTGGTAGTGGTCGCCACTTCCGACAGGCCGGCTCTGGAGAGGAATAAAGCTGCTAAAACGGCTACTGCCATTGCAGAATATTTCCGTGACCAGGGAAAAGATGTCCTGTTGATGATGGACTCCCTGACCCGTTTTTCCATGGCGCAGCGGGAGATCGGGCTGGCGAGAGGGGAACCGCCTGTGACAAGAGGGTATCCGCCCAGTGTGTATTCCGAGATGCCCAGATTACTGGAACGGGCAGGCTGCGCGGCCATAGGATCTATCACCGGACTGTATACGGTGCTGGTGGACGGGGATGATTTCAACGAGCCCATTACCGATACGGCGCGAAGCATTCTGGACGGACATATCATGCTTGACAGAAAACTGGGACACAAGAACCATTATCCGGCCATTGATATACTCCAGAGTATCTCAAGGTGTATGAGCCAGATCGCATCCAGAGAACATAAACAGGCAGCCGGAAAGCTGAAAAATGTAGTTGCCACCTACAACGAGGCGGAGGATCTGATCAATATCGGCGCGTATAAAAATGGAAGCAATCCTTCCATAGATCATGCCATATCCAAAATTGAGGCGGTGAATCAGTTTTTGTGTCAGGATGTGGAGGAAAAGTTCAGTTTTGAGGACAGTGTGAGGATGCTTCAGAGGTTATTTGAATAGAAATAGATGCGGTGCTGTAACAGGGACCGGGAAGTGTTTTCTGTGATTTGCGGACACTTCCTTTTTAGGAGGATAAGGATGGCCAGATTTCGATATTCCATGCAGAATATCCTCAATATCAAGCTGAAGCTGGAAACGCAGGCGAAGCAGGATTTTTCAGAGGCGAAGGCAGCTCTGGATGAAGAGGAAGAGAGACTGCAGGGACTGGTGGAACGAAAGTGCGGATATGAGCAGGAGGCGGGACAGCTTCTGGCCGGAAGGCTGAACCTTCGGAGGATCGAGGAAAATAAGGCGGCGATCCGCTGCATGGAGGATTACATAGAGAGACAACAGTTTAACGTGGACAGAGCCGGGAAGAAGCTGTTTGAAGCCACGGAGAGACTGAAGCAGGTGCGGATAGAGCGGAAGACACATGAGACGCTGAAGGATAAGGCTTTTGAGGAATTCCTGATGGAGGAAAAGCGGCAGGAGAGTAAGGAGATCGACCAGCTGACCAGTTATACTTACGGACAGCGTATCAATATGGAAGACGTAGAGCGGATACTGGCCTGAATATATGCGTATGAGAGAAAATATCTGCCGGTGTGACGGTATAGCGGGTGAGTGCTCTGGAAAATGATGCGGAGAATGGCAGATAAAGGTGCTCAAAAGTATAAGAATTTTGCTCGGGAGATGACGTATGGCGAAGGAATTGAGTCCTCTGGCTGCTGCGGCAGAAGAGGAAAAAGCGAAATTAAAAGAAGAAAAAAAACAGTTTAAACAGGAGCAGAAAGCTCAGAAAAAGGAAGCGAAGCGCAGGGCAGCCGAGATTGCCAGGCAGGAGGAAGCGCTGGGGGAGGACGGAGGCAGCGGTCTGGTCACTTTTGCCGCCACGATACTGATCGTCGCTCTGTGGGTGGCAGTGGTCTGCGTAGTGGTGAAGATGGATGTGGGCGGCTTTGGCAGCAGTGTGCTGGCACCTGTTTTGAAGGATGTTCCTGTTATCAATAAGATACTGCCGTCTACGGTACCGGTGTCGGGGAGTGAGGATTCCGATGGTTACGGCGGCTACGCCAGTATCGAGGAAGCTGTCGAATATATCAAACAACTGGAACAGCAACTGGAGCAGATACAGATTGCCTCCAATGCGAAGGATGCTGAAACAGAGACGCTGAAAGCGGAAATACTGCGTCTTCAGGAATTTGAGCAGAGGCAGGTGGAATTTCAGCGTATCATGACTGAATTTTATGAAGAAGTGGCGAATATAGATCCGGATGGACTGCTGAAGTATTATGAATCCATGGATCCCACCACATTGGAATATATTACGAGACAGGTTGTGATCCAGAAACAGAAGAGCGACGAGCTTGACAGTTATGTCCAGACGTTTGCCGAGATGAAGCCCAAGGTGGCGGCCAAGACATTTGAAGCCATGAACGACCTGGATCTGGTGGCTGAGATACTGGGGGAAATGACTGTGGCGCAGAGAGCGGCGATCCTGGATGTGATTGACACAGAGGTGGGAGCGAAGCTGGCGAAGATGATGCAGCCGGGGTCTTAAGGAAGGTCCGATTTGATCCGATATATAATTGGGTAATTAGAACCCATGACGTATACGGAACTGAAAACAGCAGGGGTCGGTCCAGATGTCCGATATGATTTCGGCTTAAATGCCTCAGGGAGAAATGATACTGTAATATCCGGCATCCGGACAGAGCGTTTGCGGAACGCAATGAAGAAAGGAGGAGGAAAATGGCGAATACAGCTGTAAAAGACGTAAGTTCGTTGTTCCTGAATCGCACGGTTCCTGTGGCAGGAAAAGCAGCAGGCGGCGGAGACTTCCAAAAGGTGTGGAACAGGCAGCTGAATAAGGGTCTTTCGGACAGCGCGGCCGGTGACAGCAATAGCCAGAAGCAGAACAAGATCAGCGAAAAAAAGAATGACGGCTTTCAGGAGAAAGCGCCTGTGAAGGAAAACGACGGGACGCAGTCGGAGGAAATGCAGTCTGTGGATTCATCCCAGGAGAACGGTCAGGGAGAAACTGTTTCGGAAGACAGGGATACAGCGGAGTCTGGGGCAGAACAGACAACCGTATCGGAAGCAGGGGAATCTGAGAATGTGGCGGATGATCTGCAGAATGTTCTGAATGTGGCGGAAATGTCAAAGCAGGAGAAAGCAGAGCTTCCGGATATAGAGCAGGATATGCAGGAAGATGTATCTGGGGTAACGCAGGAGCAGCTGTTGGCAATGGAGATTCTGGGCACAGCGGCAGCACAGCTCATGGAACAGATTGCCGATGTCTTCGAGGTTACTGTGGACGAATTACAGTCTGTCATGGATAATCTGGAAATGGAACCGGCAGATCTGCTGGACGCTTCGAAGCTGGGAAATCTGCTGTTGGAGCTTGGAGGTGCGAAGGACGCTTATGCCCTGATCACGGACGGCACCTTATACGACAATTATCGTATGATAATGGGACAGTTGGATCAAGTGCTTCGGGAAAGCGCCGGAGAGTTGATGACAGAGCCGGAACAGCTGCCGATACTTCTAAAAGACAGCATGCAGGCAGTGCAGGAGGCGGAAGCGTCGCTGGGTATGCCTGAAGACAGGATGGCTGGTCTGAGGGAAGGAAGCGTGACAGTCACAGAAGAAGAAGGAGGAATGTTGAATTCCGAATTCAATGCAGAGGTTGCGGTGGAGGAACAGGCAGCTGCGCACGGGCAGGATACAGAAGGGCAGGAACGGAGCGGAAGGCAGTCTGAAGGAAAGGCGGACGGAGAAGATCAGTTGAATCTGATTCATCAGGATTTCAGAACGGAACAATTTCGTCCGGAACAGCAGCAGGTGGGAGAGATTCCCCGGTATAGTTCCTGGAGTACGGATACCAGGCAGATCATGAACCAGATCCTGGATTATATGAAGCTGAGCCTGAGCGCGGATACTACGAGCCTGGAGATGCAGTTGCATCCTGCCAGTTTAGGGACACTGCATGTACAGATCGCTTCAAGAGGCGGGATTGTCACAGCGAATTTTATTACGGAAAATGAAGCTGTGAAGACGGCGCTGGAAAGCCAGATGCTGCAGCTGAGGGAGCAGTTCGAGGAGCAGGGGGTCAAGGTGGAAGCCATAGAAGTTACCGTTCAGACTCATGAATTCGAACAGAATCTGGAGCAGGGCAGGGGCAGAAGCCAGCAGGAAGGCGAGAAGAGAGGCAGGAGCAGAAGATTCCGTATGAATAGAGTCTCTGTGATGAGTGCTGCGGAGTCGGATGATGCTGCGGCAGCAGACAGGATCGCGGCAGACGGAAGCACGGTGAGTTACACTGCATAATTACGGATTGCGTGAAAACGGACATTCGATCCGAAAATGCGATTCGTTATTATAAAATAAGCACTGTTAAAATAGAGAAAGGAGTACACATATGGCTTTAATGGCACCCGTGGAAAACGGGCAGATTGTGGAGACAGAATCTCAGAAGTCTCTGAAAAAGCAGCTTACCGCCAGTAAAAACGGCATGGACAAAGAGGCTTTTCTGCAGTTGCTGGTGGCGCAGATGCAGTATCAGGATCCCCTGGAACCCACGTCAAACACAGAATTTGTATCCCAGTACGCACAGTTCTCTCAGGTAGAGCAGATGCAGAATCTGGCAGCGACCTCTGAACTGGCCAGAGCCACTTCTCTGGTTGGTCAGCATGTTTATGTCAAGACTACCGGATCGGACGGAGATCCCAAGTACATTTATGGCAAGGTAGATTATGTTGCCTTTGAGAATAATAAGGCGTATGTTGCCATCGAAGAATCACTTTATTCCATTGATGATGTGGATACGGTGGTGGATCTGCAGTACAAGGATGCTTATGATAAGGCTTACGATTTCAATGAGAGGCTGAATAAGCTTCCGAAGCCTACCAATATAGATCTTTCCAATGCGGAGGAGATTGACGAACTGGAGAAGATTTACAATGAGATGACGGATTACGAGAAGAGCTTTGTCGCCTCGGATGTGGTGAAGCGCCTGAACCAGTACATTGAGAGGCTCAAGGAAATACGCGCCGCCGCAGAGGAAGACGGGAAGGGTGACGAGACGGAAGAAGGCGGAGAAGAGTCCGGAGGAGATTCCGGTAAAGAGGAGACGGAAGGCGCTGATAAAGCATAAAAGGAGTTTACAAGGATGGATATTCAGGGCAATGGGTATATTTCCATTAAGCAGCTGACGGATCAGTATCTGGGAAAGCAGGCACAGGTCCGGAGAGCCACGGATGGCGAAGCCCGGGAGGGCATATCCTTTCAGGATGTTTTACGGCAGAAGACACTGGGAGAGACCGGTGGCCTAAAATTTTCCAAGCATGCGATGGGAAGGCTGGCTGACCGCAATATTGAGCTGAGTGATGCTCAGCTGGAGCGGTTGGAGTCCGGAACAAAGAAAGCAGGGCAAAAGGGGATCAGAGATTCGCTGGTGATCGTGGATCAGCTGGCGTTTATTGTAAATATCCCCAATCAGACAGTCGTCACTGCAATGGACAGTACGGATACAGAGGAGAACATATTCACCAATATTAACGGGGCAGTTATCATATAACCGGACCTGTAAGGAGGTTGTGGCCTCTCGAATGACTGAGAGGGGCATGCTCCGTTCCAGATCAGGAGGAACAGATTACTATGATGAGATCACTTTTTGCTGGTGTGTCAGGCCTTAAGGCGCACCAGACCAGAATGGATGTTATAGGTAATAACATCGCAAACGTTAACACAGTTGCATACAAGTCCAGTTCCATGACTTTTGCGGCGCTGATGAGCCAGACGACGCAGAGGGCCAGCGGAGCCAATGCCAGCACGGGAACCGGAGGCGTGAATCCCAGGCAGATCGGCCTGGGTGTAAAGACCAGCGCCATTAATGTCAACATTACCGGACAGGGGGCCAGCCAGTCAACGGGGAATCCTTTTGACATCATGATTACCGGCGAGAATTTCTTTATCGTCAACAATGGACAGGAGAATTACTTTACCAGAGACGGTTCTTTCTATGTGGACGGCGCGGGGAACCTGGCCATGACCAGTATCGGCTACAGTGTCATGGGATGGCAGGTGGACGAGGAGACCGGTGCGATTAAGAAGGACAGCGTGTCTGCTCTTCGTATTATGAATACGGCTAATATGAATTATCCTCCGGAAGCTACCACTCAGGGGTATATGTCAGGTATCCTTGATAAGCTTGACACGGATGTGACCAGCAGCAGCGGCAAGGTTGTGAACTTCCAGTTTTATGATGATTTGGGATACAGCTATAATGCAAAATTTGTATTTAAGCAGTCAGAAACCGATGCGAAGAACGAATATAGCCTGGAACTGGATAAGATCACTGATTCGGACGGGAAAGAGGTTGAGATGACGGCTGAGCAGAAAGCTGCGGTATTTGGTCAGACACAGACGCAGGCACAGTCAGGCAGAGTGGCTTTGGGAAAGGGTTATAAGTGGGAGAATGGTGTGCTGAAGGACGCGGATGGAAAGGAACTTGCGAGTCTGACAGCTATTCAGGGGGATACAGCGTATAAGCCTACAAACCCGGCAGATGCAGAGGAAATATCTGTAGAGCAGCAGCTTGATAATATTGCAAAAGCGTATGGATATAAAGGCTCAACAGAGGATTTCCTGAGTAAGATTTATGAGGTTACCCCGGCAAATCCGGATGCGACTCCCCCTGTAGAGGCAGTTACATGTACGATCAGGGATATGATATATGGAGAAAATGATTCTAATAATGCAAAGGCACCTACGCTTGATAGTCTGGTGAATACTGGTACTGGTACGACAGATGAAGGCTTTGAGACCACAGGGCGCGAATTCACGGGAGTGATCGTTAAATATAACGCTAAAAATGGTACATTCGAAAGAGTAGAGGGAGGAAAAGTCGCGGAAGGCGGGGATGTTCCGTCTGTGATTACCCTGAATCTGAGCGGTATCGGCAATGGCAATTTTAAAGATATCGACATTGACCTGTCATCTACCACCAATGTAGACAACAAGGGTACATCCACCATCGGTGCCACCAACGGTGCAGACGATGAGTTCAGTACCGGTTCCGGACGCCGCAATGGTGTCCTGAAAGGATTATCCGTGCAGCAGAACGGTATGATTTATGGAACCTACGACAATGGCATGACCAAGTTGTTGGGGCAGATAGCAACCGCGAAATTTGCCAACGCATCCGGTCTGGAAAAACTGGCGGATAATCTTTATGCCGCTACACTGAACTCCGGCTCCTTCGACGGCATCGGTGTGGACATCACCGCGGAGGGCGATTACATGTCCACAGGCCAGCTGGAGATGAGTAACGTGGATCTTTCTTCGGAATTTACCGAGATGATAACTACCCAGCGTGGTTTCCAGGCAAACAGCCGTATTATAACTGTATCCGATACTTTATTGGAAGAATTAACAAACCTGAAGCGTTAATTTATACTCGCATTATTCAAGAGAATGTGTTATAATAGGGGGGCAGGGGTCTGTCCCCCTATTCATTGGACAGAAGGTAAGCAGGATGCAGTCAGGCAGATCCGGGGACGATACGGTTGGGCGGGTCTGTCGGCAGTTTCGGAAGGTTTTTGCTTTTGCTGTGGGGTAAGGAATTTAGACGGACTGTTTTATGGCAATTCCTATCATATGGCTATCAGAAACGGAAGCTGTGTTGTGAAGCTAAGGTGGTGGCAGGTATGACAGGTTAGCGGGATGATAGTGATGCAAGAGGTTTCGATATGATTGAAGTGACGAAATTAAACGGTACAAAGATTTTGGCGAATCCGCATCTGTTTGAGATTGTGGAGGAGACTCCGGATACGGTGATCACTCTCACCACCGGGAAAAAAATAATTGTAAAAGAAAGTAGACAAGAGATAAAAAATCTTGTAAAATCATATAGAAAGGGTATTTTTGCGGAATAATGGAAGAAAGGCATTCCAACAAAAAGCAAAAGAGTTAGGTGATTCTCGTGGATATTGCGTCTTTACTTGGTATTATTTTATGTTTTGCGATGATGCTCTATGGTATCATAGACGGTGCAGGTATCAATAACCTGGTGAAGGAATACTGGAATATGCCGTCGGCAGTTATTACCTTCGGCGGTGCCTTTGCCGCTACGCTGGCATCGCACAGTCTTGCCGATTTCATCAATGGTCTGAAGAGTTTTGCACTGGTATTCAAGGCTCCGGCCATCAATACGGCGGAAATGATCAGCAAGATTATCGACCTGTCGAATGTGGCACGTAAGGAAGGGCTTCTGTCCCTGGAGGAAGCGGCTGCGGATATGGATGATGCTTTTCTGAAGAAAGGTATCCTTCTGATGGTAGACGGAACGGATCCGGAACTGGTGCGTGCCATCATGGAGACGGAACTGGTCAGTATTGAAGGGAGACATAAGACCTGCATCGGCTTCTGGGATACACTTGGTGCCATGGGTCCTGCCTGGGGTATGATCGGTACCCTGATCGGTCTGGTAGACATGTTGTATCATATGGATAATGTGGCTACGCTGGGACCGGCCATGGCCGTGGCCCTGATTACCACTTTCTATGGTTCCGTGCTTGCGAATGCAATCTGTACCCCGGTGTCCAATAAGCTGAAAGTGGATAATGCCGCAGAGATGATGTTGAAAGAGGTTATGATTGAGGGGCTGCTGTCCATTCAGGCAGGGGAGAACCCCAGAGTAATCGAGGAGAAGCTGAAATCCTTCCTTTCTCCTCAGGACAGGGAAGCCGCCGGAGGAGATGCAGGGGGTGAGGAATAATGGCAAAGCGCAAGGAAGATGCGCCACCGGCGGGTTCGCCGGCGTGGATGGCGACATTCAGTGATCTGATGAACCTTCTGCTCTGCTTTTTCGTTATGCTTTTTGCCATGTCGAGTATTGAGGAAGCGAAGCTTCAGGAATTCGTGGCAGCCATGAATAATACTTTCAGCATATTTGACGGGGGCGCCTCCGCCATAGGGGACGGTATCCTGATCAGCAACGGTGTCAGCCAGCTGAATGAGCTTGACCAGTACATAAACAGTACAGGTAAGGTTGCGGACAGTGATACAGATGGGGAGAGCATGGAAGAATTTGAAAAGTCTCCGGAAGCACTGGAAGAAATGTTGGAGGAGCAGCGGCTGCAGGAAAATGAAGAACGTGCGGAGGCAATAGAAGAAGCACTTCGGGAGAATGAGATCGCCGATGAGGTGGAAATCAGTTTTACTGCTCAGTATGTCAAGCTGACTATGAATGGCGGGCTTTTGTTTGATTCCGGAAGTGCGCAGCTCAAAGAGGAAGCACAGCTGATCATTGATAAGGTGGGGGTGATCCTGGAGCGCTACGGAGACGGAACCATTGAGATAGAGGGGCATACCGACAATGTTCCCATCAACAGCGCACAGTATCCCAGCAATGAGGAATTGAGCAGTGCCAGAGCATTGTCCGTCTTCTATTACCTTTTGGAGAGTACTTCTCTGAATCCGGTAGGAGTAAAGCATGCCGGGATGGGAGAACGGGTACCGATCGCTGACAATGGCACATCGGAAGGCAGAAGCAGAAACCGAAGGGTTGAGATCTTAATCTATAATCCGTCCGCGCAATAAGAGAGATGGGATGGAAGAAAGGGCTTTTTAGACATGAAAAAGAATTTACTGAGTGTGCTTATCCTGGTGCTGATGATCGTGAATATAGCATTGTCGGCAGTCATGATGACCAACGTCATCAGCACAAACAAGAAAACCGCGGAACTGATGGACAGTATCGGCGTGGCGATGAATCTGGAGCTGTATACCCCCGGTGCCGGTCCTGAGGTGTCTCTTTCAGACACGTATACTCATGTGATGGATCAGATGATGATCCCGCTGGCCTATTCGCAGGTGACTAATAGTGACGGCACTACCAGCACAAGCAGCAAGCAGGTGTATCTTGTATTTGATATTTCACTGCTCATGGATAAGACACATGATGATTTTGCGCAGTATTCGGGATCGATCGCTGATTATGACAGTATGATCAAAGATGCGGTGGAACGGGTGGTGAGCAATTATACAGAGGAGGAGTGCAGAGCTTCCTTTACCGGGGATATAAGGAATGAGATGCTTACAGCGATCCAGAATCTGTTTGAGTCAAAGTTCATTTACGGAATTACCCTCAGCAATATAAAGTACGGTGGCAGCTGATGGATGTGGCAGACATGGGCAATGAGAAATACAGTCATGAAATAAAGCATGCGTCGCCTAGAAAGCATGCGACAGGAGGTGAGCTTGTGTGGCCGAGATACTTTCTCAGGCGGAGATTGACGCCCTGCTGAATGCGATGTCTTCAGGTGAGTTGGACGCCGACCAGATGCAGCCAAAGGACGAGAAGAAAGTCAAAAATTATGACTTCAGCCGTCCGACAAAGTTTTCCAAAGAGCATTTGAGGACTCTGGAGATCATATTTGAGCATTATGCCCGGTTGGTTTCCACGAATCTTCCGGTGTATCTGCGTAAAAATGTGCAGGTGGCGGTGGTAGGCTCCGAGGCTATCACATTTAATGAATTTACAAATTCGTTATCCAGTCCTATTATTATGGGAATCGTCAACTTTGCACCGTTGAATGGATCTATCATTATGGAATTGGGTATCAATCTGGGATATGCCATGCTGGATCGCATGCTGGGCGGGAGCGGTGTGCCTCTGGAGAAGGGGAGAGAATTTTCCGAGATTGAGCAGATCATTATAGAGAAGATATTAGTGATGTTGACCCAGCTTCTGCGGGAGCCGTGGAAAAACGTGATCGATATAGCACCTGTATTGAACCGTCTGGAAACGAATTCACAGTTTGCACAGGTTATAGCCCCCAGCGACATGGTCGCGATTGTGACCCTGGAGATCAAGATTGGGGACGTAGAAGGGTTCATGAATATCTGTCTTCCGTTCTTTACTTTGGAAGATATCATGGATAAGCTGAATACAAAATACTGGTATTCTACCATGCAGGAGAATCATGATGAAAATTATGAGGCTTATATTGAGTCCATGCTGCGCAAGGTGGATGTACCGATTCGGGCAGTTCTGGGCAAGAGTAAGATTTCCGTAAATGATTTCCTGAATCTGCAGGTGGGAGACTGTATCAGGCTTGATACCGGAGTGGATCAGGATATGAATGTGTATGTGGGTGATATCAGGAAGTTTACGGCTTTGCCCGGTACGGAAAAGGATTTTTATGCTGTCAGGATCACATCGGTTATTAGAGAGGAGGAGTAAGCAATGGACGGGTTGTCCCAGGACGAGATAAACGCTTTACTTGCCGGCATGAATCTGGGTGAAGAAGAGCCGGAAACGATTGGAAATGATGAAGAAGTCAGTGGAGGGTCAGCGAATATCATCCAGGAGATGGCGCAGGCGGATGAACTCCTTTCAGATGTGGAGAAAGATGCCATTGGTGAGGTGGCCAACATCAGTATGGGGTCTTCGGCTACTACATTATATTCTCTTGTGAACAGAAAGGTAAATATCACGACTCCTGAAGTGGAGTTCTGTAAATGGGATAATTTGCTGACCCAGTACGAGAGACCCTGTGTGTTCATTCAGATCAAATATACTGTGGGTCTGGACGGCACAAATATCCTGATATTGAAAGAGCATGATGTAAAGGTGATCACTGACCTGATGATGGGAGGTGACGGCACTAATACGGATGGAGAACTGGGAGAGCTGCATTTAAGCGCTATCTCTGAGGCAATGAATCAGATGATGGGAGCGGCGGCCACTTCTCTCTCCACAATGATGCAGACGAAGATTGATATCAGCCCTCCAGAGGCTTCCCTGCTTGATCTGGCACAGGTGAAAAATGGCGAAGATGTCTCGCCGTTTCTTGGAGGTGTATTTGTCAAGATTTCTTTTCGGATGCAGATTGATGATCTGGTTGACAGTTCCATCATGCAATTGTATCCGGTAGATTTTGCGCGCAATGTAGTAGATACTTTCATGAATTCCCAATCCAATTCTGCGGCAGAAGAGCCGAAGGCAGCGCCGACTTCAGATACGGGAGCGGGCGCCGGTATGCAGAATGGCATGAATGGTAATGCCGGTTCTGCTCCGCAGATGGGAATGAATGACATGAATGCAGGTATGGCCTCTGGAATGATGGGGGGAGCAAACCCTCAAATGGGTATGGCGCAGGGCATGAATCCACAGATGGATATGAATTCCCAGATGGGCATGTATGGGATGCCGCAGGGAATGAACCCTCAGATGGGAGCGCCGCAGCAGGGTATGTATCCTCAACAGGGCATGTATGGGATGCCGATGGGCATGTATCCTCAGATGGGAATGCCTCAGGGAGCGGTTCCGCAGAATTATAATGTGCAGACAGCGCAGTTTCAGAACTTTTCCAATGAGGGAGGAATGGTCGCGGGACAGGAGAATATCGGCCTGATCATGGATGTTCCGCTGAGTGTCACCGTAGAACTTGGACGTACGACCAAGTCGATTTCCGAAATTCTTGACTTTGCGCCAGGCACGATCATTGAACTTGAACGGATTGCCGGGGAACCGATAGATGTACTGGTTAACGGCAAGCTTGTGGCAAAGGGAGAGGTAGTAGTAATTGAAGAGAGCTTTGGCGTAAGAGTAACTGAAATTATCAAGTAGGAGGAAATTTCAAATGGCGAAGAATATTTTGGTATGTGACGATGCCGCATTCATGAGGATGATGATCAAGAATACCCTCACCAAGGGCGGTTACAATGTGGCTGGTGAGGCTGAAAACGGGGCAAAGGCTGTGGAGAAATACAAGGAGCTGTCTCCGGATCTTGTGCTGATGGATATCACCATGCCGGAGATGGATGGTATTCAGGCTCTGAAGGAGATCAAGAAGCTGGATCCTAATGCCAAGGTTATCATGTGTTCTGCTATGGGACAGCAGGCCATGGTTGTGGAATCCATTCAGGCAGGTGCAAAGGACTTCATCGTAAAGCCTTTCCAGGAGGATCGGGTTCTTGAGGCTGTAAAGAAGGTTGTTGGCTGATGGAATTGCTCATTCCTGTAATGGGAGCTGCTTTCGGTGCTGGAAGCTATGCACAGTTTATCACTGTCCTGGTGGTTTTTGTGGCTGTGCTGGGCGTGACCGCATGGACCACCAGATGGATGGCCAATTATCAGAAGCAGCAGAGTGCAAATGAAAATATTCAGGTAATAGAGACCACTCGTATTGCGAATAATAAATATATTCAGATCATACGGGCAGGCGAGAAGTACATGGTAATTGCTGTCTGTAAGGATACAGTTACCATGTTGGGTGAGATCTCGGGAGAACAGCTGAAGGAGGTGGCTCCCGCGGAGCATCTCAGTTTCAGAGAGCTTCTCGACAGAGCTGCAGGGAAGACAAAAGCCGCCCGGGAGGAGCCAAAGGAAAAGCAGATGCATGATGAAAAATAAGCTTATATTCAAGCGAATAGCAACCGCAATATGCCTACTCGTTATGGTGGGCATATTGTGCATTCTAAGTTCAATGAGAGTGTATGCCAGCGGAAGTCAGGATGCGGATAATGTCCTGAATATCTCGTTCGGCAATGGAAACGGGGAGATCAGCGGTTCGCTGAGGATACTGCTGACTTTGACGCTGATCAGCATTGCCCCCACTCTCCTGATCATGATGACCTCCTTCACGCGTATTATTATCGTGCTGCACTTTACCCGCGCCGCGCTGAATACGCAGACAGCACCGCCAAATCAGGTGCTGGTAGGCCTGGCGTTGATCCTTACTTTTTTTATCATGGAACCCACGATCACCCAGATTAATGAGCAGGCATACCAGCCCTATGAGGCCGGGGAGATTAATCTGGATGAGGCATTGGAGAGAGGTGTCGAGCCGCTGCGTTTGTTTATGTACGACCATACGCAGCTGGAAGACGTGGAGCTGTTCATGGATATTTCGGGTCAGGAGTGGGACGGAACAACGCTGGGAGATATTCCCTTGTCCGTATTGCTTCCGAGTTTTATGCTCAGTGAGCTGAGGATAGCATTCTGGATCGGATTTGTAATTTATGTACCCTTTATCGTCATTGACATGGTGGTGGCGTCCACTCTTATGAGTATGGGTATGATGATGCTGCCGCCCACCACGATTTCCATGCCTTTTAAGATATTGTTGTTTGTGCTGGCGGACGGATGGAATCTGATCATCGGGCAGTTGGTGGAGTCATTTTATTATTGAAAATTTCATACTCGCGCTCACGAGTATGATGTGTCTGGGAATTGCCGCAGAAGACAATTCCCGATAAACGACAGAGAGGAAGTTTGGTATGACAATTGATGCGGTAATGGATATTACGAGAGACGCCCTGTTTCTGATCATTAAGGTGTCGCTGCCGGTTCTGCTGGTTTCACTGTGCGTGGGTCTGATTGTCAGTATCTTTCAGACAGTGACTTCCATTCAGGAACAGACACTCACTTTTGTGCCCAAGATTGTCTGTGTTTTTCTTTCGCTGGTAATCTTTGGAAACTGGATGATGAACGCCATGGTGGAGTTTATGGTGTCGCTGTGGTCAAATTTCGGCCTTTACATGCATCGGTAAAGGAGCCTGGATAAATGGTTCGCTACTCCTTTTCTGTTTATGATCTGGAATATTTTCTGCTGATACTGGTGAGAGTGAGCTGCTTCGTATTTGTCGCTCCGTTTTTCAGCATGAAAAATACTCCGGCGAATGTGCGTGTCGGCATCAGCTTTTTCACGTCGCTGCTTCTGTATCAGGCGCTGACACCGGCGCAGCCGGTTCAGTATTCCACAGTGACGGGATATGCCGTTATTGTAATGAAAGAAGCCATGGTAGGGCTGCTGATCGGATTTGCCGCAAACATATGTACTACAATTGTAAATTTTGCGGGTTCCATTGCAGATATGGAGACTGGTTTGTCCATGGTGACATTGATGGATCCCACAAGCCGGGAGAGTACCAGCATCACAGGTGTGCTGTATCAATATGTGCTGATGTTCATGATGCTTGCGACAGGAATGTATCGGTATCTGTTCGGCGCCCTGGCAGATACGTTTGAATTGATCCCGGTAAATGGCGCGGTCTTCCATACAGACTCCCTGTTGGAGTCCATGCTTGTATTTCTGGGGGACTATGTTATCATCGGATTCAGGATCGTCCTTCCGATTTTTTGTTCCATTCTGCTGCTGAATGCTGTCCTTGGAATTCTTGCTAAGGTTTCTCCGCAGATGAACATGTTTGCGGTCGGTATCCAGCTGAAGATCCTGGTGGGGTTGTCCATCCTCTTTTTAACGGCGGGGATTCTGCCGGGAATCGCAGATTTTATCTTTGATGAGATGAAACGGATAATGCTTTCCTTTGTGGGAGGTATGACATGATTCATTATAATCTGCAATTTTTTGCAAAAGAAGGCATGGGCGGTGAGAAGACAGAACCCGCTACTCAGAAAAAACTGGAGGATGCCCGGAAAAAGGGACAGGTTGCAAAGAGCCGTGAGATTACCAACGGGTTGGAACTGTTGGCCCTGTTTCTGATATTGAAGCTGTGGGTGGGGCATATTGGAGTCCAGTTTCTGGATATCTTCAACAATGTCTACAGCAGGATAACGGATATCGTTATATTCCGGCAGGGTACAATGCCTGAGCGGGATACGGGTATTTTGTTCCGGCAGATGCTGCTGCAGGTATTGTATATAGTAGCTCCCGTTTTTGCAGTGGGTTTCCTGATCGCATTTGTAACAGATGTGGCTCAGGTAAAGTGGAAGCCTACACTGGATCCCATAAAGCCAAAGTTCAGTAAGTTGAATCCAATAAAAGGATTTAAGAAGATTATTTCGCTGAACTCAGTGGTAGAACTTGTCAAGTCTATTGCGAAGATTGCCCTGATCTTATATGTATGTTATAATTATCTGAAGGATAAATGGTCTGTGCTGATGAACCTGTATGACGTGACATTGATGCAGGCATTGCAGCTGGCGGCCGAAACAGTTACGGATCTGGGAATCCGGATTGCCGTGTTATATATGTTGATCGCGTTTGCTGATTTCGCTTATCAGAGGATCAAATTCAAAAACGATATGAAGATGACCAAGCAGGAGGTCAAGGAAGAATATAAGCAGCAGGAAGGCGATCCGCAGATTAAAAATAAGATACGGCAGAAGATGAGAGAAAGTTCCATGCGGCGTATGATGCAGGATCTGCCGCAGGCAGATGTGGTTATCACCAACCCCACTCACTACGCCGTAGCGATCAAATATGATCCTAAGGTGGCGGATGCACCGCTGGTCGTTGCGAAAGGCGAAGATTATCTGGCAGCCCGTATCAAGGAGGTAGCCAGGGAAAATAGAATTGAGATTGTGGAAAATAAACCACTGGCCCGGATGCTTTATGCGAATGTGGATATAGGGCAGGCGGTGCCGCCGGAATTATATCAGGCGGTGGCGGAAGTACTTGCATTTGTATATCAGCTTCAGGGTAAAATTTAAAGGAGGAGCAGCAGAACATGAATGGGAGACTGGCCAGGACAGATTCTATGGTGGCAATTTATGTATTGATAGCGTTTATCATGTTGATTGTGTCTCTTCCGGCAACGGTTCTGGATGTGTTTATGGCGTTTAATATCGCCATTGCCTTTACCATTCTGTTTGCCTGTATGTTTATCAAGGAAGTACTGGATATGTCGTACTTTCCTACGATTCTGCTGTTTACCACTATTTTCAGGATTGCCATGAACGTCTCTTCTACCAGACTGATCCTTACTACAGGTACTTCCGGCAATGTGGTAATGACTTTCGGACAATTTGTAGGCGGCGGTGATCTGATTGTAGGATCCATTGTATTCATTATACTGATCATGATTCAGTTCCTGGTGATCAACAAAGGTTCTGAACGTGTGGCGGAGGTAACAGCGAGGTTTACCCTGGATGCAATGCCTGGTAAGCAGATGGCCATTGATGCAGATCTGAATACAGGAGCCATTGATGATAAGGAAGCAAAGGAGAGGCGTGACAAGATTCAGCAGGAATCCAGTTTCTTCGGTTCCATGGACGGTGCTGTGAAGTACGTAAAGGGAGATGCTATCGCAGGACTTTTGTTGACGTTGATCAATTTAGTTGGCGGTATTGCCATGGGTATGCTGCGCAATGGTATGGATGTGACATCAGCGCTGAATAATTATGGTATTCTTACGATAGGTGACGGCCTGGTGAGCCAGATCCCTTCTTTGCTGATCTCATTATCAACTGGCGTGCTGGTTACCAAGGGAAGTAAAGAGGCAGACTTTGGCCCTGCGATCGTAAAGCAGTTGTTCGGCATTCCAAAGGTAATGTACATGGTAGGGGGGACACTGGTCTTCCTGGGAGTGTTTACAGATCTGAACACGATTCTTTTTATGGGAATGGGGCTTCTGTTTATCGTAGGCGGCAGAATGATTGCCAACAATCTGGAGACTGCTGCGATTGAGGGCGAAGTGGACAGCGATGAGGCTGCAGCAGAGGAAATGAGGCAGCCTGAAAATGTCGCCAGTCTTTTGCAGGTGGATCCCATTGAACTGGAATTCGGTTACGGAATTATTCCGCTTGCTGATATGAATCAGGGCGGTGACCTGTTGGATCGTGTGGTTATGATACGGCGGCAGATTGCATTGGAGCTGGGGACTGTTGTTCCTATTATCCGTCTGCGTGATAATATCCAGCTGAATCCCAATCAGTATATTATCAAGATAAAGGGAATCCAGGTCAGCGAGGGAGAGATCCTGTTTGATCATTATATGGCTATGAACCCCGGGTATGTGGAGGAGGAGATTACGGGTATTCCTACTTTTGAGCCTTCCTTCCATCTGCCGGCCATCTGGATCACAGAGGGGCAGAGGGAGAGAGCGGAAAGCCTGGGATATACGGTAGTAGATCCGCCTTCCATTATTGCTACTCATTTGACGGAAATCATCCGGCAGTATATTGCCGACCTGCTGAGCAGACAGGATGTACAGAACCTGGTCAACAATCTGAAGGAGACCAATCCTTCTCTGGTGGAGGAGCTGGTACCCAAGCTTCTGGGGCTTGGTGAGATCCAGAAGGTGCTGCAGAATCTGCTGAAGGAGGGAATTTCCATCAGGGATCTGCTGACGATTATGGAGACGCTGGCAGATTATGCGCCTGCCACCAGAGATACCGATATCCTGACAGAGTATGTCCGGCAGAGCCTGAAACGGGCCATTTCCACGAAATACTTTCCGAACCATGAGACTACCAATGTGGTTACTTTGGATCCGAAGGTGGAACAGGAGATCATGGGAAGTGTAAAGCAGACGGAAAACGGGGCTTTCCTGAATCTGGATCCGAACAGATCCAGGGCAATCATCGATTCTGTGGGAAAGGAAGTACAAAAGCTGGAGAGTCTGGGGAAGAATCCCATTATCATTACGTCTCCTATTGTGCGGATGTATTTCAAACGCCTGACGGAGGATTATTATAAGGAGCTTGTGGTGGTCTCTTACAATGAAGTGGAATCTAATGTGGAACTACAGTCGGTTGGGATGGTGACGGCATAAAATGATTATTAAGAAGTTTGCGGGAAAAACTGAAGAGGAAGCGTTGGCTACAGCCAGGAAAGAACTGGGCAGCGGCGTTGTCATCATGAATGTGAAGGCTGTGGAGAGAAAAGGGCTGAGGGCAATTTTTCGCGCCAGGCAGGTGGAGGTGACCGTGGCTCTGGAGGAAGAGAGTGATACGCTGGGGACTGTGCGCCGGGAGAAGGCTTCCGCTCCGGTTAAAAAAGAAGCGGTTTCCCATCCCATGAAAAAGCTTTCCGGTGATAATACTGCGCAGTCGGAAGATTTTTCATATGAGAATGCCCTGGAGCCGGAGGACAGGATCTCCATTGAGAAAAAGCTTGACAGTCTGCAGTCTCTTTTGATGACACGTTTTCAGCAGAGTGAAGCGGAGCGGGAGAGTACTGCTGACAGGAAGGTGAATTCCGGTTCCGAAGGAGCGGCAGAGGAGGAAACACAGGAGGAAGCGCAGTCGGAAGAGATCACGGAGCAGCAGCGTTTTCTGCGGCTTCTGTATAATACCATGCTGGAAAGCGAAGTGGATGAGAAATACGCGAATCAGATTGTGAATGATGTGGATATGTCAGGACAGGCGAATCTGCCCATAGATTATATTCTGGAAAATATATACCAGAAAATGATCTTAAAATTCGGCAGGGCTCAGGGCATTGTATCTGCGGAGGGTGCGCCCAGGATCGTCATTTTTATGGGGCCTACAGGGGTAGGCAAGACGACCACTATAGCAAAGATCGCCAGCAGTTATGCAGTGGAGGAAAAAAAGAAAGTGGCGCTTCTGACTGCGGATACTTACCGGATTGCCGCGGTGGAGCAGCTCAGAACCTATGCCAATATTCTGGAGGTTCCCTTCCGTGTTATTTATTCGGAAGAAGAAGTCCGGGAAGCGGTGGGGGAGTTTGTAAATTATGATTACATCTTTGTAGACACCATGGGACATTCTCATAAGAATGAAGAGCAGCTGGGACATATGAAAAAGCTTTATGAGGCTTTGCAGGAGACGGGAGACTGCCAGACATTTCTGGTTCTGTCGGCTACTACGAAGTATAAGGATCTGTTGAAGATCGTGGCAACTTATGAAAGCGTGGCGGATTTTCAGCTGATCTTTACGAAGCTTGACGAGACTGCGGCCATGGGAAATCTGTTAAATATGAGGTTGTTTACCGGCAAGCCGGTGGCATTTGTGACCAACGGACAGAATGTGCCCAGTGATATCGAGCAGTTCAATCCCCAGAAGACGGTAAAGCAGATCCTGAGCATCAGGCAGGAGAGGAACTAAGACAAAACCGGAACAGGAGGTACTATATGGATCAGGCAGAACAATTACGTATCCTAAAAGCAGGCCAGCAGCAGCCCAGACCATTGGCTCGTGTCATTACAGTTACCAGCGGCAAGGGCGGCGTAGGAAAGTCCAATACCTCCATAAATCTGGCAATTCAGTTCCGAAAAATGGGAAAGCGGGTCATTATACTGGATGCGGATTTTGGTCTTGCCAACATAGAGATCATGTTTGGGGCGGTTCCGAAACATAACCTGTGTGATCTGATCTATCAGGGGAAACGGATTACGGATATTATTACATGGGGCCCCATGGACGTAGGCTTCATATCCGGGGGCAGCGGCATCGCGGGCATGTCTAATCTGAATCGCGATTACCTGAATTACATTATCCAGAATCTTTCCCAGCTGGATACGATTGCTGATATTATCATTGTGGATACAGGAGCCGGTATTTCCGATGCGGTACTGGAATTTCTGGTGGCGAGCGGCGAGATACTGTTGGTGACCACGCCGGAGCCCACTTCCATCACGGATTCTTATTCCCTGCTGAAGGCGTTGTACCGCCATAAGAGGTTTGACCCGGAGGCAACAAAGGTAAAGCTCATTGCCAACAGAGTGTCGAAGGAGTCGGAAGGAAAGATTCTTTATGATAAATTGAACGCGGTGGTTGAACGCTACTTAAAAGTTCCCATATTGTACGTGGGATGTGTGCCGGAGGATTCACAACTGTCGCGCTCTGTAATGCAGCAGACACCTGTTTCCCTGCACAATCCCAGTGCAAGGTCCACGTTGGCTTATGAGCGTATTGCGGGAAGGCTTCTGGATAAAGCGGAGGAGGAGCGTCAGCCAAAGAGAGGAATGGCGGCTTTTTTCTCTCATATCATTGCAGGCCGAAGATAGGGAAAGATATGCAGGGCGAAAAACAGCCGGATGATAAAATAAAAAAAGGTGGTGGTTGTTATGTTTTCCAAATTTATTTCCGTAGGGGATAAAATTGAATTACAGGCTGTAGCGCGTGAGAACGATGAACAGCCGGGAATACCGGGAAAGGTCTACAACAGTACGGTATATGATATCCAGTCCGAGGATACCATAGAGATTACAATGCCAATGGAGAAGACCAAGCTGATCCTGCTTCCTGTGGACGGTGAGTTCGATATGGTGTTTTATGGAGCAAGCGGACTGTTTCAGTGCCTTGCCAGGATCATTGACCGGTACAAGAGCAATAATACCTATCTCCTGTTGATGGAGATGACAAGCAATCTGCGCAAGTATCAGAGAAGGGAGTTTTATCGTCTGGGGTGCGCCCTGGAGATGTCTACCCGCAATCTGCAGAAGGATGAAGTCCTGACCATAGAGAACAAGCTGCCTTATACACTGGCAAAGGGGCTACCGCTGAAGCAGAGCGTTATAGTGGACATCAGCGGCGGGGGACTGCGTTTTCTGTCTACGCATCGTTATGAGCCGGACAGCCTGCTCTACTGTTGTTTTCATCTGATGAATAATGGGGAGCATAAGAAATATGAAGTGATCAGCAGGGTGATCAGCTCCATTGAGCTGTCAAACAGGAAGGGGACTTACGAACAGCGTGTGCAGTTTTATGATCTGGATCCGACAGTCAGGGAGGAGATCATCAAATATATCTTCGAGGAAGAAAGGCGCAACAGGCTGAAAAAGAAATATGCTTCCGATGAGCGTGGATAAGCAGAGTAATGTAAGGAGAGCAACATATGAGCGATGTGATGTTACAGCAGGTTACGGATAATTATTATGATGTGCTGAAGGAAATCGGCAACATCGGTGCGGGGAATGCTATGACGGCACTGTCCCAGATGCTGCAATGTAAGGTAGATATGAAGGTTCCGCAGGTCAGGCTTCTGGAATTCTCTGAGGTTGGAGATCTGATGGGCGGCGAAGAGCAGATCATGGCAGGTGTGTACTTGGGCGTGGAGGGCGATATCACGGGCAGTATGATGTTTATGGTGGAAGAGCACAGCGCCAGACATTTGATCCAGAAGATTACCATGGGTATGCTGCCGGAGGGCGGTGAATTTGAAGAGATGGGACTGTCCGCAATGCAGGAAGTGGGCAATATCATTACGGGAGCCTATCTGAATTCGCTGTCAAAGATGACAAACCTGACAGTCATTCCATCACCACCGGCGATCACTGTTGATATGGCAGGGGCTATTTTAAGCGTGCCGGCGATTCAGTTTGGGATTTTCGGCGATAAGATCCTGTTGATACAGTCGCAGTTTTACGATGAGGTAAAGCTGGACGGATACTTTATATTGATTCCGGATCTGGAGTCTTATGAGAAAATATTGACCGCGCTGGGGGTACCTGTGGATTTTAAATAGGGTACACAGCCAGGCGGAATCGCAAATTGTGATAGAACGGATAAAAGGATATGGAAATGGATCATGAGTGAAATAATCAAGGTAGGAATAGCAGACTTGAAGACCTGCGTTAGCCCCAATGGCGTGATGACTCTGGGGCTGGGTTCCTGTGTCGGTATTGCAATCAGGGATCCGATGAATAAGATTGGCGGTCTGGTGCACATCATGTTGCCAGACAGTAAAGCAATAACGACGGGGCAGCACAATATTGCCAAATTTGCGGATACAGGTATTGAAGAGCTGGTGAGGCAGATGGAAAGACAGGGAGCAAGGCGTGTCCGGATGGTGGCTAAAATAGCCGGAGGCGCTACCATGTTCAATTTCCAGGGAAGCGGTAGCGGCGCTTCGGTAGCGCAGGTGGGAAACCGGAATGTGGAAGCTACCAAAGCAAAGCTGAACGCGCTGCGGATTCCCATTCTGGCGCAGGATACAGGGGCAAATTACGGCAGAACGGTTATTTTTTACCCGGAAACCGGTGCTTTCCACATTCGTGCCGTGGGAAAACCCGAGAAGATTATCTGAAGGGGATAAGTATATGAACAGGAAGAATTTACCGCTTCTTTTGATGCTGACAGCCGGTGCGGTGACATGTATCATTACATTTATAGAGAAATACACCATGACGGAGAAGCTGGTTTCCATGTTTGTGGTGTTATTGCTCTTTTATGTGCTTGGAAGCATATTAAAGTGGACATTGGATTACTTTGAGCGGCAGAACGAGGAGCGGCTCAGGGAAGAGGGGGAAGTGATCGAAAAGGAGTCGGAAAATTCTGAAGATGTGGGTCAGGATGCCCTGCAGGATTAAACTGCAGACCGCCAGGATTTACAGTGATGCCTCTGGGAAAATACCTGGCTGGCGGTCTGCAGTCGGGTTGTACTGCAAATTCAACCGGTGCGCAGTATAAATTATCCTTGACAGATTGCACATCGGGCAGTTATGATAATATAAAAAGGAGGAGCCGGATTTCATGGATGAAGCAGGCAGAAAGAAACTGTTGGAAATATATGCGAAAATGAAATCACCGGAAGTCAGAGAGCAGTTGATTCTGGAATATGCTCCTCTTGTAAAGGTGGTTGCGGGCAGGCTTAGTATGTATCTGGGCTATAATGTGGAATATGAAGATCTTGTCAGCTATGGTATCTTTGGCCTGATCGATGCCATAGATAAGTTTGACTATCTGAAGGATGTAAAATTTGAGACCTATGCCAGCCTGCGCATCAGGGGAGCAATCCTGGATCAGATTCGCAGGATGGACTGGATTCCAAGAACCATCAGGCAGAAGCAGAAAAAAATCGAAGCGGTAATCAAGGAAGTTGAGCAGAGTACAGGGCATATGGCTACGGACGAGGAAGTTGCCAGAGGCCTGGGTATATCAAATGAAGAGTATCTGGAATGGCAGTCTCAGATGAAGATCACGGGACTGGTTTCGCTGAATGAGTATATGGAGCAGGGAAGCGATATCTCGCAGGATTACAGGAGACATACTACTTCTCATTTTGAGGCGCCGGAAGAGCGGATAGAGAAGGAAGAACTGGCGAAGGTGTTAGGGGAAGCACTGCAGCTTTTAACCGAAAAGGAACAGAAGGTAATAACGCTTTATTACTATGAAGAACTTACGTTAAAGGAGATCAGCAATATTCTGGAGGTCTCCGAATCCAGAGTGTCGCAGCTGCATACCAGAGCTCTGAAAAAGATGAAGGTAAAGATGGGGAACTATATGGGTATTCTTTCTAATAATTAGTATTGGGGGATAAGCTATGAAGAATGGTTACTTTCGATTGGTGAATGATTTTAACGGATATGGGATTGCCTTGTATCCGCCTGAGGAATTTGGGGAGGATATAAGGGCAGATGAAGTCTGGAAGTATCTGGATGATCTGAAGATCACATATGACAAAAAACGGATAGACGCGCAGATTCAGTTTGGTGAAAGCGGGATCTGCCATCTGGGAGACGGGGATTGTCCGGTCTGCCCGGAGACCTATATGCTGGATGTCAGCGAGGACGGCATGATGGCTACGGTTCGGTTCATTCCGGCATCGGACGGCGGAAAGAGGCTGACAAAGAGGGATTTCCTGGACGATATAAAGCGCAGGAATATTGTATACGGCATACAGGAGAACGCTCTGAAGGAGCATTTTGAGACAGAAGGGGTGTACTGCACGGACATTTTACTGGCCCGGGGCAGGAAGCCCGTTCCGGGGAAAGATGCCGTAATAGAGTATACATTTAACACAAACCAGCACAAGAGACCGGCGCACAGGGAAGACGGGCGTGTGGATTATTTTAACCTGACCACAATTAACCAGTGCCGCAAGGGCCAGGTGTTGGCGCGCATTATTCCGGAGCAGCATGGGGAAGCCGGTTCGGATGTGTACGGAAAGGCAATAAAAGTAAAGGAAGTGAAGCGGGAGACTCTGAAGTTCGGCAAGAACATTGAGCTTTCAGCGGATAAGCTTTCCATTACTTCTCAGGTAGACGGGCATGTGTCTCTGGTGGATAAGAAAGTGGTAGTCTCCAGTGTATACCAGGTGAAGGGAGTGAATGTGTCCACAGGCAATATCAGTTATGACGGAAGCATTGAGATAGCCGGAAATGTGGATGAGAATTTCGAGGTAAAAGCCGGAGGGAATGTAGTGGTAAACGGCCTGGTGGAAGGAGCTACCATCATTGCCGGCGGAAATATCATTATCGCCAAGGGTATGAACGGCATGGGCAAAGGATATCTGAGGGCCAAGGGGGATATTATCGTGAAGTTCCTGGAGAATTCCAGGATTGTGACAGGCGGTTTCGTGGAGACGGAAGCCATTCTGCACTGTACGGTATCCTCGGGCAGTGATGTGAAGGTGGACGGAAGAAGAGGGATCATCCTGGGAGGCCGTGTGCAGGCTGCCAATTCGATCATAGCAAAGACAGTGGGGGCCAGCATGAGTACGGCCACCACTCTTGAGGTAGGAGTGGAGCCGTTGCTGATCTCCCAGCTTGAACATGTTACCGCTGCCATTGATGAGAGAAAAAAGACGCTGAATGCAGCGGAAGTGATTTATAATAATTTCAGGGAAAAACAGCGGAAGGGGATAGCCTTCAATGAAAGCCAGGCAAGATATATGAGAAGTGTGGTTTCGCTGATCGAAGAAAAGAAGACGGAGCTGGAGCGTCTTAATGCACGGATGCAGTCTCTGCAGGATATGATGGAGAGCTGTGAAGACGCAAGCGTAGTGATCAATGAACAGGTCTATCCCAATACGACGATTGTGATAGGTGGCGCTACCAGACTGCTTCAGGATAATTATCGTTATTGTAAGTTTGTAAAAGAAGAGGGAGAAGTGCGGATGGTACCCATGTGACAGAACAGTAGATCCCGTTTTTTCATGGGATTGCTTTCAGCGGCAGGGCAGTGACGGGAAAGTTATGGGAAAGAGGGTGTATTTATGGCATTTGGAGCAATTGAGCTGACAACAATTTCCAGGGCGCAGGATTATACTACGATCAAGCATAATGAAGACAATAAGGTAGCAGTGGATCAGACAAATTTCAGTGACCAGGTTCAGAAAGCCGTGGAACAGAATATTCGGGAAGTGCACACCAGCGATAATGCCCAATGGAGGGAAAGCAGACCGGATGCGAAGGAAAAGGGCAAGGGAGAGTACCGCGGAGACGGCGGACGAAAAAGGAAAGGAAAGCAGGCTCAGGATAGAGTAGTGGTGAAAAACCACGGGGGTTTTGATATGAAGATTTAGGAGTCAGGGCATTTCACTGTAGGAGAATGGATGAAAAATGGAAATGATGGAAATCATCCTGTTGATTGCAGGAGGGGTGATATTTGTACTAAGCTTTTTTATCCCTGACAGGAAAGGGGCATCTGAAGGACTGGGGCGTTCTGCGGAGGAGGAAGTCAGGGAGTTGGTCAGACGGGAGGTTGAGTCCCTGAGAGGTCATGTGGATGAAGTGGTGGAGGAGTCGATTTCCGATGCAATGGAGAAGGCGGAACGAACGCTGGAGCGGCTGTGCAATGAGAAGATCATGGCGGTCAACGAATACTCCGATACTGTGCTGAATGAAATCCATAAAAATCATGAAGAGACCGTGTTTCTGTATGACATGCTCAATAACAAGCACACCAGTCTGAAGAATACGGTAGCTGAAGTGAACGGCAGTGTGAAAGAAGCGGAGGAGATGGTTCGTTCCCTGCAGCAGACAGCGGAAGCAGCGGTTCAGGGAGGCGTAAAGTCTGAGGAGACGATTGCGTGGGAACAATTGGAACCTGTATTTCCCGAACCGGAGGAAAAAGAAAAGATGGTAGCCGCCGACCAGGTTTCTGAGGAATGGCCCGGGGAGCATGGGCAGGATAATAATAACGAAAAGATATTAAGACTTTATAAAAAAGGAAAATCTGCAGTGATGATAGCAAAGGAGCTTGAGATGGGGATTGGTGAGGTAAGGCTGGTAATTGATCTGTTTCGAAATCAATCCTGAGGAAATATCCTAATCATTATAAGAATCGAGGAAATAAGTGAAACTGAAATATCAAATGCGGGGATTGGGAATCGGCATCATGGTTACGGCCCTGTTGATGGGAGTGGCGATGGAGAAGGGCATTCCTTTAAGTGATGCGGAGATCAAGGCGAAGGCTCTGGAGTTGGGAATGGTGGAGAGAGAGAATCTGAAACTGACAGACCTTCAGGAGGAATCCCCGTTGCCAACGGGGGCGAGCTCCGCGGGAGAAGGGGATGTGATTCCGGATGGCAGCGGCACGGATGGTTCTGGCGAGTCAGATGTTGATCCGGAAGAAAATGACATAGATATCAGCTCCGGGGCAAATGACCCGGGCAGTGTTCCGGAGACGGATGAATCGGTTCAGGCTGGTTCTGCTTCGGAGTCAGGGACTATGACAGAGTCAGGGACGGCGCCGGGAGGGAATGATCCGGAAAACGGCGGTTCAGGTGTACAGGATGGGGGAGAGATACCTTCCAATGGGGATGAGAGCAGTCGGGCTAAAGATGCGGTAACGGTTACCATCGAATTCGGCGTGACGTCTGCCCATGTCAGTGAGCTTCTGGAGGAGGCAGGGCTGGTGGAGGATGCTGCTTCTTTTGATGCTTATCTGTGCAGTAACGGATATTCCAGGAAGATTACTGCCGGTGTATATGAGATTCAGCCTGGTACCAGTGAGGAAGAGATCATTGAGATAATTACGAAAAACAGATAAATTTTTAGAATACCCCTTGCAAAGCAGGGGGTATCGTGCTATAATCCAACGTGGTGTGGAGCGTTGAAGTTCCAGCCGATTGTCTGATTTGACAAAACACGTATGCCGATTCGGTGATGGTGCCTGGATTGATCCTGGCTTTCGTCAGTTTTTTGGAGTCCCTCAAACAGATTCGAAGGTTCAAGATGGATAGGGTAGTCGCCGGAGTCAACCGGATAATGACGCGAATCCGGCAAGTGTTTCAGTCTCCATTCACCGCGGGACTGAACTGTAAGGCCATACGGAAGAAATTAACCAAACGGAGGTATGATCATGAGCGTTATTTCTATGAAACAGCTGCTTGAAGCAGGTGTCCATTTCGGACATCAGACCAGAAGATGGAACCCCAAGATGGCTCCTTACATCTTCACCGAGAGAAACGGTATCCACATTATCGACTTGCAGAAGTCTGTAGGAAAGGTGGACGAGGCTTACAGGGCAGTGTCCGAGATTGCTGCACAGGGCGGCACCATTCTCTTCGTGGGAACCAAGAAGCAGGCACAGGATGCCGTGAAGACCGAGGCAGAGCGCTGCGGTATGTATTACGTAAACGAGAGATGGCTGGGCGGCATGCTCACCAATTTCAAGACCATCCAGTCCCGTATCGGCAGACTTCATGCAATCGAGAAGATGTCCGAGGACGGAACCTTCGATGTCCTTCCCAAGAAGGAAGTCATCAAGCTGAAGAAAGAGTGGGAGAAGTTGGAGAAGAACCTGGGCGGTATCAGGAATATGACCAGAGTTCCCGATGCAATCTTCGTAGTAGATCCCAAGAAGGAGAGGATCTGCGTACAGGAAGCCCACGCACTGGGCATCACTCTGATCGGCATCGGTGATACCAACTGTGATCCCGAGGAGCTTGACTACATCATTCCTGGTAACGATGATGCAATCAGGGCAGTGAAGCTGATCGTTTCCAAGATGGCAGATGCTGTCATTGAGGCAAACCAGGGCGAAGCTGTATATACCGAAGCCGAGATGGCTGCAGAGAGCGGAGCGGCTGAAGATATTGAAGAAGTGGCAGAGCGGGAGAATGCGTAAGGCATAGCGTTTTTGTGATGTGTTACAGAAATTATACTCACGGGCAGAAATATTTGCCAAACGGAATGTATAACAAATGACGTATAATTCCTAATAAGAAAATCAGGAGGATGAGATAAATGGCAGCAGTTACAGCGGCTATGGTCAAGGAATTGCGTGACCAGACTGGCGCCGGTATGACAGATTGTAAGAAGGCTCTGAGCGAGACCGATGGAAATATGGAAGAGGCCGTGGAGATCCTGCGTAAAAAGGGACAGGCCAAGGCAGTGAAGAAGGAGAGCAGGATTGCGGCAGAAGGTATCTGCTGTATCGCTTCCGACGGAGATAAGAAGGCAGCGGTGGTGGAGGTAAATTCCGAGACGGACTTCGTGGCGAAGAACGAGACTTTCCAGGAGTTCGTAAAGGCTGTTGCAGCACAGGCAGTCCATTCTACTGCTGACAGTGTGGACGCACTGCTGGAGGAGAAATGGAATGAAGATGCTTCCAAGACTGTGAAGGAAGTGTTGGTTGATAAGATTGCCGTGATCGGTGAGAAGCTGAGCATCAGAAGATTCGAGCGAGTAGAGGCTTCTGAGGGTTGTGTTGCGACTTATGTACACGGCGGAGGACGTATCGGCGTTATCGTTGAAGCGAAGACAAATGTTGTGAATGATGCTGTGAAAGAGGCCTTGACAAATCTGGCGATGCAGATTGCTGCATTGAGTCCAAAGTACGTAGCTACAGCTGATGTGTCTGAAGAGTATAAGGCGCATGAGCGTGAGATCATTGCAGCACAGATCGAGCAGGATCCCAAGATGGCTGGAAAGCCTGAGAAGGTGATCGAGGGTGCCATCAACGGCCGTCTGAATAAGGAATTGAAGGAAGTATGCCTGTTAGAGCAGGTGTATGTAAAGGCCGAGGACGGGAAGCAGACCGTTGCGCAGTATATTGCACAGGTTGGCAAGGAGAATGGCGCAGAACTTAGCATCAGCGGATTTGTACGCTTTGAGACAGGGGAAGGCCTGGAGAAGAAGCAGGAAGATTTTGCGGCTGAGGTGGCTGCGCAGATGGGCATGTAAGCGAAGTTTTCATATCAGCACAGCGTAAAAAAATATGAGGCTCTGAAAGCCTTGTAATCACACATCTTTAAGTGGTTGCGGAGGATTTCAGGGCCTT